>CALJKN010000183.1 GCA_937973585.1 uncultured Helicobacteraceae bacterium
AGATAATCGGTTATTGAAGAAACCGAAATCCAAACCACCATTAACAGTCTTAGATGTAGCCCATGTTAAAGTCAAGTTCGGCGTAGCACCAGGCGTAATCGTATTAGCTAAATTGTTACCAAACACATAATTTCCCCCCTTATTATATTTCTGTAGATAAGAGAATGCTGCTATTTCTTCATCATTCACATCCAAGTCATTACCTGTTGTTCCATACGATGCACGCAGCTTTAAATTACTCAACCAATCGGTCGTATTTTCCATAAAAGATTCTTCACTTAAACGCCATGCAGCCGATACAGAAGGGAAAAAACCCCAACGATGCCCATCGGGGAACAATGTGTTACCATCATAACGGAAAGAGAACTCGGCTATATATTTTTGATCGAATGTATAATTAAAACGACCAATCCATGAAAGACGTCCACCGGTATATTCTTCAGCGTCACCCCAACGACGTTCGGCATCGCTCGAATAATTAAACATCTGGTCTAATTTTTAAACATTTGTTTAAACAAACGAAATAGTATAATTCCGCCGCTTAGATTATCGATACTATAATTTTTTAATATATTTTTTGGAGATATATAACAAATGAAAATAGAATACAAAAAAATATTTTGGCAAAAATACTAACGCCCGTGGTATTTGCCGCCTTATCTATAGGGCTTTTATTTTTATTTTTTACGTTTTACAGCCACGAGAGGGCAGTCATGGAGGATGCAAAAAAGAGAACGCAATGCGTAAACGATATTTTAAAAAAAACTCTTGCTTACGAGAGTGAAAAATCCGTCGGGTTGTTTACTTTTTTTGACAATAATCAAAACGTAAAATCCGCATTTGCAAAAAAAGATAAAAAAGCTCTATACGACGAGATGCTACCGATATATCAAAATCTAAATAAGCATTTTAATATCACCCATATTTATTTTTTTGAAAAAGACGGTCGGATACTACTAAGGGCTCACGAATACGAAAAAAGCGGAGACTATCCTAAACGAAAAACGTTACAAAATGTTGTCAACACGGGACAGATTAGTAGTGGAATAGAGTTTGGAATACACCGGAATCTAACACATAGAACCGTAAAGCCGTACTATATAAACGGCCATCTGGAGGGGTATATCGAAATCGGCAAAGAGATCGACGAAATAATGTCAGATGTGTCAAATATCAGCAGAGCCGATACCGTCACGGCAATCAAGCGCTCCGTCCTAAAACCGGATGATTTTGAAAAATGGAAAAGCCACCAAAAAAATCCGAGATTTTATGCCGATACGAAAAACTATTTTCTAATCTCAAGCACCGTAGCACAACCGGATAGTGAGATACTGGGGTATATAGACTCAAACGGATTTGAACCCAAAAAAGTCAAAATAAACGACAGGGTATGTATACTAAACTCCATACCGCTCATAGATGCCGGATCCGCTGAAATAGGGAGAATCACTACGATAGTGGACGTACAGGAGCAGGAATCGAAAGTAAAAGAGACGGTAATCCTATCGACGCTAGTTGCCGGATTCGTATGGGTTTTTACCACTTTGTTTTTTTATAGATATTACTCCAGAATGGAGAGAAAAATCAATGCCGCCCTGACCGACCTCTACAAAACCGGAATAGTAGACGGCCTAACAGGCGTATACAATAGACGGTATCTAAACGAAACGGTATCGGAAGATATCCAAAAAGCGCTCAAAGAGAAGAAAAAAATATTTTTTATAATGCTAGATATAGACTTTTTCAAAAAATACAACGACATATACGGTCACCACAAAGGGGATGACGCTATAAAGGCCGTTGCCAGAGCAATCATCGATATTTTTGACCAAGACGGCGAAAAGGTCTATAGACTCGGAGGCGAAGAGTTTGGTGCTTTGGGGATGTCGGACGATATAGCTGTTTATGAACAAAAAGCGTTTGCGCTAAAAAACAAAGTCCAGAAACTGCAAATAGAGCACAAAGCAAATGAAAATATAGGATATCTGACGGTATCGATAGGTATGTACGTCAAAAACGACTACACCGATGAACCTTTTGAAAATATATACAAATCGGCAGACGCTTTGCTATACAGAGCAAAAGAAAACGGCAGAAACAGGGTTGAGAGTAATCTATGATAAATAGCGGTTTTAGCCTGTTTCTAATAAAATAAGAAACTTTTTTTATTGGGAATTTTTCGGATGAAACAAAAAAATACAAAACATACTGAAAAAAAACAAACAATATCCGTATATGATAAAACAAACGATATAGCTGCAATCAAAAAACATTTATCGTCAATAGACAACGATGAGATAAAAAAAGCACTCATAGCCAACGGAATATACGATTCCCAAATGCGGCTAACACCTTCTTTTAGATAACAAGCCGTGAATTTTGAGCTATACGCCGATAGCCCTAGATTTGTTCTCGGTTTTCACGGTTGCGATGAATCGGTTGCCTCAAAACTATTATCAACAAATCCAACATTTAAACAAAGCAAAAACCATTACGACTGGCTCGGCAACGGAATGTATTTTTGGGAAAACGACCCAGTAAGGGCTCTTGAGTATGCCAATGAAGCGCAAAAAAGGACTCCCGAAAACTACCCAAATCCTACCGTAATCGGCGCTGTTTTAAATCTTGGCCATTGCCTAAATTTGACAGAAAATCACTACAAAAAACTACTCAAAGACGCTTTTTCGAGATATCGCAGATTCGCCGAAGAAACAGGTGCCGAAATGCCAAAAAATAAACAAGCATACAAAGACGATCACGATAAACTATTGAGGCCTTTGGATAGGGCAGTAATAGAATTCTTGCATGCAACAAATACGCCGCAACGGCAGTTTGATTCCGTACGAGGAATGTTTGTGGAGGGCGAAGAACTTTACGAGGGAGCCGGATTTCATGAAAAAACGCATGTCCAAATAGCAATTAGAAATCCTAAAATGATAAAAGGCTATTTTCGGATTATTGCATCACATATAGAAGTAGATTAATTTTCCACAAAGGTTTTCGGTTGCACTCAAAAAAACAGACACTTCAAGCGCTTTTTTCTATGCCGGTCATAGTCGCCTCTCTGGGCTATTTCGTGGATATTTACGATTTGATCCTATTTGGGATAGTGAGAATCCCTAGCCTAAAGGAGATGGGGCTATCTCCGGCTGAGATCACTACGGTCGGAGCAGATATCCTAAATATGCAGATGGCCGGAATGCTCATCGGCGGGATACTATGGGGTGTTCTCGGGGATAAAAAAGGGAGACTCTCGGTACTGCTAGGCTCCATCATCCTCTATTCGGCGGCGAATTTTTTGAACGGTTTTGTGCAAGACGTAAACAGCTATATGGCGCTTAGGTTTATAGCCGGAATAGGGCTTGCCGGAGAGCTTGGGGCGGGGGTGACGCTGGTTGCGGAGATACTCCCAAAAGAGATTAGAGGGTACGGAACTATGATGATAGCAACCGTAGGGGTTACCGGAGCGGTTGCGGCAAATTTTATAGCCCAACACTTTGACTGGAGGACGGCCTATATCATCGGTGGCGTACTAGGATTCGCCCTATTGCTCCTTCGTGTCGGAATACTGGAGTCTGCGATTTTTAAAAACCTAAAAGAGAAAAATATAAAACGGGGAAATTTTTTCTCCCTGTTTACCGACAAACAACTTTTTGCCAAATACTCAAAATCAATTATCATAGGGCTTCCGCTCTGGTACTGCGTCGGGATTCTGATACTTTTTTCCCCTGAATTTGCAAAAGAGTTCGGGATAAGCGGGGTAAATGCCGGAAACGCCATCATGCTATGCTATATAGGGCTAACGGTCGGTGATTTCGGGAGCGGATACATAAGCCAAAAAATAAAAAGCCGCAAAATCGCTATAGCCGGATTTATGCTCTCTGCTCTTGCCCTCAGCATTGTATACGGTGCACTCTCAGGTGCATCGTCTACTATGTTTTATCTGGTTTGCTTTTAGATCGGAAGAGCACACGTCTGAACT
>CALJKN010000184.1 GCA_937973585.1 uncultured Helicobacteraceae bacterium
CTCCGTATCTCTATCATACTCAAACCGTCTGGATTTAAACGGCTCTCCCTTTAGCTCATCTAGTCTTCTCATAGCGGACAATGCGACGCTAACGGCCGTTATCTCCTCTGCGGCAACCCTCTTTCCGTCGGATTTTAGCCGAAAAGGGGTCTTTAGGATGATTTTGGAAATTTTTCTATCTTTTTGCGGAACAAAGCTTTGTGGTTTTACCCCCTTTAGCTCAAATCTATCCCCGTCATACACCAGAGTATCGCCTGCCCATACCGAGGCTATCCGTTTGCGCTCTCTGCCCGCCCCTAGGCCGCCCTCCGTGACGGCTGTATTTAGAGCCGAGAGGACGTATGCCGCCTTGTCGCATGCCCCCTCAAATAGATATATCCCGAAACTCCAACCGTTTGACGGCGTAGCGACGGCAAATCTATATCCGTGCGATGTGTTTTTGTTCTCAAAAAAATCATAATAAAGACAAGTAGCATCGGCAAAACAGCCGTCGCATACCCCTTTTGGGTTTATGCAACACACTTTTTTGAGGCTATACCCAAAAGCCCCCCGAAGAGCCGACCCGGTAAAAAACGGAGCCTCCGACCCCTTTATCGTAAAATCAAACCTAATATACCTAAAGCTCAAACCCTCTCCATTTTAAACCGTGCTCATTTTTAAAAACAAAAAAATATCTTAATACGATTAGTCTACATTTTTTTGCTTTAGAAAATTTCCCAAAGATTAAATATGCAAATTATTTTTATAACATAAAAAATATCCGGTAAAGTTTTTATTAAGAATTTCACCTGTAAACTTAACCGCAATAAAAACGATGTTTAAAAACCCAATGTCGCTATTACAACAAGACCCGATTTTATAGGGGATATATTCAAAAAACTTTCGGTTCAGAAATTTTTCCGAACAACACTAAATCAAAAAAATTTTCTAAAATATCTGCAAAAAATTTTGAAGGTACAAAATGGAAAAAATAGAAGCTATAATCCAATGCGGTCTAACGTACCAACCGCTCACTATAGCCGTATCCTTGCTCAGAGAGAGCTACGATATTCAAAAACTACACATAGTATCGACACACTCTGCCATGAAGGGCGTAGAGGAGGTGATGGATGCTTTTTTTGCTTGTATCAACTATACGGTTTACGGTGAATTTGTCGATAGTATAGGCAGCGAAAGCGACCAAAGCGAATACGCCTCAGTCCTAAACGGGATTTTGCAAAACCTAAAATACAAACCGATAGCGATAGTAGCTAGCGGTACAAACTGGATGACATATCATTTTGCCAGAGAACTATCGGAGGTATCTACGTTTGTAGTAAAAACGGTCAAAGCGTTTGAGGAAAAATCATTTTTCCCGCAAAACGAAATAGTAGGAACCACGGAATGCGGCGAAATAGTCATCAATGACGGCAAAAACCCCATCGTATACCTGCAAAGACTAAGCCCGCAAAAGGTTGAAAAAAGATTTTTTGTACAGGAGCGTTCTATATTTTTTTTGGGTTACGAGGTTGAGTTGACTTTGCAAGAGGCGGCTATGTTTGCATTTTTGGCTTTTAACGGCGGTGTTTTGGATTTGGATAACGACTATACGGATGAGTTTAACGGTTTTTGTGAGGCCGATACGCACTATGACAATTACCGTGTTTTTGTAGAGGAGTTTACCGGTAGATTTCGTCAAAATATATCAAAAATCAACGGAAAATTGGATGAGTATCCGGCAATAATCAAAAAACATCTAACCATAGAACGAAAAGGGAGTAGATACGAGATAAATCGGTTTGTATTGTCCTAGCAAATATCGGCTACACCGCTTGAGTCGATATCCCATCTCCTTGTTTTAGTGCCAAATATCCTTTGCACTCGGTGTGTAGCGTATTGCCGACTATCCGTTTGTACTCTTGTATTTGCTTTTTGTGCCCCTCTTTTGCTTTTGAGGAGCTTTTGAAATCCACGACAACCGCCCCACCCTCAAAAACTGCCAACATATCTATCCGGTGTAGCATGGTTTTTTCGTCTACTTTTTCACATATACTGATCTCTTTGTAAATCCTAGCCCCATCTGTCCAAAGCGGTGTAAAATCTTTCATCAGAGGGGGAATCTGAGCTGCGGCATCCCTGATGGCAAATCCGTATTTGTTTTTGATATATATCGACGAACTACCGTCCGTATCCGTGCCGCACATAGACTCTACGTATCCGTGCAAGGCAAGGCCGAATCTGACGGCATTCAAATCCCCTTTTTCGGCCTCCTCTTTTAGCAGGTGATCCGATTGCCGCCCCAAATCGGTGTTTAAAAGCGCCGGAATGTATCCGGTTTTGTCGTCATTGCTCTCTTGTTTTGTTGCTAGGTTTGTTTTGTCTGCTTTTTTTTCTTGGAGAGACAAGGCTTGGAGTTTTGAGAAGCCGCTATTTTTTTTGATGACGATGAGGCCGTTTTTTGCCCTCGTAAAAGCGACGTAATTTGCATT
>CALJKN010000185.1 GCA_937973585.1 uncultured Helicobacteraceae bacterium
CAAAATATGCGAAAAACCGGTATTTTGCGAGGAAAACTACGGTCTGGCGTATGCTTGTGCATAAAGTCCGGCCTAGTTTTTTCCCAAATAATCGATAATCTCTCCGTTTCCGGCTATCTCGGCAATATCTGCGGCCTCCAACCCCTCGTTATTTTTGGCTTTTTTATCTGCTTTGTTCACAACAAGCAGTTTTACTATATTTAACCTCTCCCTCCAAACAGCCAGCATCAGCGCCGTCTTGCCCTCTTTGTCTTTTGCGTTTACATCGGCTCCGAGGTCTATCAGATACTTTACAATCTCCTCTCTACCCTCCCAAACCGCATACATCAAAATACTCTTCCCGTTTTCAAGGGAGCCGTTTGCCCCCTCCTTGTCGGTAACCAATTTTTTAAAAAGAGTCAAATCCCCTTTTTTTACCGCATCTACCGCATCTTTTGACGGTAATGCGGCAAACACCGTGGAGGCCGCCAATACTACGGCTAAAAGTGTTTTTTTCACACTCTCCCTTTGAAAGTCTCTATAAACCCTAGTATATCCTCCTGCAAGGCTTGTAGCTCCTCCTCATGCAACACCTCATCGGCGATTATCTGGTTTGCCATATTAAACGTTATAATGTCTTTATCTTTTGTCGCCTCGGCCAACCTCTCGTATACGCTTATAGCGCATTGCTCCCCTTTGATATTTTGCGCTAAAACTTCCAAAACTTGCGGATTCTCCGGAGCATCGTAGCCACATACGGAATGAGCCAACCAATCTTTTGGGTGAAGTAGCGGCGTACCCCCTAGCTGAATGATCCTATCGGCAACCATCGTAGCGTGTCTAAGTTCATCGGCGGCGTGCTGAACCAGCTCCGCTATGACGGCCTCCTTCATAATCCCTTTTACCACTTTTGAGCCGATAAAGTATTGATAATGTGCCAACCACTCGTCTGCATATGCTTTGTTCAAAAGCGCTACAATCTCATCCACATTCCCTTTTACAATGCTCTTTCCGAAGGTTCCCATAGCTAGCTCCTTGTATCTTAAAAATATCCCCCATTATACACAAAAAAAATCTTAAATAGGAAAAATTCCTAAAAAAATTTACTCTGTGGCGACATCTAGTCGCAAGAACCGTCTGCCGAAAACCCCATTTTTGGCTTTGCTTAAAATGCGAAAATTAATCGGATGGTTCAATAAGGTAAAATATCCAAAAATTTTCAAAAGGCTTTTATAATGGTTTTTACTACCCCTTTTAAAAACGGTTCGATAAAAATAATGCTTCTGGGGAGCGGGGAGCTAGGTAAGGAGGTGGCCGTAGAGGCTATCAGACTTGGGTGCGAAGTGGTTGCAGTCGATAAATACGAAAATGCTCCGGCTCACCTCGTAGCGACAAAATCATACGCAATAGATATGAAAAACAAAGATGAGCTACTCCGTGTGATAAGGGCCGAAAAGCCGACCTATATACTCCCGGAGGTTGAGGCTATAGCTATTGAGGCACTTTTTGAGGCCGAAAACGAGGGTTTTCACGTTATCCCGAATGCAAAAGCGGTCAATCTGACAATGAACCGCAAAGGGATTAGAGAGTTTGCGGCCGTTGAGCTAGGGCTAAAAACAAGCGGGTTTAGATTTGCCAAAACCCTAGAAGAGCTAAAGACGGCAGCGGACGAGATGGGATACCCGTGCGTCATAAAGCCTGTTATGAGTAGCTCCGGACACGGACAAAGCGTATGTCGTGCCCCTGAGGAGGTAGCAAAATGCTTTGAGCACGCCAAAGAGGCGAGAGGGGATGCTAGCGAGATGATAGTCGAGGAGTTTATCAGATTTGACTACGAAATCACACTACTAACCGCAAGGACGGAGTGCGAAACGGTATTTTGCGAACCGATAGGGCATATCCAAAAAGACGGAGACTATATCTATTCGTGGCAGCCGATGGCGATGAGCGAGACGGCACTACAAAAGGCAGAGCATATCGCAAAAACCGTAACCGACGGTCTTGGCGGGAGAGGGATATTCGGGGTGGAACTGTTTGTCGCAGGCGATGAAGTCTACTTTAGCGAGGTTAGTCCACGTCCGCACGATACCGGAATGGTAACCATGATAACGCAAAGTGCCAGCGAATTTGCCCTCCATCTACGAGCGGTACTGGGTCTACCTCTAGGGCATAGATTTTTAACCCCTGGGGCGAGTGCGGCATACAAAGCAAAAAGCGAGTCCAATGAGCCGAAATTTGAGATTCCAAACGAGCTGTTTAGCACAGATACCGAGGTTAGGGTGTTCGGAAAACCGGAGAGTCATATAGGACGGAGGATGGCCGTTGTCCTAGCCGCCGATAGTAGCGCAGAGGCTGCAAAAGAGAGGGCCGCCAACCTTGTAGAGAGAATAACGGAAATATGAACGCACTAAAAAAACACTACAAACTGCTAATCGCCATAGCCCTTTTTATCCCGTTTCTGGCGTTTGTCGATAAGGTATTTTTTGCATACATGGAGCCAAAAGCGGCCGAGGCGGCAAAAAACGGGGAGTATTCGCAAATTTTGTACGGTGCCAAATGCGCCATGTGCCACGGAACAAAAGGGGAAGGGATGGCAAGCTTCCCGAAGATTACGGGGCTTACAAAAGAGACGGCAATGGAGAAAATAAAAACACACAAAGCCGGAGTATACGGAGACTCTATACAGCTAAGGGTCGATCTATCCTCTTTGGATGAAAAAGAGAGAGAGGCTTTGGCCTCATACGTCTCAGGTCTAAAATAAAACACTGAGGTTCTTACGCACTTAAGCGTGCGTAAGTCAGCGCAACAATCAAACGGCCTTTGGGAGTTCTATAGTAAACTCGGCTCCCCCGTTTACGTTTTTGGCCGATATTTTGCCCCCCATATTCTCCTCGATGATGGTTTTGCTGATTGCAAGGCCGATTCCGGTTCCGGCCTCCCCTTTTGTAGAACTAAACTGCTCAAAAATACCGCTTTGCAGTAGCTCGGGCGGGATCCCTCCGGCGTTGTCGGATATGATCAAAATCGTTTTTTCACCATAAGACGAAACACTTACGTCTATTCGCTTCTCTTTGTTATCGCCCGACCCAAACGCCTCTTTTGCATTATTGAGCAGATTCAAAATCACCTGTTTGAATTCTCCGGAGCAACCGTTTGCCTCAATCTTTTGATCGCCGGTTATACTGAGTTTTATGTCCATATTCTCCAGTTGTCTGGAGATAAGACTCAAGACCGACTCCACCTCTTCGATAACGAAAAAATTTTTTCGCTCTTTGGCAGGTTTATAAAAATTCCTAAAATCATCGGCAGTCTTTATCATAAATCCGATAATCCCCATAATCTTTGAGACTATCTCCTCTATTTTTTTCTCATCAAGTTCACCGTACGAATATGCGTACTTGATATCCTGAACCTCTATCGCTATGGAGCTAAGCGGTTGTTTCCACTGGTGTATTATCGCCCCTAGCATATTGCCCAGTTGCGCCATTTTCTCATTTTGGATAAGAGCCGTTTGCTCTTTTTGTCTTTTGTCCTCTATCTCCAATCTTTTCAAAACCTCGCTCTCAACAAGGCTTTTTAGCTCCTCCTCCCTGATATTTAGAGCTTTTACGAGTTTATTAAAACTGTTGATGAGCATAGTTATCTCGTCATCGCCATATACAGGCAGAGGCTCTTTTAGCTCCGTCGAGCTTTTGAGTATCTCTGTCGCCCTTGTCACCTGTCTTAGCTCTGTTCTAACCATCAGCCAGATTGCCGCTCCGGATATAACGGTGAGGAGTACCGCAATTCCGATAATCCTTTTTTGCATCTCCACGATTGGGGCAAACGCCTCTTTTGTCGGTAGTGCCGCCACAACATACCATCCGGCCGATTTGATATTTTTTGAAGAGGCAAGCACCTCCACACCTAGCGGATTTACCGTGATTCCGGTCTCCTCGCCTCCGGATGCGTGTCTATCTATCAGCCAATTGCTACCCGAAGGGGGGAGTTTTTGCATTACCCTATTTTTATCGCTTCCGGTCACTATCATTCTGCTTTTTGGATCCACCAAAATATAATAACCGCTAGCTCCATACCTGTTTTGTGTTATATGATCCAAAAAATTTGGCTTATCTAGGTAAGTGATTCCGACCAAAGCCCCGATTACTTTGTTATCTTTATCCGTTATCGCAACAGCAATTCCAAACGCCGGAGTGTTTGGTTTTTTCCCTACAACGGGGCCGCTTACTCTCGGGTTTGCGGTTTCAAAAACTTTATGCAGATAGTCTCTGTCGGCATAGCTTATTCCAATCCTGCCAAATCCGGAGGGTGTTTCGGCTATAACTTTCATCGACCTATCGACTATTATAACCCCTCCGCTAAAAGGCTCTTTGAGAATTAACCGCTCATCCAAAAAATGTTGTAGTTTTTTTGGGTTATCCAACATATCTTTGCTAATTTTTGAGGAGACCAGCCCTAAAACGTGGATTCTGTCTTGTATTTCACCGTCGATTTGGGAGGATATGTAGGCCAATGTAGATGCCTGTTGTTCGCCGAGTAGCTTTTTTGCATCTTGCTGCAACGATATTCCGGCATAGTAGGACAAAATCCATATACCGAAAACAAAAATAGCGGTCGAGGCAAACGTTATCCTCGTTTTTATAGACTTGAGATTTAAGATGCCGAGTCTCATTTTTCAGCCCAGCCGAATATAATTTTTAATTAGAAAACTAATTAAAATAGTACTACCTAAAATATAAGTTTAGGCTGTACTAGCTACAAAGACAATCCAACCTGAAATAATGCTTTTGTCGTGTAGTATTGAACGCCTTGCACCTGAACTCCGCCGATCACATGCGCCAACTGAAACTTAGCAAACAAACCTTTATAGGAGATACCGTAGCCGATACCGATATCTTGGAGTATCTCGGCGTTAAACGGAATATATCCGCTAGGGGAGTTGTTATTGCTCATATACGCACGACCGACATCATAAAAAACAAATACGTTGTGAGTATAGTTTTCAAATGTCGGCAATTGATAACCTAGCTCCGCCGTATATACATAACCGTTGGATGAGCTCTCCTGTGTTGTCGGGAACGCTCTGACCGCATATGCACCGCCGATTGTGATAGCCTGACTCCCGTCCAGGTTTTTATTGGCAAGCGCATACTGGGCATTAAGTACATTTTTAAAACTCAACAAATCGGTCAAAGCGACAACGACCGTTGTGCTTGTACTAAGCTTGCTAAACGTACCGGAAGTAGCGGATTTACGCTAACGGTCAAATTTTCTTTCGCACTCCTAATAACCGGATATGATAAATTTGCCTGCACGGTGGATGTCGTGCCGACAGAATTTAATGCCGCATAGTCGTTGCCGAGCGAGTATTGGTTTCGATAGTAGCCAACGCTTAGGTTTAGACCGTTGTCCATGATGGGCGCACTATAGCTGACGGAGCCGTTTTTGCTCCCGCCGCCATCCGTTAGCATACCGGTAACGGATAGTTTGTCGCCGATTCCAAGCGGTGAATTTGCATTAGCGCCGACTCCAAACTCGTAAAGTCCGGTATAAACAGAGCCGTAGTTGTCAAACGTTGCATATCCGTCAAATCTCGGTGCCGCTTTTGTCTTGACAATCAAATCACTCTCGCCCGCCTTTGTGCCGACCGCAATGTCGGCATTTTCAACAACGACACCGGGCAAATCGGATGTTAGCAATATTGAACGCTCAAGGGAGCCGGAGGTTATATATTTGCCTTTATTGCTATTTAGTATTTTGCCTATTGCCGAGTCTGACACCAAAGAGCTGTTAGATAGCTTCACATCACCGTATATGCCGCTTTTTGTAGAGATCGTCAAAACCCCGTCCTGATACGACTTTGGCGCAATATAGGCAAACGCAATGATGTAGCCGCTATCTTGATATTTTTTTGTAACAAGCTTTGTGATATTCATAATATCTTTGATATTAAGCTCTCTATTTTTATACGGCTCTACGATTGAATTCAGCTCTTGTGCGGGGATCAGTCTGTCGCCGACAAATTTATAATCATTTATCAAAATGGTTTTGCTGCTGTCTTTTGCTATATCGCTTATCTGGTCTTCTTGCGGCTTGATATTTATTTTTGGCTCCGGTTTTTGTTTTTCCGGTATCTCCATCAGCCGTGGCCGATTACCGACCGTTGGAACATCGGCACCGTAAGTCAGTGTTGCAGATGCAAAAACAGCACAAGATGCAAAAAAAGATAGTTTTATTTTTTGTGTCATTTTGTTTTCTTTCTAAAAATTTATTTAAACCTGTTTAAGCCATCTATTATTTGCTGTCTATTGTTAAAAATGCGCCAGATTTAGCTACTGCGTTTTGTAGACCTCATTTAATTCTGCTGGCATACCACCTATTTGTTCAAAAACACGCTGCCTATCGACACTATTGTTTGCAGATATTGACCGATAGGCAATATCGGTTACGAATAGTACAGTATTGGCGTCTTTTGATACGATACCGCCTCTTGAAAGACCGAATGAGGCGGCGGTATCGAGGAAATCTGCATAGCTAGTTAAAAATTCTAAAACATTTTCAGAATGTTTTGTTGCTGCCATCTGCATATTGTTATATTTTTCCAATAGAATATGTGCCTGTTCCGGCGACATTGTTGATTCTGATGTTGTACCATCGCTATTTAAAACTAACATTTTTTTGTATGTTTTATTTGTTGTCGTGCTTGTTCCGGAGGTTGTGGGTGTGGTCGTTGGTGTTGGTGTACTGTTTTGTGTTGATGTTGTGCCGCCTGAAGAGCCTGAAGAGCCTGAACCGGAAGAAGCTGGCGTGCCCGGTATATTTAGGTTTGTCGGGGTTTTTGCATTCCAAACATGTCCGCTATTTGTGCCGTTGCCAAACGTGAGTGTCGGATATAGTGTTTCCGAGCCAGTAATATCCCAAGATGCGCCTGAGTATGTAGATGCGGTTTTCATATCCGCAGTTGTTTTGCCGGTTGTACCGGTCGTTGTGCCGCTTCCGACTCCGGTTGATGTACCGGATGTTGTCGTATCCCAAAAAGAGTCGGAGATTGTACCTGCATTATTGCCGACAAAACCGCCGTTTGTAGCACCTGTGCCGCTTGTTGTTCCCGTAGAATACGATTTAGAGATTGTTGCGCCGCTGTCGTTGGTTCCGACCAAGCCGCCGTTATTATTATAATCACCGCTGACATTTCCTGTAGCATAAGAGTTGGCGATTGAGCCCGTGTTTGTACCGACTAAACCGCCGCCGTCAACAAAGCCGCCGTTGTTGGTGACGCTGCCCGTGGCAAACGTATTGTAAATCGTACCGGCATTAGAACCGACGAGGCCGCCAGTTGATGACCCGTCACTGGAAACGCTACCTGTAGCATACGCATTGTAAATCGTACCGGTAGCAGTGTTTATCCCTACCAATCCTCCGCTGACTCCGTTGTTGCCGTTTACGGTAGCCGCCGAATATGCGTTATACACCTTACCCTTGTTGACACCTACCAAACCACCGGAGCTAGAGCTACCGCTTGCGGTACCACCGCTAATGCCGACATTCCTAATAATCGACGTAGTATCCGTATATCCAAACAAGCCGCCGTCGGTGACACTGCCCGAGACGGATAAGCCGCTTATGCTATGCCCAAGCCCGTCAAACATACCGGAAAATTTTGTAGCAGAACTCCCGATAGGTGTCCATGTGCCGCTTAGACTTATGTTGCTTCCAAGTACATAGTTGCCGGAAAGCGCAATAGCCGCCAAATCAGTTTGATTGTTGACGACCGTATAGTTTATCGTTGTTCCGTCGCTCCCGAGTTTTGTACTAAAGTTGGCACCGGATGAGAGCTTGATTTGGCCGGAAAAGTTATTACCGGTAACGCTACTGCTAACACTCGTGAGACCAAAATCATAAATTGCCGTATTGCCGCTAGCAACAGCCCCTTGCCCATACAATAGGGCGACTTTGCTACTTGCCCCGCTACCCGTGATTACGCTGTTGATATAAATATTTCTATAAGCATTAAGGGTAAGCGTATTATTAGCACTCCAGCTGATATCGTCTTTTACACATATATCACCATTGGTTCCCGATGAACCGGATGAACTTTGGATAATAACATTACCGTTACCGAGATTTGTGCTAAGCGTAGCACCCGTCATATCTCCGCCGCTTGCCGCAATAGTAAAATCAACCGGATCAATTAGCCATGTTCCGCTATTGCCGTTTGTAGCTTTTGTGGTAATGATTGCACCGTCTGCAATCCTCACCGTTTTACCCGATGTTTCGATAAAACCGCCATCGCCTCTGTTTGGGGCGGATGCGTCTAGTGTACCGGATATATTTGCCGTTCCGCCGTGAGCATAAATTTCTATCTTGCCGGCCGATACGACATCGTTGCCGCCTATAATCTCATTTATCGTTTGCGCCCTTACGATACCGGTGTTATTGATTACCGAATTTAAAAGCTCATTGGCAGAGTTGGTCGTTAGGTATACCTCGCCCCCGTCGGCTATTATTGCGCCTGAGTTTTCAACAAGGGCATCGACCACCCCTTTATCTACCCTAAGAGATACTAAAGAGTTGCCGTTTAGATTGATTGTATATTCATCTGCGCCGACAAGATGAATCTTTCCTTTTATTGCACTTATGGTTCCTAGGTTAGATACGTTGTTTCCGGCAAGTACGGCGTAGCCGGAGTCGGATATATTGATGGTTCCCATATTGACAACGCCGGAGCTTTGCGATTTGTCATTTGCGGTAAATTTATAGTTGCCGTTCATAAAGTCGTTATCGCTAATACTTTTGGTCGTTGCCAAAAAGCCTGCCGTATTTATAGAGCCGGATTTGGAAATGAGCACACCGTTTGGATTGACCAAAAATACCTGCCCATTTGCTTTTAGCATCCCGTCTATTGCCGATTGGGAGTTGCCGACTACTCTATTTAGAGTGACGCTAGATACGCTTGGTTGGTTAAAATTGACAACTTCGTTTTTAGCTACACCAAAGCTATTCCAGTTTATTACCGCTTTATTGCTTGCTTGATTGATATTTGTAGTGGTGCCCGACTGGTTGATTGTAGCGCTTCCCGCTACTACGCTACCGCCTTGCGGGGTGCGGCCACCCCCTCAATCGGCATAAGCACACCCGATGAAAGCATCGCCGTTAGCACCATTGAGACTCTACCGTTTTTTAGGATTCTAAAGGTGTTTCGTATAGCAGACATACTTAATGGCATTTAAAATCCTTATATTATAGTTCTGTTGTTTTTTAATATTTTATTATATACGGCCTAAGTCAACAGATGCTCGACCATTATTTTTATCCCTATCGCCACAAGGACTACGCCGCCGAAAATCTCCGCTTTGCCCTCCAGTCTCTCGCCGATTTTGTGTCCGATTACGACGGAGACAGCCGACAAAATAAATGTTACGATAGCTATTACAAACGCCGAGACGATAATATTTTGGTTCAAAAAGGCCAGTGTTACCCCTACGGCCAGCGCATCGATGCTTGTAGCAATCGCCAAAACGGTCAAAAGCCTGAATCCGAGCCCAATCTCTTTTTTCTCATCATCCTCATGGAACCCCTCATATATCATCTTGCCCCCCAAGGCAGCCAAAATGCCAAACGATATGAAGTGGTCATAGGCCTCCACAACCGACGAAAACGAAAGAGCAACCGCAAATCCGAGAAGCGGCATAATCCCCTGAAAAAGTCCAAACATAGCGGACGGTTTTAGGATCGCCGCCCTCCCTATGTTTTTGTGTCTAGCCCCTATAGCCATCGATACCGCAGCCGCATCCATAGCAAGACCGACCGCAATCAAAAAAATCTCGAACCCCAAAACAACCCTTTTTACTTTGATTTTACCTTAAAACGATACACTAAATCAAAATATGATTTGGAGTGCCGCCATGAAAAAAGCTATTTTTTTGCCGCTTGCCGTCGCATCTCTCTTTGGGCAAAATCTCCCCGACATACAAGAAAAAAACGGCCTTAGTCTAAAAACTATACAGGGATACGAAAATTGGCAGGTTGCGGCAACACATTGGAGAAAAGACAAAAACGAACTCAGATATGTTCTGGTTGACCCAAAAAATGAAAAAGCGTTCAAAAAAGGGGATAAACTCCCAAATGGAGCGATAATCGTCAAGATAGGGTGGAGCACAAAGCCGATGGATAGCTTCCCAGACGGATTAGAGGCGGATAAAATCCAAAGAGTCGAATATATGATAAAAAACGATAAAAAGTTTGTCGCTACCGGAGGCTGGGGGTATGCCAGATTTATCAAAAATCCGGACGGCTCATACAAACCGTGGGGCGGCGACGCAAATGAGTGTTATGCATGCCACACGGCGGTAGCGGGAAAAGATTATCTGTTTAGCGTTTATCAAAAAAGATTTTGACGGTTATGGGTTTTGTATCGCATCCCCTGCCCCCTATCGTAGATGAAAGCTCACAGATACTGATACTTGGGAGCTTCCCCAGTCTTAAATCATTTGAAGAGATGTTTTATTATGCCCATCCAAAAAATCAGTTCTGGAGGCTTCTTGGTGATATATACGGTGTTTGCGTCAACACAAAAGAGGAGAAGATAAGGCTACTACGCAACTCAAAAATAGCGCTTTGGGACGTGGTCGCCGCTTGCGAGAGGGTAAACTCATCGGATAGCAACCTAAAAAATACAAAGCCAAACGAGATACCGAATCTACTTGGGAGATTCCCGAATATCCAAAAAGTGTTTTTTACCGGACGGACGGCAGAGCGTCTTTATAAAAAGCATTTCCCCTATCTGCAGCTAGAGACAAAACTACTCCCTTCCCCGTCACCGGCCTATGCCTGTGTTAGTTTTGAAAAAAAACTAGCTATCTGGAAGCAAATAATCGCTACAAAGTGAAACGGCAGTTTGATATATAAGCCCATGGCTAGGTTGGAAAAGGCCGCCCCTATCGTAGATTAGCTCAAATATCTCATCTGAGCGCTCTTCATCAATCAAAACGGTCATAATCTCCATCTCAACATCATGTATCTTGCTCGTATTGCTACTACCTCTAGCGGTACTCTTGTTTGCCGTAAATATACCCATTGAGTGTAGCTCTCTAACGATAGGCATAACCGTTGCCATAGGTAAAATTGCGGTAATCAAGCACATTTGCCTATTGTTATACATGGCTCTTTGCCTCTATTTTTGCCAACACCTCTTGCGGGATATAAGTAGCCGCCTTCTGGAGCTTTGTGACATACATAAAGCCCATCCCAGGAGTGTCAAGTTTTCCGGCCAAATACATAGCATCAAACACCCTGTTGATTTGTTCACTGGCGACAACTATCTGTATTATCTCTTTCTCT
This sequence comes from uncultured Helicobacteraceae bacterium, assembly GCA_937973585.1. GTDB lineage: Bacteria > Campylobacterota > Campylobacteria > Campylobacterales > UBA6016 > UBA6016. The sequence continues at coordinate 11,320 of CALJKN010000185.1, forward strand.
GCCTCTACCGCAACCCCAAAAATACCGAGCTTCTCTCTCACGCCCGACCCGTGAGCATAATTCACCGTTGCCCCCTGCGCTCCTGCTTCATAGGCTGCCTTTACTATATCATCGGCACACCCTTTTTGCACAATGCAAGTAATTAATTCAAGATCTGTCAATATAGTTATTTGTCTTTTAGTTTGTACCACTGCTAACCTCCGTTTGCAATATCACATCGTCTCTTTTAAACTCTCCGGCTTTAAATCTGGCATAAATACCCATGGCAAGCACAGCGATAATCGGACATATCGAAGCCATTGCCAAAATACCGAAACCGTCAACGGCATTTAGCGCATTTCCGAAACCAAGCCCCATAGCAAGCACCAAAGGGACGGTAATCGGCCCCGTAGTAACCCCTGCACTATCCCATGCTATATTTACGAACTCCTCCGTAGAAAAATATGTAAAAATAAGCCCGACGGCATAGGAGGCTAGCAACATATAGGCCAACGGCACGTCGTATATTATTTTTATGATTCCCAACATAATACCCAATGCTACACCCACCGATACGGAATACATTAAAGCTGATTTTTTGAAAACACCGTTTGTAAGATTTTGAACCGTTAGACCGAGTGCATTCAAGGCCGGCTCAGCAAGTGTAGCGCCGAATCCCAATGCAAAAGCAAAAAATAGAGCCGCCGCAACTCCTGCAAAATATGGATATAGAGCCGCAATCGTAGTGCCTCCGCTCTCAATCGTGCAAAATGCCGACGGTATCAATGAGCCGGACTGCCCACCTAGCTTTGAGAGTCCGTATGTAAGCCCAATGTTAAAGATCATCATCCCTACTACCGCAAGAGTAATTCCGTACATTATCGTGCCGAAATTTTTTAGCCTCTCCCTGAGTACTATCTTCATAATGACAAACAAGAATATAACAAGGGGCACTATGGCCCTAACCCCTAAAACCATCTCTTCATAAGGGCTAGTGGAGTACCAAGGTTTTATAATATTCCCGCCTATTGCCGACATGGAGGCGGAAGCTATAATATCCTGAGGTGTGATAGCCGTATAAAGATACAAACCGAGCAACATAACCGCCAATACCGGAAATACGGAGGCCAAGGTCACAATACCGAATCCGGAAAGCGATGAATCGCCTTTTCCTGCGGCAGAGGCTATCCCAATCCCTAGAGCCAGCACCAGCGGAACAGTAACGGGCCCCGTAGTAACCCCGCCGCAATCCCAAGCAAGACCAAGAATTGGTGCTAGATATTCATTCAAACTAAAATAAGTTGTCAATGCCAACGACGGTATTACGGTAATATATATTAGAGGTTTTAATCCCCAGCCATACAAAAATCTCATTGTTCCTATAACTGCCGCAACACCGACACCGACACCAACCGATAATACAAGCGCACCGGAATAATCATTTAAAAGAGCATATAGATACGGTGCTTTCTCTGCCTTCACAAGTGAGCCGGCAGCCTTTAATGCACCTATAGCCGGCTCCGCAAACGTAACGCCGATACCCAACAGGAAGGCTATAAACAAAACAATAAAGAGACCTACTTTTTTCGGAAGCGTATTCCCTATTGCCTCGCCAAAAGGCATAAGCCCCTGCTTTATCCCCTCCATAAACAGCATAAGTCCTATTATTACGGCAGCAAGACCCAGCCCTATAACAGTTGCATCAGTTATCCCCTGCCTAAGGATAAATATTTGAAACAAAACCATATATAAAGCCAACGGAACAACGGCTTTCAGCTGTTCGGTAAATCTGGTTCCGATATACGGTGCTAAAAGTCTATAAATATCTATCGAGCGGAGTTTTATCCTCTCCGGCGGTCTGGCACCCTCTTTTGGTGCCAAATCGTTATAGCTTATACGAACGTGATTTACACTCACCTCTTTTAGGAAGTCGCCGTATCTGATTTTTTTAGTTTCATCCATTTTGCGCTCCGGCAAAAATTTTTCTTTTTAGATTGTAGCCAAAAAGTACCTGAAGCCACTATCTGACTATCTGATGCAAACTAGAGATCCCGTCAAGTTCCGACCACCCCTCTAGTATCGCCTCATAAATGCTCTCTTTGTCATAGATATCCGACGGGTATAAAACAGTAAAAACCTCATCCCCTTTTTGCAGATACCCACCCTCTCCGAATTCGGTATATCTGGTTGCCCCTATGCTGATTACCGCCTCTTTCGGGTAGCCGCACTCTCCAATCAGTAAGCCGACATCCTCCAGCGGGCCACCATCTTTTTGGTTATTTATCCTCTCGACTATCCAATCTAGTAGCTTGCCGTGAAAATAGCTATACGACGATACGGCAGAGTCTATGCCGTAAGGGTATAGCGCCCCTTCACGCTTTAGATAACAGGCGATCCTGTATCCGTCCATCATCCCACCTTTTTGGAAGCTATCTACACGGAGGAGTTTTTTTGCCAAACCTTTTGAGTTTGAACCCCAATTTTTTTTGCTACTTATTTTTACCGCACCATCCCCGTTAGTCTGTTTAGTGCGACGAATTGAGCAGTCGTTGTACGCCCCAAAAAATTTCGGCCTTAGCCCTGCCACCTTTTTGTCGACATACTCTATATCACATACTATGGCAACCTCCGGCTCCGCCTGAAGATTAGAATCGGCATCCGGCATATTTATCTCATGCGACGAAATGGGATATGTGGCCAGAGTGCTAGTCGGATGGGACGGAAGGTAAAAAGGGAATATCCCCTTTGGAGCCCCCTCCTCCGCCGTTATCACATCCGCAAAATCGGCAGACTCCCCTGCCTGCTCCAAATGTCCGGTAAAATTACCCGCAACACCTATCCCTATCATCTTTGAAAACTCCATTTTTACCTGCCCGTCAAAAATACTCCGATGTTAACATTTAAAAGTTGGCTATAACCTAAATTTTAAGCTACGGCTCAAATAAAAAAACATAAACTAACCATAATGTCAGTCGGGAAAAATAATGAATAGCAATTTAATAGAAAAAAGCAAAATTACGGTTGCTTTTTTAGTTTTTTTATTGGGGATTATCCTCACCTCATGGTACAGCTACGCTACGGAAAAAGAGAGGATAGAAGGGGAGATAGATTCAAAGCTACACTCTATCGCACAGGCCGTCCCTATGGTTTTGCCGGATAGGTTTCATGACACTAAAATGCAAAAAAATACGATTTCGCCGGATACCGATTTCTCGAATATCAAAAAACTTTCAAATTTTGCAACGGCAACCGGAGTAAAGTACGCATACACCGTTTTTGAAGATGATAAAAAAATCCGTTTTAGTGCCAGTAGCGCAACACAGGAGGAGCTAAAAACAGGGAAAAATCTAACCAGATTTTTTGACTCTTACGACGATGCCGACCCGATGCTACTTGAAGCCCTCAAAAGCGGACAACACAAATACGCCTCCTACGAGGACAAATGGGGGCACTTTAGAAGCGTATTCGTCCCGTTAAAATCACAAAACGGAAATATCTATGCCGTAGGGGTAGATATAGAGGTCGGCTCAATCAACGACCTGCTCAAAAAAGCGGCGCTCAAAGGTGCCCTCTCGGCCGCAACGGTATTGCTATTTGCTATCCCTATCGCCTTTTTGTATCTTGGAACCCTAAGACATCACAATATGATATTGGAACAAAAAGTAATAGGAGCCACAGACGAACTGCGAACCCTGAACGCCTCACTAGAGGATAGGGTGGCAAAAGAGGTAGAAAAAAACAGCAAGCGTGAAAAGGCAATGTTTGAACAATCCAAGCTGGCCCAGATGGGACAGATGATGCAAGCCGTTGCCCACCACTGGAGACAACCTCTAAATGCCCTTGGGATGTATGTCCAAAATATACACTTTTTGTACGATATGAAAGAGCTCTCAAAAGAGGATATGGACTCTTTTAAAACCGAGTCGATGGATGTTATACAAAAAATGTCGAAAACCATTGACAGCTTTAGAAATCTGTTTTTGCCGGATGCACAGAGACTGGACTTTTGCGTCGAGGATGCAATAAACGAGGTAATTATGATTGTAACCCCAAAGATGGAGGGGGACAATATAGAGCTTATCGATACAAAAGCGGGGAGACACGTCGTCTCAGGCTATAAAAACGAATTTAAACAGGTGTTTTTGAATCTTTTGGCAAATGCAGCCGATGAAACCGTCAAGCAAAATAGCGACGTAAAAAAGATAGAGATATACACCGTCAAAAAAGAGGACAACATAGAGATAAGCGTCAAAGACTCCGGAGGCGGAATTGCTTCGGAGCTTATAGACAGGATATTTGAGCCGTATTTTACGACAAAAGAGCAAGGGAGCGGTATAGGGATAGGGCTGTATATGTCAAAAGAGCTAATCGAGAGGCATTTTGGGGGGACACTAAGAGCCGAGAATACGGAGGGTGGAGCCGTATTTACGATCTCTTTGCCGGTTAGATTTTTGGGTTAAAACTGTTTTTTAAACTCTTGCCCCGGCTTCCATTCGATATAGACGCTATCTTTTTCATCAAAGTGCGGAGATTTTACAAATACCGATTTGAAATTTTTGTCTGATACGTTTCTAAAGTAGTGTGCTTCGCCAGGGGAGCATTGCAGATAGTCTCCTGCTCTTAGGACTACGAGCACTCCGTCCACCCACACTTCACACTCCCCCTCCAAAGCAAAAAAAGACTCCTCTTGTTTTACATGGGCATGACACGGATGCTCTTCGCCTGGGGTAATAACCACGACACCGAAATCGATATTTGGCCCAACGGCTATATATTTTGGACCATGATCGCCGAATCTATAGGTATGTTCATTTTCATTAGTAAAAAGCATATTGTTTCCTGTTTTGTTTGCAGTATTGTAGCACAGGAGTTTTTGGTGTATTATAATTTTTTAGTGGCGTGCCCGACAGGATTCGAACCTGTGACCTTCAGAATCGCAATCTGAAACTCTATCCAGCTGAGCTACGGGCACATTAGGGGGTTATTTTTGAGGGTGTGATTGTATCACACCTTTTAAAAAATTAACCGTATATTTTTTTGAGAGATTCAAGCTTTGAGGAGAGATTCAAAAGGAGCATATCGGCGGTTATCAATGCAGCCATTGCACCGACGACTACGGCACCTCTGGCGGCTATGCACGGATCGTGTCTCCCTTTTAGGTTCATTATCTCCTCTTCACCGTTTACATTTACGGTTTGCTGAGAGACAAATATCGATGGCGTTGGCTTAAAATAAACCTTTAGCTCGATATCTTGCCCCGTACTGATGCCGCCCAGTATACCGCCTGCGTTGTTGGATAAAAAGCCGTTTTTGTCACGCTGGTCGTTATTTTGGCTGCCTCTCATAGACGAAGCCTTGGTTCCTGTCCCTATTTCAACCGCTTTGACACCGTTTATCCCCATCATAAGGGCACCAATCTGTGAATCAAACTTGTGATACAACGGCTCGCCGAGACCTGCCGCAACCCCTGATATTCTGGCTTTGACGGCACCACCGACAGAATCGTGCGAATCCCTCGCTTCCCCTATCTTTTGCTTCATCTCCGACTCTTTTAGCGGGCAGAGGGCAAATATCTCACTCTCTTTTGCAAACTCGAAATCCTCTGTTTCGGCGACACACTCACCTATCTGAAATACCCCATAGTCTACCGTTATCCCAAACTCCCGCAAGAGCATTTTTGCAAAAGCTCCGGCCGCCACCCTAGCCGCCGTCTCTCTGGCTGAGCTTCTGCCGCCCCCTCTGTAATCTCTGATACCGTATTTTGACATATACCCAAAATCTGCATGCCCCGGTCTAAAGCTATTTGCCACAGCGCTATAATCGGCAGATTTTTGGTCTTTGTTTCGTATGAGAACAGCTATCGGGGTTCCGGTCGTTATGCCGTCAAATACACCGCTTAATATCTCCGGTGTATCCTCTTCACTCCGCTGCGTAGAGTAAAGATTTTTCCCCGGTCTCCTCTTGTCCATCTCTGATAGCAGAAACTGAGTATCCACCGCAACGCCGGCCGGCATTCCGTCAATTACGCACCCTATACCGGCTCCGTGCGACTCGCCAAAGGTAGTTACCCTAAGAGCCATCCCAAAACTATTCACCTACTGACCTTTTTTCAAAATTTCCAAAGTTATTTTTGCCGCTTCCTGTTCGGCCTCTTTTTTACTAGGCCCCGTAGCTTTGGCATAAGATTTTTTGTTCACCAAAACCTCTACCGTAAACTCTTTTTTATGATCCGGTCCGGTTGAGCCTACCATAATATACTCCGGAGTTACACCAAACCTAGCCTGAGTCAACTCCTGCAAAGAGGTTTTGTAGTCGCTAAATAGCGTCATTAGGTCGATTTTCGGATACACCCTCTCCATCATCTCTACGGTAATCCGTCTGACAGTCTCTAGCCCCTCCTCAAGATACACGGCTCCCATCAAGGCCTCAAAAGCATTCGATAAAATCGACGGTTTATTTCGTCCACTATTATTCTCTTCGGCGTTTGAGATCATGATGTATTTACCTAGACTAATCTCATTGGCCAACCGCATAAACCCTTTTTCGTTAACTATAGAGGCTCTAATTTTTGAGAGATTACCCTCGTTGGCAGTCGGAAATTTGATATACAGATACTCCCCCACTATCAAGTCCAAAACGGCATCTCCCAAAAATTCGAGCCTCTCGTTGTTATACGGTTTTTTACAGCTTTTGTGCGTCAAAGCGTGAGTCAAAAGCTCTTTGTTTTTAAACGTATATTGTATATTTCTCTCTAGTTCGTCAAACGACATACTTATTTCCCATTTTTTTGGTATATCTCGGCTTGCGATTTTGCTATTTTATCGCACTCTTCGTTTTGCGGATGCCCGCTATGTCCCCTCACCCACGACGCTTTAATCTTGTGCCCTTTTGAGACTGCGATATACTCCTCCCACAAATCTACGTTTTTTACCCCCTTAAAGCTCTTTTTTACCCATCCGTAAATCCATTCGTTAATGGCCTTTGCCACATACTCCGAATCTGTAACCAGAGTTATCTCGCACGGCTCTTTTAAAACCTTTATGGACTCGATAGCCGCTTTTAGCTCCATCCTGTTATTTGTGGTGTGAGCCTCTCCCCCGCAAACGGTTTTTGTGTGTTTCTCTCCGTTTCTCTCATATTCGAGTATGCCGCAATATCCGCCGGCTCCGGGATTTCCGAGGCTAGAGCCGTCCGTATATATATGTATCCGCTTCACCAACTCTCCAAAGAAAACTCACCGCCGAAAGGGTTTTTCGATAAGATCGTTTTTGGCCTGCATGAGTTTTCGGCATGGCAGTTTTTGCAAATAAAAAAATAGTCTATATCGACGTACGAACATTTTTGACACGAATACTCAAATACCAAGGCTGCATCCTCTCCGTAGTCTGTTTTTTTTAGCGCCCGAAATGCGTCAAGCTCCAATACTCCGCTTTTGCCCTCATACGAAATTAGCTTTTTTCCGTCCAGAACGGCTTTAAACATAGGATTTGAAACTTTTTCAAACCCTTTTAGATCGGCTTGCCAGACGACATCAAGGAGCGAGTCGTCAAAACTCTCTTCCAAAAATTTTTCTGCCGCAATCTTATCTAAAATGATAGCCAGTCTGAGCCTCTCCCTTTTAAAATAAGGGATATTGCCACTGTACCCTTCTAGGGTATCCAATTTTTGCCTCTCCGTAACTGCTTTTGAGAGTTTGGCTGCAAGAGAGATAAACTCTTTTTTTGCCGACACATTAACCCCCAACTCCTCAAGAGCATCCAAACCGTCAAGCGCCTTTTCAAGCTCCCCCCTTTTTTCATACAAAAAAACGAGAGAATCTAGTGTTTTTTGGTTTCTGGGAGACAAAAAAAGGCTTTTTTCATACGCCTCTACGGAACGTTGCAAAAAACCGCCTTTTGTATATATATCCCCCATTGAGGATAACACGGCGGCTTTTTTCTCTTTCTCAAAGTGTGTGAGGTGCTCCAAAATGGCCAGATTGATTTTTAGGGCGCCCTCCAAATCACCGTTATCAACATATACGCCGGATAGCTTTGTGAGTATCTCGTAGCTTTTCGGATATGAGACCAACAGCTCACCGTAGTCTGCCTCCTCTTTTGCGGGGGCAAACTTGTTCAAAAACCGTCTGACTGCTTTTGTCTCCGTATCGGTTTTTATTTTTGACAATACGATACTAACGGTCGCTATAACCATTGCAATACCGGCTAACGCCGCAAAACCGAATATGGGATCTCTCAAATCCAAACCGCCGTCCATAAAAAAATTGTATCAAATCTAAGTTATAATGAACGTATGATAAAAACCGAATCCATCGAATCTCTCAAGCAAATTATAGACATAGTAGACGTAGTAGGGAACTATGTAGAGCTAAAAAAATACGGCTCCAACTTCAAGGCCTGCTGCCCGTTTCATGCCGAAAAAACACCTAGTTTTGTTGTTAGTTCCACAAAAGGAATTTTCCACTGTTTCGGGTGCCACGCCTCCGGAGATGCGATAAAGTTTGTCCAGGATTATGAAAAAATCGGCTATGCGGAGGCCATTGAAAAGCTTGCCGATATGTTTAATTTTAAGCTCGAATACACAACGGCGCAGACCAAAAAAACAGACATACTGGAGAGGTTTAACGATTTTTTTAAAAAAAATCTGGAGAACAATAAAACCGCAAGGGAGTATATACTCAAAAGAGGGGTTTACGAGAGCCAGATAGAGAGGTTTGAGCTAGGATATGCGCCGTCATCCTCTGAGCAAATAGCTTTTTTAAAAAGCTCGTTCTTGTCATCCGTGGATGCCGTAGAAACCGGAATTTTCGGTGAAGAGGGCGGGAGAATATTTGCAAGGCAGGTTGAGAGGATAACATTTCCGATAAAAAACCAAAACGGCAAAATAATCGGCTTCGGCGGCAGGACAATCACCAATCATCCGGCCAAATATATCAACTCCCCCCAAACAAGACTCTTTAACAAATCAAAAGTCTTTTACGGAATTAATCTAGCAAAAGAGCAGATATTTAAAACCAGAGAGCTAATCGTCTGCGAGGGGTATATGGACGTTATCATGCTCCATCAGGCAGGATTTACGAATGCGGTTGCGGTACTTGGGACGGCGCTGACAAAAGAGCATCTCCCGTTTATCAAAAAGGCTGAAGCAAAAGCGGTGCTTGCTTTTGATACCGATGGGGCAGGACTGAATGCGGCATATAAATCGGCAAAACTACTCACGGAATCCTCGATAGAGGGCGGGGTAGCCGTTTTTGACAAAGGGTTTGATCCGGCAGATATGATAAAAGAGGGGAAAACAAACGAACTGGCTCATATTTTTAGAAAATCAAAACCGTTTATGGAGTTTTTGTTTGAAAGCATCGTAAAAAAATACGATATGTCCAGTCAAAATGACAAAGAGAGGGCGGCAAACGAGGCAAAAGAGATATTAGCGGCCTCCAACAAAATCTTTTTGGAGGAGAATAGGAGGCTTGCTAGCGCACTCCTAAATGTCCCGATCTCAACGTTTAAGATAAAAAAAGATGGAGACAGAGAGCGGTTAAACATCTCAAAATACGATCCGGCAGAGGCCTCGGCGATCAAAAGTATGCTACAAAACCATACGCTTCTCGATATGGCAGCAAACAGAATAGGCTCTGAGATGTTTGAGGCGCACAGGGATTTGTACGAACTTTTGGCGGCAGGAGATTTTGATTCTGCAAGACTTTTGGAGATAGAGCAAAACGAGCAGATAAAGGCGATGAGCGGCGAAGATTTGCACTCTTTTCTGGTGGCAAAAAGTTTGATTTTTTACGACAAAATACTTTTTAAGATAAAAACCTCAAAAGATATAGAGACTACAGAAAAGTCGTTTTTTATCCAAAAAGTTATGGCGGCAAAAGAGAGATTAAAAAAAGGGGAGTTGTCTGAGATAGACGACTCCATTGTTAGCTTATTCGGATAACTCGGTATATATAGAGCCGCATCTGGCTATCGTATCGGCATCTATCGTAATTTTTTCGGTTTGAAAATTAAAAGCAATTTTTTTGCCGTCAAAGCTGACCATAGGGCTTTCAGACCCAAATAATCTCAAAACATCGGATTTTGGAATCCCCTCTGAATCAACAAAGGTTCCGCCCACTATCGGAGCCTCCAAAATAGGCAAAACTATATCGTTAAATTTCTGCATATCAAACGGTTTTGAGATAAATCCGGCAATCCCTAGATTTTGAAACTCGGCCAAAAGAGGTTTTGTAATCGCACTTGACACCATTACTATTTTTACGTGCGCCAGATTTGCGTACTCTCTCATCTTTTTGACGGTCTGAAACCCATTTAGAATAGGCATATTATAATCCAAAAACAAGATACCGGTATCGGTATTTGCTGCCAACAGTCTGAGAGCCGCCTCGCCGTCACCGGCCTCAAGCACGTTATTGATGCCCATTTTATCGAGATTTGTTTTGATGATTTTTCTAATAGTCATACTATCGTCAACAATCATTGCTTTTATATCTATACCCATCACATCACCGTCGAAATTAATATTGAATATTTAGAGGGAATCTCTATTTTCCGCTCTTTTAAAAAATTTTTTGCCGCAACGTTTAGCCACTCCCTATCGGTCGAGACCTCCCTGCAGACAAAAAACAGCTTCCCTTCCTCTTTTAAAAGCTCATACTTACCGACGCTGACGCTGAGAGGTCTCTCCTCGCCGGCCAACTTTGTTTTGAAAAATATTTTTTTGGACTTATTGTTGATGGCAAACTCGTGAAGCTCACCGTAACCGTTCGTCTGCAAATAAATATCCAAAACCGCACTTACAATCGAAGATAAAATTTTGTTTTTATCATCAAACGATTTTAATATACCATCGGATCCGCTTTGTCCGAAAACACTGGATGAAAAAAACAAAGAAACTAAAAATGAGAATACTATCTTATTTAACAAGTTTTTACCTGATAAAAATCTAAAATTTGTGCCGATAATTATAGCAAATAGTTTATTGCCGTATTATGAGTATCCAGCAAGGTTAATATTTTTTTTAATAAAATGAACCATTTTTGATGAAGAGGCGTTTTAACTTTGGAAAAAGATGAGATATTAGAGTTTATCGGCAAAATCAGAGACAAAGCGATAACAAAACTCTCAGACACGATGACACCGGCGTATCCTAAATATTATGACAGAGTATTTAAAGAACTCATGTCCGATGTCGATAATCCGGATATTGCAAAACTCTTCAAAAGATACTCCGAAGATTGCAGTGAGCAATCAAGAGACGATGAGTTGGAAAAATATATGAAGATGTGTAAGCAAAGCATAGACGCATTCACCGTCAGCAACAAATCCATGTCAAAAGCTATCTTGGCACAGGGGGACTATCTTGATAGTATCCAAACAGAGGCTCCGGACGGCATACATATAGATTACCAAAAAATCATCTCATCAATGCTCTCTTTTCAAGGACAACTCCTAGAAGAGCTAAGGCGCTCGGACGGACACATAAGAAAACTTGAAACAGATCTGGAGCAGGCGCTTGGCGAATCGAGATACGACCCACTCACAAAACTGCTAAACAAAAAAGCCTTTATGTCGGACGTAGATTCTATCCTCCAAAAAGCCTCAACGCAAAAAAGTGATTTGTCGGTGGCATACATAAAAATAGGAAAGTTTCAGGATATTAGCGCAAAACTGGGATATCTCGCAGGAGACAAGGTGTTGATTTTTTTATCCAACACCCTCAAAAGCATACTCGCTAACGACAAAAGAATATACCGTGTCGGAGAAGATGAAATACTTGTTTTAATAGACGACACATTCAATGAAAAGCCGCTTGAGATAGCAAAAAAAATCATCTCAAAAATCGAACTCTCAAAACTAGTCTACTCCGAACAACCGCTCAAAATCAATGTCGCTATCGGCATGGCCAAATTCAACCATGACGACGACTACATATCGCTGATTGAGAGGGCTTCAAAGGCACTCGCAATGGCCAAAGAGGCGGGTGGAAACTTTGTGAAGGAGTTTATAATATGAGTCCCGTAGAGCTGCTCAAAAAGCTGATAGCCTTCAAATCCCTAACTCCTGATTCTGACGGGTGCACTCGGTTTGCGGCGGAGTATTTGGATGGATTTGAGAGGATAGATGCGAATAAAAACGGTGTCGAAAATATATTTTTGTACAAAAAATTTAACAATGGGCCACATCTGTGTTTTGCCGGACATATAGACGTAGTACCTGCCGGAGAGGGGTGGAATAGCGACCCGTTTGCCGCCCTTGAGAAAGACGGAGTGATTTTTGGGCGCGGGGCTGCCGATATGAAAGGGGGTGTAGCCGCTTTTTTGTATGCCGCAAAAAATGCAAAAGATTTTTGTGGAACCTTGTCAGTACTTCTGACAAGCGACGAAGAGGGGGATGCCGAATTCGGAACCGTATATATGCTTGAAAAACTAAAAGAGCTGGATATGCTGCCGGATTACTGCATCGTAGCGGAACCGACGTGCGAAGCGGTATTTGGCGATACGATCAAGGTCGGTAGACGTGGCTCCGTAAACGGCGTTTTGACGATAAGAGGGAGAGGTGGGCACGCCGCCTATCCTGAAAAAGCTGTAAACCCGATAACTCTCCTATCCAGAGTACTCCCAAAAATATCAGACGCAAAACTGGATAACGGCGATCAATACTTTAGCGCTAGCAGACTGGTTGTAACCGATATAAAAGGCGGATACGGCAAACACAATGTAATCCCTAGCGAAATTACCGTAATGTTTAATGTTAGAAATAGCACCGCCACAAGCAACTTTGACATTGAGAACTTTATAAAAGGGGTTCTATCAGGCGAAGGGATTGATAACTATGAGCTAAAAATATCGGTCGGCTCAAAATCGTTTATTATAGACAGCAACAACTCATCGGAGCAATATTTTGGACTACTCTCAAACATAATAGCCGAGGAATCCGGCATCAATCCTAAAGCTTCCACGGCCGGCGGAACGAGCGATGCAAGGTTTATAGCCGAGTACGGTATCAAAGTGTTGGAGTTTGGGGTTAGAAACGAGACGATACATGCACCTAACGAGTGTGTCGAGACAGAAGAGATCGAAAAATTAACGGCAATCTTTCAAAAACTAATCGGAGATTTTTCTCTTAAGATTTAGTAAAAACGAATTTGATATAATTCCGTTTTACTTTTTGTCCCGGTAGCTCAGATGGATAGAGCGCAGAATTCCTAATTCTGAGGCCATTGGTTCGAATCCACTCCGGGGCACCACTGTTTTAGGCAATTAGGTTTTTTTATTTAACGCCTATGGAGGGTATATATAATGAAATTACACTGCAATGAAATCTTAAAGTCTTTCGAATACGACGAAGAGCGTGGCTGTTGGATTAGAAAAGAAGACGGCAAAGCTTTTGAATTACTAGAAAAAGATGCTGACGACCTAGTCAGAATATCGGAAATAACAGATAACTGTTCAGCCGAATAATAATCCGGTTCGCCGCTAGGCGAACCTATATCTCTACTTTTCCACCCAAAAAATCAAGTATTGAACAAAACTATCAACCATAATTTTTAGATAAAATAAAAACTTATATTATTGATATTTAAAAAAATTATAAGACACATTTTTTCACCCCTTTTGTTTTTTCGGTATAAAAAAAATTAAAATTTTTAATATTTAATGTTCGGTTAATATTTCTTATCATAGAATCAAATAGCCTATAAAGGAGGTTTTATGAGGAGAAACAAACTACTAGCGGCAACGCTAGCGGTAGGCTTTTTTTGCTCATTCGCAAGCGCAAGCGTAGAAAGCGGGCAAAAGCTTTATCTAAAGGCATGTAAAAATTGTCACGGCAACGGCGTAAAAGGTGCGGCCATGACAACGCAAGCCGGATGGGATAAGCTATTTGCAAACGATGCTGCCACCCTTGTCGAAAAGCATAAAAACGATGCCAAAGCGGCTTCTTTCTTTAACGGCCCGTCGTTTAAAGGACAGATGCAGGATTTGCACGACTTTTTAAAAGAGTACGGCTCGGATAGCGGTAACGTACCTGCTTGCGGGTAACGTTTTAAAAGTACACGCATTTTTTAAATTTTAATAACACAAAAGGAGTGTTTATGAAAAGACTTAGCATTATTTCTCTTGCTACAGCACTTTCATGCTCGGCCTTTGCCGCCGATGACATGAATTCGCTTAAGGCGGAACTTGAACAACTAAAATCACAAGTTGCAGAGCTTAAAAAAAATCAAGAGAGCTCAGATGTGGCTGCCCTTGCCACACAACTAAAAGAGCTAAAAACTAAAACAGGCGGCGACAACCTAAAATGGGATGCCGACTATAGAGTTAGCTACGATATGATCTCTTACAAAATGGCCGACGGCAAAACAAACTCAAACAATGTTCTATCAAATAGACTTTGGCTTGGCATGAAAGCGGCTCCTAGAAAAGATTTTAGCTTCATAGGTCAGCTATCATACAACAAAGCGTTTGGCGATACTGCAAGCCACTCACAGGGTAATGTTGCATCAGGCATGGGTAATGCAAACTTTGACTGGGTTACAAACGAAAACCTAGGTGACAACTCTGTAAAAGTAAAAACTCTTTACGGTATTTATTTTGGTAATTTCGGAGACGTGGATTATACGGCAAGTGTCGGTAGAAGAGCATCAACAAACGGTACGCTCGCAAACCTAAGAAGTGACGATACGGAAGCTTCTCCGAACGGGCATATGATAAATGTTGAGTTTGACGGTGCAAGCTTCAACTTCAACCTTGACAAAGTAACGGGTGTACCTGGTATGGCGTTTAAAGTATGTATGGGTAGAGGCCTTACAAATGTTAACAACAGGTTCATGATGACCAATGAAGGGAGGATGCAGCAAGCAGATTACTCTCATGATGGGCAAAGAAATGAAAATATAGACATGCTAGGATTTATCTTTACGCCATATGACAACGGTCATTATCGTGTAACTTCGCAAGTATTTAAAGCTTGGAATTTGATCGGTTATAGTATGGTTGGCGGTTTTAATGCCGGCGACTTGGCTGATAATGGTACGGCAGATATGTCTTATGCGGGTACGATGATGGGCAATATCCCTGGTTATATGGGCTATGTAGCAGGAAACGGTTTTCAAAATGTAGGTGATTTCTATGGTGCAACTGTTAGCTTTATATCTACCGGTATAGGTAGCGGTATAAGTGATTTCCTTGACAAT
>CALJKN010000186.1 GCA_937973585.1 uncultured Helicobacteraceae bacterium
CAGAGGTGGCTGTGGTAAAAGGGGAGGCCGTAGAGTATGTCCAAATAGAATCGGTCGCCATAGGTGATACTATCGAGATGAAAGCCGGAGACGTAGCTGCCCTTGACGGTGAAGTGAGCTTTGGGGAGGCCAATTTTGACGAATCTACGCTAAGCGGCGAGAGCGATCCGGTATTAAAAACCAAAGGCTCAAGTATCGTAAGCGGAAGCAAAAACATAGACGGCGTAGTTAGGTACGATGTTACGAAAGACTTTAAAAGCTCTAGTTTCTCCCAAATAGTAAAACTCCTATCCGAGTCTTTGGAGAAAAAACCTAAAATAGAGAGTGTGGCAAACAATCTCTCCAGATACTTTTCTGTTACGATACTCTCTATTGCGGTGCTCACTTTTGCATTTTGGGTGCTGTTTGAGGGGGCTTCGTTTGAGAGGGGTCTGGTTATTTCGGTGTCGGTCATTATTATAGCGTGCCCGTGTGCTTTGGCGCTCGCAACTCCGATAGCCTCCGTAATAGGGCTTTATACGGCTGCAAAACGGGGGGCTATATTTAAATCCTCTTCAATGCTTGAGACGATAGCGAAAGCCGAGTATCTGCTACTAGATAAAACGGGGACGCTAACTGAGGGGAAACCGAGAGTCGTAAACGAGTCGGTATATAGTGAATACGACAAAAACCTGCTTGCCTCTTTGGTGGCCTCCTCAAAACATCCGGTATCGGAGGGTGTAGCTATATATCTAGGATTAAAAGCGTTGCCGCTAGAGGGGGCAAAAGAGCTTCGCTCAAAAGGGATTTTGTGTGAACTGGTGGATAAAAAAATTGTCGGCGGAAATATGGAGTATCTGGCCTCTTGCGGGGTGAATGTCGATTTTAAGAGCGATAAAACACTTTTCGGATATGCCGAGGATGGGGTTTTAAAAGTTGTATTTGAGCTTGAGGATAAAGTAAAAGACGGTGCTAAAGAGCTAATCTCAAAAGTCAAAGAGTACGGGATAAAACCTGTAATGCTAACCGGAGACAACAAAGAAAACGCCTCAAAAATCGCAAATGCTCTTGGCATATCGGAATATAAATCTAAAATGACACCGGAGGAGAAGCTAAGATATGTCGGCAATCTACAGCAAGAAGGGGCGGTCGTGATAATGGCCGGAGACGGAATAAACGACTCTTTGGCCTTATCAAGAGCCGATATCGGAGTTGCTATGGCCTCCGGGGCAGAGATAAATCTACAGACCTCGGACGTTGTACTGCTAAAAAATTCCCTTGTTGAGCTAGGTGAGGCTATCGCTATCGGGCGAAAAACATACAAAACTATCAAACAAAATATAGCAATCTCAATACTCTACAACGCCGTTACGATACCTCTTGCAATGGCTGGATTCGTAATACCTCTGGTTGCCGCAATATCGATGTCGTTTAGCTCTATTTTGGTTGTGCTAAACTCTACAAAAATAAAATCGGATATAAAAAATGGATGACAATATACTCTCTTTGATGCTTTTCGGCTCCCTTATTTTGGGCTCTTTGGGGGTTATCGGGTTTGTCTGGGGGCTCAGGTCGGGGCAGTTTGACGATGAGAAAAAGTTTACGCACGGACTTTTGTTTGACGACGAAGAGGAATTGAGGGATGCCGCAAAAAAAGACGGTGTAAAAAAAGAGGTTAAGAGCGAAAACTCAAAATAAGGGCATTGAGCGGTTTTTGAGCCAGATGCTCCCCCATTTTATCTCTCATAATCCGCAATGCGGCAAAAGAGCCGAGAGCCTCTTTGTAGCTTCTTTTTGTAGTTAGTGCATCAAATACGTCGGCAACCGCTATAATCTGTGCATAATACGGAATCTCCTCCCCTTTGAGTCCTTGCGGATAGCCGCTTCCATCCATTTTCTCATGATGGCTCAAAACCGAATCTAGTATTATCTTGCTTTTTTCTCCGAGTTTTTCGAGTATCGCTTCACCTACCGTCGTATGTGTTTTCATTGTTTCAAATTCGGCTTCGTCGAGTGGCCCCTCTTTGTTTAAAATCTTGTCGGAGATTTTGCTTTTGCCTATATCGTGTAGTATTGCCCCGTGTGCCAGTTCGGAGAGCTCCGAATCGGAGAGGGAGAGTTTTTTTCCTATGGCTATAGCATATAGGCAGACATTTACAGAATGGCTGTAAGTGTAGTAGTCGTATGACAAGACTCTGGCCATCGACAAAAAAGCGGCATCTTCATATAGGATATGACCCAAAATAGTATGGGCAATCTCTTTTGTCCCCATGACAAGCTCGACGGACTCCGGATTTTTGAAAAGCTCATCTACGATAAGTTCTGCCGACGAATATATAATCTCCGATTTTTCGTCTCTACCGAGATGTTTATCGGATGCTATGATTTTTGCTTTTGCTTTGAGGTATTTGGTGAAAACCCCGTACTCTTTTTCCCGTATATAGATTTCGATATTGTTTTGTTTGAATCTCTGGAGTTTCTCTTTTGGGATTCCGTACTCTTTTGCACACAGCAGGACATATTTCCCCTCCCCTTCGGCTATAAACAAATCCACTCCTACGCTTTTTGAATCCATCAGCACCTTGAGAGGAATCTGTTTTAGGTTGTCGCCGTGCTCGCTTGCAAAAATAGATGTCATAGTAATTGCCGACCGAATTTTTCGTTTTGTATAATTGAACCCTCTGAATAAATCTGAATTTATAAGAGCAACTAGTTGCGAGAGCCCTCACGCTGAAGACCTCATTTTTGGCTTTGCCCAAAATGTGAGAATTAATCAGAGTATATAATTTTACATATTTTACTTTAGTTGCAGGTGTACATAATGGGGAAAAAAGCTGTTTTTTTGGACAGGGACGGTGTCGTGAATGTAGAGAAAGACTATGCTCACAAAATTGAGGATTTTGAGTTTTTGTCCGGTGTTTTTGAGGCAGTTAGGGCTTTTAACAGGGGCGGATACATTGTTGTTGTGGTGACAAACCAGTCAGGTATAGGACGGGGATACTATACGAGTGCCGATTTTGAGAAGCTAACGGAGTATATGCTAGACAGATTCAAAGAGGAGGGTTGTGAGATAGCCGGAGTATATCACTGCCCACATACTCCCGATAGCGATTGTGAGTGTCGAAAGCCAAATCCGGGAATGTTGCTTGCGGCACAAAAAGAGCTGGATATAGACTTGTCTGCCTCATGGATGATAGGGGACAAGGAGAGCGATATAGAGGCGGCATTGGCTGCCGGAGTTCAAAAAACTGTTTTAGTTCGTAGCGGACACAAAATAGACGAAAAAAACACAAAAGCAACGTTTGTCGTTAACGGGATTTTTGATACCATTAGAATAGTGACCGATTTTGCGCACTAAAAGTGTAGCTTTCCCTATTTTCACCCGCAAGAGCGGGAAGCTTTAGGGGGGATGCAAGGGGCATTCATGTCTCTGCCGCAAGTATGGGCTTCGCCCGATTTGCGCATAACATCAAAATAGCAAATTAGCAAGGAAACCTCTAATGAAATACATAGACATAGACCTAAACGGAAAAAGCGTATTGATTACCGGAGGAGCCGGATTCATCGGCTCAAACGTGGCGTTTCATATTCAGGAGAACTATCCGGATGCACATATAGTCATATTTGACGCTTTTGTCCTTGGGCACTTCAAAAACCTACAGGGTTTTAAAGGTGAAGTAATAGCCGGAGATATTACCGATCCGGTTGCTATGAAAAGGTTAAAAGCCCACAAATTCGACTACATCTTCCATCAGGCGGCAATCTCCGATACCACAGTTATGGATCAAAAAAAGATGGTAGAGGCAAATACAAACGCATTCGGTGACATACTTGATATTGCCGTTGAGATGAGTGCCGATGTGGTGTACGCAAGCTCCGCCGGAACATACGGCAACTCTGCCGCTCCAAACTCCATAGGGATAGGTGAAGAGCCGGAAAACGTATACGGCTTTAGTAAATTGATGATGGATAATCTGGCCGCCAGATATATCAGGTATCATCCGAATCTTAAAATTGTGGGTCTCAGATACTTTAATGTTTACGGTGGAAGAGAGTTCTACAAGGGGACTACCGCCTCTATGATTTTGCAACTTGGATTAAAACTTCTAAAAGGGGATGCTCCAAAACTCTTTAAGTGGGGAGAGCAAAAAAGGGATTTTGTCTATATCGAAGATGTCGTACAGGCAAACCTAAAAGCACTTGAGTCCAAAAAAAGCGGTGTCTACAACGTCGGCGGCGGAGTGGCAAGACAGTTTAACGAGCTATTCGGCGCTTTGACGACGACTCTTGGGATAGAGAGGGCGGTGGAGTACATCGATAACCCGTACAAATTTTATCAAAACCATACGGAGGCCGATATCTCCTTAAGCCGTGAGTACCTTGGGTATGAGCCTAGATTTACTCTGGAAGAGGGGATTAAAGCGTATGCCGACGAGATAAGAGCTATCGCAAAAAGAGAATTCGGCGTATGATAGACGTTATCTCCAAAAAAAAACCGAATATCCTTGTTGTCGGGGATTTGATGTTGGATTCCTACCTGTGGGGGAGCGCCGAGAGGATTAGCCCTGAGGCTCCGGTGCCGGTGGTGGCTATAAAGGACGAGACAAAAAGTCTCGGCGGAGCCGGAAATGTCGTTGCAAATCTCGTTAGTCTGGGGGCTAGCGTATATGTATCTAGCATCTTGGGTCCAGATGAGGCGGCCGACGTTATAAAAAGTGAATTTGAAAAACTGGGTGTCGATACTTCCGGAATTTTTGGTGATCCGGCTAGAACCACGTCACTCAAGACAAGGATAATGGCAGGTTCTCACCAGATAATTAGATTTGACAAGGAGAGCAAAGAGGAGATAGGGACGGCTAACGAGGAGAAGATATTTTCGTTTGCAAAAGAGAACCTCCAAAAATTCGATTGCCTCCTCCTCTCCGATTACAAAAAAGGGGTTTTGACACTTAGATTAACCCAAAAATTGATCTCTCTCGCAAATGAAAAAGGGATTGTGGTGCTAGCCGACCCAAAAGGGAACGACTACTCCAAATACAAAGGGGCAACGCTACTGACCCCTAATAAAAAAGAGGCTTCGGAGGCGACATCCATCGAGATAAAAGACGATAAAACCCTATTTGAGGCCGGCATAAAGCTAAAAAGGGAGCTTGGGCTAAAGTATTCGCTAATCACCCTCTCGGAAGACGGAATAGGGATATTTGACGAGGATACGATAATCAAGCTCCCTACTCTGGCAAGAGAGGTTTTCGACGTTACCGGAGCCGGAGATACGGTGCTTGCGGCGCTAGGAACCGCCTTGGCGTGCGGATGCGACATCATAGAGGCCTCAAAATTTGCCAATAGAGCTGCAGCCGTAGTTGTCGCAAAGGTCGGTAGCGCAACGGCGACTTTGCAAGAGATTATCGCATACGAAAATAAGCAGGAATCGGAGGAGTTTGAGGAGAAAATAGTAACCCTGAATTATCTCAAAGAGGCGGTTTCACAACTCAAAAATAGCGGCAAAAAAGTAGTATTTACAAACGGTTGCTTTGATATATTGCATGCCGGACACGTCAAATATCTGTTTGAGGCTAGAAAATTAGGGGATGCCCTTGTTTTAGGATTAAATAGTGACGAGAGTGTGAGAAGGCTAAAAGGTGAATCAAGGCCAATAAACTCTGAATCAGACAGGGCAAAAGTATTAGCGGCGCTCGGATGTGTCGATTTTGTCACGGTATTTGGAGAGGAGACCCCTGAAAAGCTTATAGGCATGCTAGTTCCGAATGTTTTGGTCAAAGGGGCGGACTATAAACCTGAGGATATAGTAGGTTACGATACCGTTGTAAAAAACGGTGGAAAAGTGATAACCATAGAGTTTGTAGAGGGTAAATCCACGACCAAAACTATAGAGAAAATAAGAGGGGAAAACGGTTGAAAATCTCCGGTTCAAAAGTTTTGATATGGGGTGCGGCGGCACTCTTTTTGGCTCCGGTGGCATACTCGGTAATAGCCGCATTTGCGCCGCAAACCGACAAAAGCCTTGTTACGGAGGCTCCGCAGGTTAGTCATCTGTCCGGTGCAGAGTTATATAGTAAATGCTCGCCGTGCCACGGGGATAACGGAGATGGAACCGAAGCTTATCCGGCTCTCAATACCCTCTCAAAAGAGCGGCTTATCGAGATGCTAGTCGGCTATCAACAAGGGAGCTACGGGAGCGGTAACAACAAAAAGATTATGCAGGTTCAGGTTCAGGGGATTGGCAAAGAGGACATGGAAAAGCTCGCCGACTTTGTAACCAAACTAAAGCCGAGAGAAAAAAGCAAAGAAGAGATAGAGAAAATGCAAAAAAAGAAAAAAGAGCAGCAAGTCGATATAACCGGCATAAGTTCATAGCGCAAGCTCTCTAACAAAAGATTCCGTTTTCCTTTAATCTTGTTTTGATTTTCTCCATCTGTACATTTTTGTGTCTGCACCACTCCGGAGAGAGCAGTGTATCGTCGTCTATTCCAGCGGTTACCCTCTGAACCGATACATTTTCGGGGAGCCTCTCTATGCACTCGCAAATCAGAGAGATGTATTCCTCTTCGTCTATCGGATAAAATTTTCCGGCTCTAAACTCGTTTGCTAAAGCGGTGTTTTTTACGACGTATAGAGGATGGAATTTGACAGAATCCGCACCCAACTCGATACTTCTCCCAAAAGTCTCCCTCATCATCTCTATGTTCTCATCCGGAAGGCCAAAAATCAGATGGAGACATAGATTTAACCCTCTGTTTTTAACCCTTTTGACCGCCTCTTCGATATTGCTAAAATCATGCCCCCTGTTGATCCTCTTTAGGGTCTCATCAAAAATACTTTGAACGCCGATCTCTATCCATATCTCTTTTTGTTTCGATTTTTCGACCAAAAACTCCAATACCCTCTCATCTATACAGTCGCTTCTGGTGCCGATGCTGATACCTACGACATCCGGCAACGAGAGGGCTTTTTCGTATAGCGTTATGAGTGTCTCGTATGGGGCATACGTATTTGAGAATGATTGAAAATAAACCAAAAATCCGTTCGCTTTAAACTTCTTTCTCAATTTTGTGCTTGTTTTGTAGAATTGTGACTCCAATGACAATAGTTGGAAATCAAGCATCGGGTTTTCAGGAGAATTTGGTTTTAGTGAGAATTTTGTTTTAGGTTTTACGGTTAGATTGGGGCTAAACGATTCGTTTTCGCAAAAACTACACCCGCCGACGGCAACGGTTCCGTCGATGTTCGGGCAGGTAAAACCGGGAATACTAACGGGGATTTTATATATTGTTTGGCCGTACTTTGCTCTGAGGTATCTACCAAACGTAAAAAGCTCTCTCATCCCCGCCTAGATTATGTATTTTCCGTCAAAACAGGCTTTGCAATAGCTCTCCTGATCTCCGCCGCACGATGAGAGCAGCCCCTCAACACTGAGGTATGCCAGTGAGTCTGCTCCGATAAACTTTCTAACCTCGTCAACGCTTTTTGAGGAGCTAATCAGATGGCTTTTGTCTGGAGTGTCTATACCGTAAAAACAAGGATCCGATGTCGGAGGAGATGATATTCTCATGTGCACCTCGGCGGCACCCGCATCACGGAGCATTCTAACTATCTGTTTGCTTGTCGTCCCTCTGACGATACTGTCGTCGATAACAATGATTTTTTTGCCCGCTATCAGCTCTTTTATCGGGCTTAGTTTCATTTTTACCTTTAGGTCTCTAATTTCCTGTGCGGGTTCGATAAAAGTCCGTCCGACGTAATGGTTTCTGATTATCCCGAGTTCAAAAGGGATATTGCTCTCTTTCGAATACCCAAGAGCCGCCGGAACGCCGCTATCCGGAACCGGAATCACCATATCGGCCTCTACCGGAAGCTCTTTTGAGAGGGCTCTCCCCATCTCTATCCTTGCCGAATATGCGCTTTTGCCAAAAAGCAAGCTGTCCGGTCTGGCAAAGTAGACGTATTCAAATATACATTTTTTTGGTGTTGCGGGAAAAACCTGTATAGATTGCGGCTCTTTGCCGTCTTCAAAAATCAGCATTTCGCCCGGATTTACGTCTCTTACAAACTTTGCCCCAACGAGGTCAAATGCACATGTCTCCGATGCAACAACCCAACCTTTTCCTAGTTTTCCGAGGCTAAGCGGTCTAAAGCCGTACGGATCCCTGATTGCGAACATTTTTGTTCTGGATAAAAATATAAAACAATAGGCTCCGGCAACACGCTTGACGGCATCTATGATTCTGTCCTTTAGCCTCGCTTTTTCGCTTCTGGAGATTAGATGAATGAGGTTTTCCGTATCCATTGAGGATTGAAATATGGCTCCGCTTTTTATGAGAGCGTCTCGTACCTCTTTTGCGTTTGTCAAGTTTCCGTTGTGGACTATGGACATTTCACCCAGATCGTATCTTGCAAAAACCGGTTGGGCATCTAGTATGCTATCCTCTCCGGCCGTAGAGTATCTGTTGTGCCCGACTGCCATTGAACCGGATAGTTTTTCCAGTTTCTCCTCGTTAAATACCCTTGTGACAAGCCCTCTATCTTTTATCGTAAAAATTTTTTTACCGTTGGAGGAGCTTATTCCGCTTGCTTCCTGTCCGCGATGTTGCATAGCAAACAGTGAGAAGTATGCAATTTTTGAAGCACCGGGAACGCCGTAGACACCGACAACGGCGCATTTTTCGTTTAGTTCTCGCATCATATACCTAAGCAATCTTTGATTTTGTATAGCCCCGGTTTTTGTCCGGCAAGCCAGATAGCCGCCTTAATAGCACCTTTCGCAAAAGTGTCCCTGCTAGTAGCCGTATGCGATAGTCTCAAAAATTCACCGTCATTGTAAAAACCGACGACGTGTTCGCCGACTATGTCGCCGCCCCGTAGAGCCATAACCGCTATTTCATCTTTTGTTCTGGCTCCGATGTTGCCGTCTCTTCCGCTGATTCTGACGGCATCCAGATCAAGATCTCTGCCTCTTGCGGCGCTCTCCGCCAGCGTTAATGCCGTTCCGCTAGGCGCATCTTTTTTGTGTCTGTGGTGCATCTCTACGATTTCGATATCAAACTCTCTTAGCTTGGCCGAGGCAGTCTCTACTAGAGAGTTTAACAGTGCAACACCCAAAGACATATTGGTCGCATACAAAATCGGCATAGAGGCCGAAGCGTCTTTCAGGAGGTTTTGTTGATGGGAACTTAGTCCGGTTGTTCCGATAACCAAAGCGGTAGGATGTTTCTCTGCCGCCTCTAGTAGCTCCTCTGTCCCTTCAGGTGAGGTGAAGTCTATAGCTACGTCGCAAGAGGCTAAAAACGATGCAACGTCGCCCCTAAATAGCGGGGATGATGTAAGCTCTGATTCGCCTTTAAAGTATATAGAGGCTAGCTCCATTGCCGGATTCTCGCTTACAAGTTCACACAGCAGTTTGCCGACTCTGCCGCTAGCTCCGTAAATGCCTACTTTTAACATCAATGCCCGCCTTTAAAATGATCTACGTAAGAAATTGCCTCCAATGCCGCAACGGCTCCGTCAGCTGCAGCACATACCACTTGTCTAGCCGCTTCGCTTCTGACATCTCCCGCCGCAAAAAGACCGGCGACACTGGTTCTCATCTTGAGGTCTACTTTTATCTCACCGCTCTCTACGACTTCGCATATAAAATTGCCGTCGTCCGCTTTGAGGGATCCGTTGTTTACATCTCGTCCGACAAAGATAAAGATACCAGGAACTTCCAGATATCTGAGTTCCCCGTTTTGTTCTACGATGACGGTGTTAACTCCCATATTGTCCCCGGTTACCTGTTTTACCGAAGCGTTTAAGATTAGCTCAATGTTTTCGGTGTGCTTTACCCTTTCAACCGATGAGGGTGCTGCTCTAAAAGTCTCTCTTCTGTGTACTAGATAGACTTTTTTGCAGATTTTGGCTAGATAGTGGGCCTCTTCCAGAGCAGTATCCCCGCCGCCCATAACGACAACCTCTTTGCCTCTATAAAAAAATCCGTCGCAAGTAGCGCAAGTGCTAACCCCTCTACCAAAATACTGGCTCTCGCCGTCAAAACCTGCTTTTTTAGGAACCGAGCCGGTTGCGATAATAACACTCATAGCCTCTTTGGTTGTCCCATCCATCATTGTCAAAATAAAATGGCCGTTGTCGGTTTTGGCTATTTTAGAGACACCGTTCATATCGAACTTTAACCCGAAATGTTCAGCCTGCGGGAGCCACTCTTGCATAAAGTCAAGCCCAGATTTTACCTCTTTGATACCCGGATAGTTCTCTATCTCGCTACTTTGCGTTATCTGTCCGCCCGGCATCCCGATATCAAACATTACAACCTCTTTTAGTCCGCCTCTACACGCATAGAGTCCTGCCGTAATTCCGGCCGGTCCGCCGCCTACAATAGCTAATTCGAGCATAGGTTTCTCCGAATGATTTTTAGTGGGATAGTATCAAAAAAATGTTGATAAAAAGTGAAAGCCGCCGTTTATAACGGCGGTTTGGAGTAGTGGGAATATTAGAGTAGTGAATCTATTTTTTGTTTAAATGTTTGCTTAGCAGCAGCACCAACCATTTGATCTACAACTTTTCCGTCTTTTAGGAATAGGATAGTAGGGATCGATCTGATTCCGAATTTTACGGCTAGATCTTGCTCTTCGTCGGTATTTACTTTGCATATTTTTGCTTTGCCGTCATATTCTTCGGCTAGCTCTTCAATGATTGGAGCAACCATTCTGCAAGGTCCGCACCAAGGTGCCCAGAAATCTACTACCGCAAGGCCGCTACCTACGGTTTCTTCAAAATTTCCGGCGGTTAGTTCGATATATTTTCCCATTTTGATTTCCTTTTTAGTTTTTGCTCTTGTCTTTTCATTATACGACCCCTAATCTTTAACAATGCTTACGGTGATGTCAGAGTCCAGATAGCCGCTGATTGTCTTGTATTTGTATTTTGAATTTAGGTGTGAGAGGAGGGCGCTTTTTGAGAGCTTTAGATATCCGTCATACTTTGCGTTTAGGATGAGATTAAAAATAAAGCCGTGTTTTGAGATGGATACCGCTTTTTCAAGGTATCCGAAAAAAACGTTTGGACTGCTAAAGGCAAAAACCCCACTGGCGAAAACGTAATCATATATCTCCGATTCGTCTCTTATAGAGATATTTTTGAATCTTGCCCCTTTGTGGAGGTGTTTGGCTTTTGCAACGTAATCACCTAAGATATCGATTCCGGTGTAGTCGCATTCGATATTTTCAGATTTTAAAAATCGGTAAAATGCCCCCGTTCCGCATCCGAAATCCAATATTTTTTTGTTTGATAGCTCAGTTCCTTCGATTAGCTTTGAAAATCTAATCTCCTGTCTTTTGTGGCTTAGCCAGCCGACGGCTCCATATTCGGTATCGGTATTTTCAAAAAAACTTTTGTAGATTTTTTTCTGCTTATTTTCGTTATGCGAGGCTTGAAGGTCAAAAAGTGACATTTTCATAAAGCTCAAACTCCCCGCTTCTGATAACTAATAAATCCAGACAAAACGGAGACGTGATTTTGTGTTTTAAAAGATAGAGGTTTACCCCTTTGAGGAGTTTTTTTTGTTTTGCAGGGGTGTAGTTGTATGAGGGTTCAAATCCATCTCCGGATTTTACCTCCACAAAACGGTAAACACCGTCTCGTAGGCAGACGATATCTATTTCGCTAAACCTCTCCCTTACGTTTGTCTCTACAATCTGATATCCGATCCTTTTTAAATATGAAACGGCGAGGTTCTCTGCTTCAGCCCCTTTTTGGACGGTGTTTTTCATAATTAGCAACAGATATGATTTTTTCTCTAAGGCGGCGGGGGATTTTTGAGAGTATTTTTGCGAATGAAGCAAACAAAAACGGAAAGGCATATTCGGCCCTATTTGTTTCGATCGCCCGTTCAATTTTGGAGGCGGCATACTCGAGCTCCATCAAAAAAGGCATTTTAAAATCGTTTTTGTCGGTTAGCGGTGTCTTTATAAACCCAGGTTGTATATTTATTACCGATATGCCGTCGTTTTTTAGTAGCAGCCTCATTGAGTCGGCAAATGAATTTAACGCCCTTTTTGAGGCGCTATATGCGGCGGTTGTCGGAAAAGCGACAAGGGAGGCAAGGGATGAGATTATGACAATTTTGCCGCTTTGTTGAGCTTTCATCTTTTTGGCAAAAATCTCGCATATAGCGGCAACCGATAAAAAGTTTGTCTCAACTATTTTTTTAAAATCGTCAAAAATATAAATATCGGATTTGTGCTCACTAGATATTCCGGCATTTGCAATCAAAATATCTATTTTTTCTGAGGAGCGGCAGATTTGCTCCGATGTTTCGATAAGTTTTTTAAAATCGGTAACATCGGTCGGGAAAATCTCAACAGATAGGAGTGGGTAGCGTGTTGATAAGGATTGTGCCAACTCTCTTAGTGCCACCTCCCTCCTTGCTATCAAGTACAGTTTGGAGGCTTTTGCGGCATATCTTTTTGAGAGTTCCAGCCCTATACCGCTGGAAGCCCCTGTGATAACAACGGTCAAAGGGTTACCCCTCTATCCTTATCATAACCGGCTTTTTGGATACGCACGGTAGTGCGGCCACATCGGATAACGCTTTTTGGATTCCCTCCTCTTTTGCCTCGTGTGTGCTAAATAAGAGATTGGCAGAGTCCCCTTTGTTTTTTTGTTTGAAGTTCTCTACCGATATGCCGTGAGAGGCCAAAACGTTTGATATTTGACCTAAAACACCGACGACATCGGCGGCTTCTATCCGAATATAGTATTTGCCGTAAATATCCCCTTTGCCGGCGAGTGTTAACCCGCTCTCTAAAGGCTTGTTAAAGCCCATCATAGCGGCGGCGCTCTCGGATCTTGCTATCTCTATCAGGTTTGCTATAACGGCGCTTGCGGTAGCGTCTCCTCCCGCTCCGGCACCGTAAAACATAGTTTCACCCACTTTGTCTCCGGTGATTGCTACGGCATTCATAACGCCGTCAACATCTGCCAATATATGCTCTTCGCTTATTAGGGTAGGATGAACTCTTAGTTCTACCTCTTCCCCTCTTTTTTTTGCTATTGCCAGAAGCTTGATGACGTATCCGAAATCTTTTGCAAACTCTATATCTTCTTTCGCAATTTCGGTAATCCCTTCAATTAGTATATCTTCAGGTTTGGCATCTATTCCATAGGCGATAGAGGCCAAAATGACAAGCTTGTGCGCCGCATCTCCGCCGCCTACGTCTAGTGCTGGATCGGCTTCGGCATAGCCTAGCTTTTGGGCATCTTTTAGGACATCGGCAAAATCGCTCCCCTCTCTCATCATTCTGGTTAGAATGTAGTTGCATGTTCCGTTTACTATCCCTTTGATAGAGAGGATATGGTTTGCCGGAAGACCGTCTCTTAGGGCATATATGACCGGAATCCCGCCCGCTACGCTAGCCTCATATCCGAAATGGAGATTTTTTGCCAAAGATTCAAGTTCGCTTCGATGGTAGGCAAGCATCGCTTTGTTTGCCGTAACGACCGATTTTCCGCTTTGGAGTGCCTGTTTGACGACGGAATACGGAAAATCAACCCCGCCCATCAGTTCTACTACGACATCCACGGATGGATCGTTTAAAACGTCGCTTACGTCCGTCGTTACCTTGATCCCTAGATCTGCAGCCTTCTCCGGTTCTCTGGTTGCGCCGCTAATTACTTCTATTTTTTTTCCGGCTCTGGCGGTTATTATCCCCTCGTTCTCTTTTAGTATCCTAACAACCGAACCGCCTACGGTACCTAACCCCAAAACCCCTATTTTTAGCACATCACCCATTTTTCAAAAACTCTTTTATATTTTTTGCCGCTTGTCTTGTCCGTTTTTCGTTCTCTATAAACGCAATCCTAACGTAGTCATCACCGTAAGGGCCGAAACCGATACCGGGGCTTACCGCTACGTTTGCCTCCAAAAGGAGCTTTTTTGAAAACTCCAAACTCCCCAAATGTCGTAGATGTTCCGGTATTTTTGCCCATGCAAACATCGACGCTTTCGGTTTGTCTATTTTCCAACCCGCCTCATTAAAGCTGTCGCACAGGATATGCATCCTTTTTTCATACATCTGTCTGATTTTTTCGACATCTTCGGCACCGTTGTTTAGAGCTTCGATAGCTCCAACCTGTAGAGATGTGTGCATACCGTAGTCAAAGTAGCTTTTGATTTTTGCCAATGCGCCCACAAGTTTTTTGTTTCCTACGACAAAGCCGACCCTCCAGCCTGCCATGTTGTAGCTTTTTGAAAGGGTAAACGTCTCAACCGCAACATCTTTTGCCCCTGGAATTTGCATTATGGACGGAGTTTTGTAATCCCCAAAAGATATATCCGCATATGCTATATCGGAGATGATATAAAATCTCTCTCGTTTGGCGAGAGCGACAAGTTTTTCGTAAAAATCAAGCTCTACGCAAGCCGTCGTCGGATTGTTTGGGAAGTTAACGACAACGTATTTCGGTCTAGGGGTAGACTCTTTAATTGCTTTTTCCAGTTTTCCAAAAAAATCACCGTCCTCCGGACTTAGCGGAACCCTGTTTACATTTCCGCCGCAAAGGACTATCCCGTATGTGTGTATCGGATAGCTGGGATCTGGGACAATGGCAAGGTCGCCCGGATCGGTTATTGCAAATACAAGATGAACATATCCCTCTTTGGAGCCTATAGTTGCTATGGCTTCGCTCTCCGGATCCAAAATTACCCCGTATTTTCTATCGTACCATTTGCAGATAGCCTCTCTTAGTTTATAAATACCTTTGGAGGCAGAGTATCTGTGTACTTTTGATCTTTTTAGAACCTCTACCGCTTTTTCAACGATATGCTCCGGGGTATCTCCGTCCGGATTTCCCATGCTAAAGTCTATTACGTCCTCTCCTGCGTATCTTTGTTGCATCTTTAGTTCGTTTACCGCCGCAAAGACGTAAGGGGGAAGCCTTTTTATTTTATTAAATTCAATTTCGTCAAACACTTCTCTGTCCTCTTGAAAATTTTTAGTTTTTTAGTGTTTTTTCTTTTCCGATAGCTTATCGTACTCTTCAACCGTAATCTTTTTGATTACGCCGTCTTTGTAGTGATACCTGATTTTTCCACCGTCAACCGGAGTTGTGGCATTTGAATCGGCAACGAGTTTTACCATGGCATGCCCAAAGGTGATTAGTTGCTCTCTGCTGGCGTTAAAATCGTATCGTCCTTTTATCGTATCCTCAAACCATCTATCTTTTTCTGTATCCAGATATTTTATCCCCATCCATACCTTGGATGAGGGCTCCGCATAGAGGGTGTGCGCACCGTTTTGTATCGGTTTTTGTTCCGATACTTGCGGTTTTGCCGTAGCGTTAATATCCAAAGAGGCGTTATTTTCGTTTGTTTTGTTTGCCTCGATCGTTTGGTTGTTTTCTGACGGAACGGTTATTGTATTTAGTATTCCGGCGTTATTTTCGACCGTTGCCGTCGTATTCGGTTCTACCGTTTTATTGCCGCCGCTGTAAGAAAAAAATATCGTAGCCCCGAGGGCAATCGCCACCAAAACGGCTATAGCTGTTTTGGGAACCCTTTTTGTCTCCTCTTTGGCAGACTCCATATGGAGTTTATCCATAGTAGCCACTACAGGCTCTTTTTGCTCCCTAAAAGCCTCAAACTCTGTTAGCCAATCGGATAGATCAAGGTCAAACTCTTGCTCTAAGATTTTAACAAGCCCTTTTGCTTTTACCGGATTGATTTTTTCAAAACGTTTGTTTAACATATCCTCTATCGTTGTCTGGACGATGTGGACTCTTGCGGCGATAACTTGGGGATCAATGTTTTTAAGCTCTTCCAACCCTTTTTTCATTACCTGTTAATCCTATCTATTAAGATTGCCGCCGCAATAGCGACATTTAGTGAATCAAAACCGTTTCTCATAGTTATTCCGATCGTTCTATCTGATTTTTCGATAACTTTTTTGGAGACACCTTCCCCTTCCGAACCCATGATGAGCGCCTTTTTTTGTTTGAATGGATAGGATGATGCATCCTCTCCGTCCATTGTCGCCGAAATGATCTCAAATCCAACTTGTTTAAGTTCGTTTACGACATCAAGCGTGTTTTGGGCGATACAAATAGGGATATCAAATAGTGCTCCGCTGCTCG
Source organism: uncultured Helicobacteraceae bacterium (assembly GCA_937973585.1). Lineage (GTDB taxonomy): Bacteria > Campylobacterota > Campylobacteria > Campylobacterales > UBA6016 > UBA6016. The sequence goes on from CALJKN010000186.1 coordinate 16,120, forward strand.
CTTTTGCAGCCCCATCCAGATTTACGTCTTTGATCTGACAAATAACTATTCCGTCAACGCCCAAAGCTCTTGCGGTTCTGACTATAGAACCGATATTTCCCATGTCTGTTACGCCTGATAGTATTAGCAAAAAGTCATGTTTTTTGAGCTCTGATAGTTGCTTTAGGGCAATATCCGACACTTTTGCCAAAAACCCTTGGTGGGCTCCCCCTTTTGCCATTGCCTGTGCTTTTTTGGGGTCAAGCTTGACTATTTTTTTCCCTAAGGAGACTACTTTTGAAAACTCTTTTTTATCTATCTCTTTTGCAAGATAGACCTCTTCTATAATCGAAGGGTGATTTTGAACCAGATGCCAAAAAATTTGTTTACCGTATATGAACATAAAAAAATTTTAACAGAAATTCTCTAAATAGATAAAGGGGGCGCTAAAGTTTAAAAAAAGAGGCGGAAAATATCCATTTTTAGCGCTCCGTTACCATTTTCTCGTAAAGCTCTTTCGGATTTTCTCCGGTTATTTTTGCAATCAGCTTTGCGGCTTGTTTTTTGGGCAAGTCGAGGGCTTTTATCTCATCTATTCCGAGGGTTATTTTGTCGTTTTTTTGCCCCAAGAACTTGACCGCAACTGCCCACTCCCCTTTTTTTGATGAGTTTTGGATTTGCTCAAAAACAGATTTTGAGGATCCTCTAAAATATTTTTGGTGGAGTTTTGTCATCTCTTTTGCCGCAAATACTTCGGCATCCGGTGCCATATCTGACAACTCCCTAAAAAACTCCTCTATCCTATGCGGTGCTTCATAAAAAATTACCGGATATTCCGACGATAAAAGTTTGTTTAGCTCTTCAGATCTGTTATTTTTCTTGTGCGGCAAAAACCCGTAAAATAAAAACCTAGAATCCAAAAAGCCGCTTGCGGCATACAGAGCCACAGCGGCGCTAGGGCCCGGCAGAACATCGTACGGTATATTATTTTCTTGCAGGTATTTGGCCAGATATGCACCGGGATCGCTGATACACGGCATCCCCGCATCGCTGAGATATATGCACTCTGAAGCAAAAACGGATATATCTATAGTTTTTAAAACCTCTTGCTCGTTATGGGAGTGGAGAGATATAAAACGTTTTTTTTCTGTTTCAAAGTTGTATTTTTGAGATAGTAAATCAAGTAGTTTTTTTGCCACCCTCGTATCTTCGCAAAATACGACGGTAGCAGATTTGAGCGCCACGACCGCCCGAAAGGTTATATCTTCTAGGTTTCCAAGAGGGGTCGGGACAAAAGTAAGAGGCAAGGATTAGTTCATATTGTATTTTTTCTTGAACTTCTCAACTTTACCGGCAGCATCTACCAGTTTTTCTTCGCCCGTAAAAAACGGATGGCATTTTGAGCAGATGTCTACTCTCATTTCAGGTTGTAGGGATTTAGAAGTAAATTTGTTTCCACAAACACAGCTTACCGAACACTCAACGTAATTTGGATGAATATCTTTTCTCATTTTTTCCTCTTTATTAAAGCTTCTTGTTTTTACTAGATTAAAATTAAGGGTCGAATTTTATCTAATATTTTTTTAAATTAAGCTTTGCGCATTTTTGCAATAGTGATGAATCGGCAGCGGCTACTATTGAAGAATACAAAATGTTGCGGCCGCCAAAACTGCCGTTTCGCTTTTTAGGATATTTTTGGTGCTAAACGAGAGTATTTTTTTTGATTTCTGCCCAAAAAGTTCTCTCTCCTCGTTGCCAAAACCCCCTTCAGGGCCAATTAAAAATAGTTTATTTTTATCTTCTGCCGCCAGAGCTTCGCCCCCGAAATCAAAAACGGAAAAATCATCCGTCTCGTCCATAAACTCTTTGAGACTTCCAAAAACTTTCATCTTTATCAAATCGTTTCGCCCGCATTGGCAACATGAGTTTATGAGGATTTTTTCCATCCTCTCAAAGTCTGGCTTGAAATTTTTTTGGCTTCTGGCAGAGTATATGAAATAAAGCTCTTTTACACCCAGTTCGTTCAAGTGTGGGAGTATTTTTTCGATTGTTTTTGGATCTACGATGCACCATCCGATTTTTGCCCCGCTGAAATCTTTCGTCTCAATATATTTTTTATCTAGCAGTGTTGCAGTGGCACTTTTTTTGCCGATTGCCGAGATTTCGTAAGTGTATTCAAATCCGTCTCTAAGGTTTCTAAACCGTATTTCTTCCCCAACCTTACTCCGTCTCGCCGATACGATATGCCTAAAATTCTCCCCCTCCAACTCTATTAGCGGCTCACCGCTTTGTTCGCAATATGAAAAAACCATTCAACTTCTCTCCAAAAGAATTTTATTTGTAAAATTGAAACCTCTAAAATAAAGAGAGGTCAAAAAGCCGCTAGCGGCGTGGGCTGTCTGCCGAAGACCTAATTTTGGGCTTTGCTCAAAATTTGAGAATTCTATATGAAATCTCTAATCGTAATAAAAGTTGGCAAAAAGAGGGATTGTATTGAGATATCTGATAGATTTTATTGAGAATGAGAAAATAGAAGAGACATTTGTATATTCGCAACTAAAGTGCGATATCGAGTCAACTTCGCTTTTAAAAGTTATGACCCAGAAATATATAAAAGGGCAGGAGAGTATAGTCTGCTCCGAAGCGCTAAGCGAGATGTTCGGCTCCAAAAACTACAAACATATCTCAAAGCTCGGAATCGTAAAGAATCTGATTGAGCTAGGCTGGGTGGTAAACAACGACAACTTTGGGGCGCAAAAAATTAGCGATACATCGCTTTTGGAGCTGCTAAACTCCTCCGTATCGCTTAGCCCCTCTTTTTTGAAACTCCTTGAAGAGGGGAGTTTTGAGATGGGTTTACCGGACATAAAACCGTACACTGATCATCTGGAGTATTTGCAAGAGCAGTTTTTTAGGGTTGATTTGTATCACAAGATTGCCGCTATCAGGCATAGTTATTCGAGCGGTTCGCCGAATATCACTAGGCTTCAGACGAAACTATCAGACCTTGAAACCAGAATAGCCGAAAAAATCAAACAGACAAAAGTCCATTTAGAGTTGGAGCATTTTTTTAAAGAGAAGCATCTTGGGGATAAGGAGAGGATAATTTTTTTAGCTCTTTTGAAAGAGGAGTATTCCGGCGAGGGGGATAACCTGAGAGAGATGAATACTCTGATTGAGCTTGTTAGTTCCGATGATTACGAGAGGATAAAAAATCGTTCGCTTTTGGAGGACGGTGCGAAACTGATACAACACGAGATTATAGATTACGAAGAGGTTTTAACCCCCTTTGGAGGGATTAGCCGATCTTTTTATATAACCGAAGAGGTGCTAAAGCACATTGTGTATCCGCAGAAAAAAAAGAGAAAGGTAAAAATCAAGCTGGAGTCTTTGATGAAAGACCAAGAGCTTTTTGAATTGATTGAGCCAAAAAGCTCCCTTGACGATGTGGTATTGAACCCAAAAACCAGAGAGATGCTGGATACGGTATTAAGGCAGCTTGACAAAAATGTTTCAAATCTACTCAAAGAGTGGGGCATAAAGGATAAGAAGGCAGGAGTAGAGGCCAGAATCATTTTTCACGGCCCCCCTGGAACCGGAAAGACTATGACGGCATTGAGTCTCGCAAAGTCCCTAAAAAAGCAGGTTCTCAGTTTTGACTGTAGCAAAATACTCTCAATGTATATAGGCGAGAGTGAAAAAAATGTCCGGAAGATTTTTGATACCTATAAGGATTTGAGGGATAAATCCAAAACCGAGCCTGTACTCCTTTTAAATGAGGCCGACCAGTTTTTATCCTCCAGAAGCCAATCTGCTTTTTCTAGCGCAGACAAAATGCATAATCAGATGCAAAACATATTTTTGGAGCAGATAGAGAGATTCGACGGGGTGATTATTGCCACTACAAACCTCCTTGAAAATATTGATCAGGCATTCTCCAGACGGTTTAACTACAAAATAAAATTTGATAAGCCCGATTTTGAACAGCGGATTTCGATATGGCAAAAAAGCCTTCCGAAAAATGCTCCGTTTGGCGATGGTTTCAATATGGAAAAATTGGCCTCGCATCAGCTAACTGGCGGACAAATCGCCCTTGTCGTCAAAAATGCGGCGATGAATGTCGCCGCCAAAGAGCAGCCGATATTTTCTATGGATGATTTTGTAACAGAGATTAAAAAAGAGATATCAAGCAGTTTCGACAATGAAAAATCGATGGGGTTTTTGTCCTAAAGGCAAAACCTCACCCAAATTTTATGTTACTATTCTCTACATATAAACTTATCTTCCTCAAAAAAACTGTAACTTTAAGTTACTAATACCCCGTTTTAGGTAAAGTAATTTTAATTATTTTGTCGGTATATTAACGGCCGCTTGAAATTTGTCCGTTCGGTCTTTTCGTTTATGAGTGCGGGAAGGTTTTGTGGCGGCAGAGAAAAAAACCAAAAAAAGGCTTGGCAATGACTCATTCCGATTTTGCGCATCCGTACTTCGGCGCATTCGTATTGACCGTTTTTACGTTCGCCGCTTTTTTTGCGACTACCAACTTGGCTAGATTTGTAAGTAGGCTAATGGCAAGAAAAGACACCGAAAAGCTAAAACTATCGATTTACGAATGCGGTCCGGAGGCTAACCTTCAGCCAAATAAGATTTCGGCTCAGTTTTACCTATTCGGTCTTCTTTTTATTTTGTTCGATATCGAGATTATTTTTATGTTCCCGTGGGCGCTCGATTTTAAAGCCCTTGGATGGTTCGGTATGGTTGAGATGGTCATATTTTTGGCTCTTTTGACAATCGGATTCGTATACGCTTGGAAAAAAGGAGCGCTGCAATGGCACAGCATAAAGTAAACTACGCCGCAAACGGCGGTCTTCCGGTAGCCTTGACTACTGTTGACAAGCTTGTTAACTGGGGGCGCTCAAACAGCCTTTGGGCTTTTACATTCGGTCTGGCGTGCTGTGCTATCGAGATGATGGCATCAGGTGCAGGTAGATACGACTTTGACAGATTCGGTACGATTTTTAGAGCATCTCCTAGGCAATCGGACGTAATGGTGGTAGCCGGAACGGTAACAAAAAAATACGCTCCGTTTATCAGAAGACTATACGACCAAATGGCAGAGCCTAGATGGGTTATATCTATGGGTTCTTGTGCAAATACCGGCGGGATGTTTAACACCTATAGCACCGTTCAAGGTGTCGATAGAATCATTCCGGTTGATATTTATCTTCCCGGATGTGCACCTAGGCCTGAGACGCTTCAGTATGCGGTGATGATGCTACAGCAACATGTTAGAAAAAACAAAGCCTCACGTGCGCAAATCCAAAAAAGGTTTGTGTAATGAGAAAATATACGCCAAAAGATAATGTCCAAAAACAATCTTATTACACGGATAGATTTAGAGTTGCCGACGTACTGCCAAAAGAGAGCGTAGAGGGTGACGAAGTTTTTGCCAAAGACGTTGAGGCTATAAGCGCTGCATTTGAGTTAAAAGAGGCATACATCCAAAAGGGTCAACTAGTTGTTATCGTAGACTCTACCGTTAGCTTTGATGTAGTTAAGTTTTTTAAAGAGAAGCTAAATTATAACCAGCTAAGCGAAATGAGTGCCGTAGATTTTGTTGCCGAGCGTGGCGGATTTGAAGTTTTTTATCAGCTTCTTTCGATGGGTAAACGGAAAAGAGCAAGGGTAAAATGCTTTATTAAAGACGGCGAAAATGTTGAATCTGTTAGCTCTTTGTACTCGTCTGCCAACTGGGCCGAGAGAGAGATGTACGATATGTTCGGCATCAGAGTAAATAATCATCCGATGTTAAAAAGAATTATGCTCCCAGACGATTGGGTCGGCCACCCGCTTAGAAAAACCTATCCGCTTCAGGGGGATGAGTTTGCAAGTTGGTATGAGGTCGATAAGATATACGGCAAAGAGGCTAGGGAGATTATCGGAGCAGAACTTAGAGATGCGGCGTTTATCGACAGATATGATACCGAGAGATTTGCAAGGCTCGGCAAAGAGGTCGGATACGGCGAAGAGTATAAAGAGAGTGCCACGGAGATAGCATACCAAGAGGGCGATAGACCGCTACTTATAGAAAAATTTGATCCTAGCAAGTCTACACTTGCAGACAGAGAAAGATAGGAGGGCGAAAAATGCAACAACCGAATAAATTAGCGCCCTATTTTGAGAACATTACGTTTGACAGAGAAGACAACAAAATGGTTGTCAACTTCGGTCCAAACCACCCGTCGGCGCACGGTCTTTTGAATCTTGTATTGGAACTTAGCGGCGAAGAGGTCGTAAAGGCATATCCAAACATCGGCTTTCTCCATAGAGGGATGGAGAAGATGGCTGAAAATATGATTTATAACGAATTTTTGCCGACAACCGATAGGATGGACTATATTGCCGCCAGTTCAAACAACTATGGCTTTGCCCTTGCGGTTGAAAAACTGGTAGGGCTTGAAGTTCCGAGAAGGGCGAAAGTAATCAGGACAATGCTGTTAGAGATTAACAGGCTTTGTTCGCATCTATTCTTTATCGCTACGCATGCCCTTGATATCGGTGCAATGAGTGTCTTTTTGTATGCATTTAGAGAAAGAGAGCATGCGATGGATCTTATCGAAGATTATTGCGGGGCGAGACTTACTCACTCATCTATCAGAATCGGCGGTGTTCCGCTAGATGTAACTGATGAGTGGATGGTAAATCTCAAAAAATTCATAGACTCCTTGGAAGAGAATATCCAAATATACGAAGGGTTGCTGGATTCAAATAGAATCTGGAGAATGAGGCTGGAGGATGTCGGTATTTTGTCTCCGGAGATGGCGGTAGACTGGGGTTGCTCCGGTGTTATGCTAAGGGGGAGCGGCATCAAGTGGGATATCAGAAAAGAGGAGCCGTACGAGATTTACGACGAACTTGATTTCGATGTTCCTGTAGCCGAGACAAACGATAGTTTCGGTAGATACCGATGCTATATGCTAGAGATGAGAGAGTCGGTCAAAATAATCGACCAGTGCCTAAAGCTCTACAAGGATACCGACTCGCAGATAATGGCTGATGCGCCAAACTACGTATCGGCTCCAAAAGAGCAGATAATGACCCAAAACTACTCGCTTATGCAGCATTTTGTCCTTGTAACTCAAGGGATGAGACCGCCTGTCGGAGAGGTATATGTGGCGACCGAGTCTCCAAAAGGGGAGCTTGGGTACTACATCTATTCAAACGGTGAGCCGTATCCGTACAGACTAAAAATCAGAGCCCCTAGCTTCTGGCATACCGGAATATTGCAGGCGTGGCTCCCTGGCGTTCAGCTAGCCGACGTCGTAACGATGATAGGTAGCTCAAACACTGTATTCGGTGAGGTAGATAGATGATGAAGAATTCATCTCTGCTCGATAGAGCAAGCTTTAGTGAGAGTAATTTTGCTGTGGCTTTGCCGACCGCAAAAGGAGATATGAAAATATGAAAAGATTCGATCTTAGACACCTAAAGAGTGATTTTTACGGACGTATGACGGAGCTAATGGGCAAAGAGATAGCAAAAGAGGAAGTTGCAATCTTTTTGTTTGAAGTTGGCGATTTTAGTTCGGTGCAAAAAAGTGCGGACGTAGTAAAAGAGAACGGTTGGACGCTGATGAACAGCCTAAAATACAATGAAGTTGACTGGACAATAGTAGTAAAGAAGTAACATGGCAAATATCCTTTTTAGCCTTTGGCAAGACGAACTCATCGATAACAGAGAAAAATCGGCGGAAGAACTTATAAAAAGCAAGTTTCATTTTCCGTTTGAATACGATACCGACACAAAAAGCAAGGCTTTCATTGGTTGGAACGGTGTCGCTATTTTTGATGAAAGCGTAGATGTCGTAAAACTTGCGATGGAGTATGCCAAAACCTATCAAGAGTACTCCGAGGCGTGCGGCAGATGTGCGCCCGGCAGATGGGGCGGCAGAATCGTGTACGATATTTTGTACAAAATTGCCAAGGGCGAGGGGAGAGCGTCGGATCTTTTGCACCTAAAAGAGATTTGCGCTTCAATGAAAGAGACCTCAAAATGCGAGATCGGCAAAACTGTTCCAAATCCTATTTTGACTCTTTTGGAGCATTTTGAGGGTGAGTTTACCGCTTTGATTGAAGGGCAAAAGCCGTCAAGGTACTTCACAAACGACGATATAACGTATATCTCCAAAATAACCGCACCCTGTATGGATGCCTGTCCGGCTCACGTCGATATTCCGGCATACATCGAAGGGGTAAGAGATTTAAGGTTTGACGACAGTCTAAAAGCGACAAGGCAGACTATGCCGTTAGCGCATACATGCGGCAGAGTTTGCCCGCACCCGTGCGAAAATGCGTGCAGAAGGACAAATCTGGATGAGCCTATAGCGATTATGGAGCTAAAAAGGATAGGTGCGGACTATGAGACAGATAGGGACTTAGGCTGGTTTCATCCGGTAACCCCTAAGCCAAAAACGGACAAAAAAGTCGCTGTAATAGGTGCGGGTCCAGCCGGACTTACAGGGGCATATTATCTGGCGGTTGACGGGATACATTGCGATGTATACGAGGAGCTTCCGGTTTTGGGCGGCGAGGTTGCCGTCGGGGTTCCGGAATACAGGATGCCTATCGGAAAATATAATAAAGACATAGAGTTGGCAAAAAGTGTCGGTGTAAATTTTATTACGGATACCAGAGTAACTGCCGACATGATGAGGGAGTTTGAGAGCTCCTATGATGCGGTTTTGGTAGCTACGGGTGCGAGACTTTCAAAAAAAATCAGAGCCAAAAACGAAAATCCGAAAGATGAGGGGTACTGGCCTGCTATACCTTTTCTTGACGAGATAAACCTATTTGAGAAATACGGAATAGGGGCTCCGGTAGATCTGACCGGTAAAACGGTCGTATGCGTAGGGGGTGGTTTTACCTCGATGGATGTTGTCCGTTGTTCAATCAGAGCAAATGCAAAAAAAGTCGTAATGCTCTATAGAAGAGACGAAAAAACAATCATCAATAACACCTCATACGAGGAGTACCATGAAGCTGTCGAAGAGGGCGTAGAGTTTATATTTTATAGTGCAATCGACGAGATAATCTCCGAAGACGGGAAGATAAAAAAATTAATCATCGATATGTACGAACTCACCCCTGATCCTGCCGGAGGAAAGCCTCAACTACTAAAAGCAGAGGGAAAAAGCTTTGAGATGGAATGCGACATCTTAGTTCCTGCGGTCAGTCAGGATGCTGATTTGTCTTTGCTGCCGCCGGAGTGGGAGATAGCAAAAACGAGCTGGAATACGATATTGACAGACGGTAAAACCTATCAAACAAACAAAGAGAAAATATTTGCGGCCGGAGACTGTGAATACGGTCCAATGACTATCGTGAATGCGGTAGGGCAAGCAAAAAGGGCGGCAAGCGTAATGTCCAGATATATTTTTGAGGGTAAAGTATATAGAAGTGACGACGAGATTATGGAAGATCACCTCAAGGCTCTAAAAGTCTACGATAAAAAAGAGAGAGTAGGCGGCTGGATCAAGGGGCTAGCCAGAGAGCATAGTGAAAAACTGGGTGTTTTGGAGAGAAAAACTAATAATCTTGAGGTTAATTACGGTTTTACGATGGAGCAGGCGATAGACGAAGCTAATCGGTGCATGAGATGTTACTATATAGCTATGGCGGCGGTGTAAAATGGGTCAGATAAAAATTACGATTGACGGCGTTGTTTGCGAGGCCGAGAAAAACGATACGATACTAAAAGTAGCTAGAAAAAACGGCATTTATATACCGACTCTTTGTTATCTATCAAAATGCGAGCCTATCGCCTCTTGCAGGTTGTGTGTAATTGAGGCGGAAAACCATGAAGGTCTTTTGCTTGGATGCCAGACAAAAGTAGTTGACGGATTGGTTGTAAATACAAATTCGCAGAGGTTGGCCGAAGAGCGCAAAAAAATTATGCAACTCTACTGCGTAAATCACCCGCTTGAGTGCGGCGTATGCGATAAGTCGGGCGAATGTGAACTCCAAAACAAAACGTTGGAATTTGGGGTAACCGCTCAAAAGTTTATGGCCAAAGAGCAAAATAGAGAGATAAAAAACTGGGGTGTTATCCAGTATGACCCGTCGCTTTGTATTTTGTGCGAAAAATGCGTACACACATGTAATGAGATAATAGGCGATGATGCTATAGAGATAAAGGTCGGCGGATACAAATCGCAGATAGGGCCTAAAAACTCCGAGACTCTGGATTGTACGCTGTGCGGAGAGTGTATAGCGGTTTGTCCGGTCGGAGCACTTGTATCCACAGGATTCAAATATGCTTCAAACGCTTGGGAGCTAAAAAGGGTTCCGTCTGCATGCGCTCATTGCTCATCGGCATGCGGGCTTTATTATGAGTTTAAGCACACTAAAACCGAGGCGATCGGGGAGAAAATATACAGAGTTACAAACGATTTTGAGTTTAGCTCACTCTGTAATGCCGGAAGATTCGGTTTTGACTACGACAATACCGCTTCAAAAGATCAAAAAGCA
>CALJKN010000187.1 GCA_937973585.1 uncultured Helicobacteraceae bacterium
TCAGACGTGTGCTCTTCCGATCTTTGCAGTTAGGGAGCCTGAAAAATTATTCCACGAATCATCCGGATTGGCTAGTATCTCTGCTCTGTTTGCTATTGAGGTTCCGGCGGCTCTTACTTTTGATTCATCAAGCTCCATTTTTGAGCTGTCGTATCTGATTCCGGCATCGACCGATATATCACCGTATGTTTTGTTTAGTTTCGTAAAAAAGCCGTAGTTTTTCGTCGATACGTCAGCTAGCGGGTACGGTGTTCCGGTAGCTCCACCGGATAGTGTTTTGGTTGCGTAGTTGGAGTAGTTTTTTGCATCCCAATTTCGTTTGTAGTAGTCTGCACCGATTTTTACGACGTGCCCCGATATGTTTACGGTGTTTTGGAGTTTGATGCCGTCTGTTTTACTCTCTACCGCATACGATAGTATCGCCGCTCCGGTGTTTCTATAGTCGGTTCTCATATCATGATCTACGGTGTTTTGATATGCCGAAACGGTCAGTTCGTCTGAGTATTTTCCAAGCCCCTTTGCTTTGTAGTCTATCGAATAGATGTCGGTGTCGTCTTTGAACGAGTCCATTCCGAGAGACGGGTAGAGTATCGTATCCGGTCTATCGGCAAAATATCCAAAATTAATCTCATGTCCGTCGGCCGGAGTTAGTGAGATTTTTGCAAAGTAGCTTTGTTTGTCGAAAGCCTCTTTGTCTTCTATGTTTATATCGTTTCTATACATTTTATTGTTTGAGGCGTTTGTGAGGGTGGGGCTGTAGTTTACTTTGTACATTTCACTACCTGAACCGTCTTTGTATTGACCCATCGACTCTTTGGTATATCCGGCCTGCGCTTTTACTGTTTTGGAGCCGGCATTTACGTTCAGGTCAAATTTTTTGGAGTCAAAACTACCGTATTGGCCGTTTACGGAGCCGCCGAGCCCCTCTTTTGGGGTTTTGGTAATTACGTTTACGCTCCCCCCTAACGCCCCAGGCGTAGTCACGTCAAAAGGCCCCTCTATTACCTCAACCCTATCGACATTTTCGGCAGAGAGGTGATACGTAGGGGGATCCATCCTGTTTGGACATGCACAGTGTATCGCCTGACCGTCTACCGTTACCCTCACATCGTCTTTATAAAAACCTCTAAGGGATATATCTCCCGCCGCTGCCGCTTTTCTGACGGTTGAGATCTCCGGATAGTTATTCGAGAGGATTCCGGCTATATCTAGTTTGTTTGTAAATTTTATATCTTCAGACAGCAGTGAGTCTTTTAGTGCTTTTGACGGTGAAGCGGTAACCACTACTTTTTCTAGCGTAATCTCGGAGGCTAGTAGCGCCGAGCTAAGAGCTAGAGATAGGGTAATAATATTTTTCATATACGTCCTTTGGGTTTCATTTTCTGAAAGATTATAAATGTGGTGTTAAATTAGTGTTAAATAAAAAACCAAAATTTCAATGACACCACCTGTCGCAGTAGTCTTTTATACTGTTATCCAAAAAATAACGAGCATAAAGGCTAAATATATGGCTACCGAAATCGAAATATCCGATATTTTTGAGTGCAGGGATTTGATATTTTTGTATGAGAGTACGGAAGAGCGCTATAGATTTCCAACCGTATCGGAGTTTTTGGAGCAAGGGCTTGATTTTTATCTCGGTATTTGTGAAGATTCGTATTTTTTTGGGATTTTGCGGCGAGTATTCGGTGACTTAACCCCGATGGAGACGGCTACAGCCCTATGCGGACGAATTTATGACGGGAGTGAGGCTATTTATCTACCGACATCGGATTTGGCCTCTCCGACGACGGTTTATCTGTATGATATTCTGAGCGCAAAATCCATAACGGCAAAAAGATACAAAACTTTTCCGGCTAATTATTGCTATGGCGGTTTTTATGTTAAAAACCTTGCCGCCAAAAAGCCAAGAATCGCATTTTTGGATGGGGCTATCGTAGATTCGTACAGTGGGTTGATGTGGAAAGATTTTTGCCCGGATGTATCAAGCGACAAAAAACTACTCAAATACGGATACCCGTTTTGTTCATACGACGAGGCCGCTATATTGGCATCGGAGTGCCGTACTTTGGGGTTTTGTGATTGGCGAATACCGACAAAGGCGGAGTCTATAGCTTTTAGGTATCCGTTTTTGAGTATATTGTATAGAGGGTTTATCGTAGCGGGACTACTGGATGTGTTTGCGGAGGCGTTTTTGGATATGTGGATAGTTCCGTTTTCTCGTTTGGACAAACCGTCGTGGAGATTTTTGTTATCGGGCGGATGTGTGTTTGACGGCGTTGATTTTGAGCCGTTTTGTGAGGAGTGGGCAAATAGCGTTGACAAGATTATAGAGGCGAACTTTTTAAAAAACAAAATCACCGATGCGCACCGAGACGAAAGGTATAGGAGTGCCATATTCGTCAGAGAGGTGTGTGTCAAAGAACTACCGGATATATTTGGTGTTTAGCAGCATTCCATATCGTCTATTTTTCTAAAAAGCTCACATATATCGACATCCAATACTCTTGCTATTTTTATCAAATGTTCAAGATTGAATTTTTTGTTATTGGCTACGTTTTCGGCGTTTACATAAAATGAAACGGCCTTTTGTCCTATCGACAGCGCCATATCCAACTGAGATATGTTTCGCTCTTTTCTGAGTCTTTTGATGTTTTGCCCGATTAGCTTGTATGTTGCCTCTAGCTCCGTATCGTCTACTATTTCCGGAATCTTGATTATCCCCAATGTATTTACGCCTTGATTGTTGTTTGTTGATTAATAATAGTTGTAATAAAATCCAATTACAACCACCTATAAAAGTATATATCTATAGGCGATATTAAGTTTTTTTGATTTACGACACAACCTGTCGCAGCACAGCCGTATAATATCCGGCAAAGTCCAAGTTACGACAAATCAAATTTTTGGAGGATGTATGTTTAGGGCTATTTTTATGTTTTTTTTGGCTTTTGGAGCCACTATCGTTTTTGCCGGACAAAACGGATGCAAGACTCCGGCTTGCAAATCGACGACGACTTATTACAACTCTTGCAACGGGGTGATAAACAAGCTATTTTGTCAGGCCGGAGCAGTCAAATGCTCCATAGATAGATACAGGCTAGACGGTGACGACAAATACTATATAGACAGCTATGTCATAGATTATTCCGAGGTAAAACAAAAAGGGCTATACGATACGGCAGCTTTTGCTAAATTCTGTAGGAAACATCTAAAACATGAGGTTGATTTTTATGATTGCGGATACAGAGTGGTGCAAACATATGTGAGCGTGCCGCAACAGACGTACGCATATACGTACAATACAACCCCGCAACCCGCATACACTCAACCTACCTATACCTACAAAGCACCGCAAGAGCAGACAAGACGCTATGAACCGAGACCGAAAGAGAAGTATCTATCGTCCATGGTAGGGGTGTATATCGGGACTTATTTGCAAGATTATTATCATACTTGCTTTTTGGTTGACGGGACGGAGAGATGTGTTTGGGGGAGAGACGAGAGGCTAAAAGATGAGCACGTCGGTAGAAAATTTGAAGTCACATATGAGAGCAAAAAAGAGTATATCCAAGAGGCCGGAGGGCTGATAGATATAGACCAGTTGGTAAAGGCCAAACAGTTAAATTAGTTTTATGTTTATCCAGTTTTTGTTTGCCGTCTCTCTTTGTTCGTTTGCATTTTTGCAAACGACATATGAGCCGTACCGACGGCTCAAGCTCCAAATACGACCGGAGAGCTACGACGACGGATACCGAGAGGGCGGGGGCTACTTAGATGGCGGAAAAGTCCTGTTTTTTTCTCTGCCGCCAACCCCCCCCCAGATATATTGCCGTCCCAAACAACCAAAAAACGATAAGAACCAAAGAGTCCACCGGATATATCTGGATGAAAAACAACGAAGCCGTAGAACTAGCGACAACCCTAAAGAGATTTTTGCAAGCTAAAAGTATGGAAAATATAAGGGTTGTTTTGAGATAGGTTTGTTATGGTTTGTATAAGATTACAAATATTACGGATTAAGCGTGATTTTGTAAAATATTGAAATGAGAGTTTTTGAAAATTTTTTATCTGCAAAAAAGGGGAGAGGTTTTGAGGGTAGATGTTTGAATGGTTAAAAGACATCGTTAGTGATGTCAAGGACAGTGCTGGGAAGATATTGATTAACATTTATGCAGATTATTGGAAAGGGATAGGCAAAGTGATAGAGCTAAAAGTAGATTCGGGAAACACAAAAACAATATACCTAAAGGTAAAACTAGAGGGAGAATCCGAGCCGATAGAGTTAAAGGCAAAAGGATACAGTATGTTTAAAAAAGATGACAAACACTATATCAAAATAGAGAGTTTTGAGGCATCGAGAAAATGGATGGATGTCATACTGAATAGTTATGTAAAAGATGAGGCATTTGAGATTGATAGTAAGCTTGCTAAAGTGCTAGGCATTGTAATTTAAAAATTTAAAGGAGAAAGAAATGGAGATTATAGAACCTAAGCTATCCGATTTGGAGTCAAAAGAAAAAGAGTATTCGGAAGGGTCTTTGTGGGACAAAATTGCAAAATATTCAAAAGCGGCAGGGTGTTCAGTCGTTTATGCTGCTTTGTTGCTTTTTTATGCGGCGCAGGATGAAAAAATTCCAATGAAAACAAGGATGATTATCTACGGTGCTTTGGGATATTTTATCTCTCCTCTTGATTTGATACCGGATATTACGCCGTTTGTCGGGTACGCTGATGATATGGCCGGTTTATTGCTTGCTTTGGGTGTTGTATCTATGTATATCACGGATGATGTCAAGAAGCAGGCAAAATCAAAACTATCGGACTGGTTTGGAGATGGATGTGGTGCTGAGCAAATCGAAGATATCGATGCAAAGATAAAGGCATAACCATGGAAGCTAACAAAAGAGAGCCGTTGCTAATGCTGAAAAGCTTTAACGAATATGCAAAAAGACTACTTATGGCAATTCAATTTTTAGATGATGAAAAAATAGAACATGATTTGCTTAAACTAACAAGAAGAACGGTTATAGCCGAGCGTTTTTTTACTAGGCGATTAATTGCAATAACTGGTTTGCAGGGGCAAGGTAAAAGCTCATTAATTCGAGCTTTGTTTGGACTGCCTGAAGGATATTTGCCGACCATTATAGGACAAGGAGAGAAAGAGCCGATTATTGTAAAATGGGAAGACGGTATTAGTGAAATTGAATGCTATAAGTATGGGTATCTTGACCATTATAGTGATATTGCATATGTAAAAATAGAAAAGGAAGAATTAAAGAAAATAGCAGAAAACGGTGTTCACGACAAGGATGCTCTTTATTTAGAAATCAGGGTTCCTTCCCATGAAGGCAATATTATACAAGACAAAGAGTTTTTACTTTTACCGGGTATTGAAAAAAACAAAAAAGAGCTTAATTGGCA
>CALJKN010000188.1 GCA_937973585.1 uncultured Helicobacteraceae bacterium
CCAGAGTCTGAAATTTTGAGCCTACCTACGGCACAATTGCTAATTGTAGTCATATTGGCTTTGCCTGATATGCCGCCAAAGTAAAAATTTGCACCGCCATAGAAATAACCTACACTACTGTTCTCACATTTAAAACTACCGGTGACAAAACATCGCTCAATCAAACTTTCTCTGGCTTCGCATACTATTCCTCCGATATATGCTTTATTATCTGGCTTATCTTTTTGACTCAACACCACAATACAATCAGCAAAATTAGACTTTTTGGCGCTTTTGACCATATAGTACATAGTTCGACATAGTGTTATTTTGCAATCATCTACGGTTACCGCCAAGGACTTATTAGAGCGACAGTGCTGTATTTTTGTATTTTTAGCTTCGTTGTAGATTAGATTGTTGGATGCTGAGCAGGAAATTATCTCGCACCCTGCAACGCTTTCGGCTATTGAGCAGTTGGATTTGCACCGTTCTATGATGCTATCTGTTGCGCTCTTGACTAAAGACGCACCCGTAACGGTTAAATCGCTTATACGAGATTTTGATTCCAATGTCTCAAAAACGTACGAATCCGGCCTATTGAGCTTAATAGTGTAGCCCCCACCATTATAGTGTCCTTTGAGTTTTATAGGTTTCCAATGCGTCAGCGACGAGCAATCTATACCGATGCTCTGATAGAAATAATACCCTTGCATAGATATATCAAAATCATCCATGCTAGCCAAATCCTCAGGCGAAGATATTAGTATCGGGTCTTGCTGCGTGCCGCTTCCCATAAAGCCCTTTATCGTTCCTTTGGCTTGTCTACTCATCATAAGTTCAATTGGTTTATCTGCTTGCCCAGATGAAGTATCCGATGACGGAATCGGATAACTATACTTTCTCAAAGTCGTAAGCATCATTTTTTGGATTTTTTCGGCATTGTCATAGTGGTTCCATAGACAGTTTTTGAGCAAAGACAAATCAGACAAATCCACCTCGCTGCGCCCATTTGTAGCGGCGCAAACTCTCAAAAACCATATAACCTTTTTGAGACGACGGTCGGATAGGCTCTCTCTATTGTCTTCTTTGAACATCGCTTTGTGTTGCTTCCATATAGAGCGGACTATCTCTATGATTGTCTCCGATATGACTACCTCGGAAGCGGCCTTATTGATGTATTCCAACTCTGCTATCCCTATCCGCTCGGTAATTCCTTCGTATTTGTCATCCGCAAAGAGTAGATGCAAGTCGCTTTCGCCTACATAATCTACAAATATCCTGACCAAAAATCTATCATACAAAGCCGCCAACTCCTCTTCTCCGACCGGAAGCTCGTTTGAGGCGGAAACTAGCGACAACAATGGGACTTTTTGCGGAGTTGAACCATTGTGAAATATACGTTCGTTTAGTATTGTTAGCAGAGAGTTTAGTATCGAGGAGCTAGATTTGAAAATCTCATCCAAAAAAGCCACTTTTGCGCTTGGTAAATAGCCGTTCGTATTTCTTTTGAATCTATCGGCTTTTAGCTCGCTAATCGACAAAGGGCCAAAAATCTCTTCCGGCGTGGAAAACTTTGTTAGTAGATACTCAAAATATTTATTGTCGTCATCCGATTCGATACAATCGGCAATTCTACGGGCAACCATACTCTTTGCCGTACCGGGAGGGCCTATAAGTACCAGATTTTCGCCGCAAAGCATAGTAAGCAAAGCCGCCTTTGTCGCATCCTTGCGCCCTACCAATCCTTTATTTAT
>CALJKN010000189.1 GCA_937973585.1 uncultured Helicobacteraceae bacterium
CCGACCGAAGTAGGAGAATATAATAGACGCATTCTGATTGAGTACGGATTCGATACTATGTATGTTAGCTCAAATGTAAACGTTACTAGATACCTTGCGAGACGTTTTTTTATAGAAAGAGGTAATCCCAAGGTTCACTGGGATGCTGGTATTAATTGTCCTCTTATTAGGGTTGCCACAAACTATAAAATACCTCTTGTATTTTACTCTGAGCATGGCGAAACAGAATACGGTGGCAATAAACTGCACGAAAAATCAGACATGATAAGGGATTTTTCGGAAGTTTTGGAAAATACGATAGGTGACGATCCTAGGAATTGGGTTGATAACGTAGCGGGCGAAAAAGATCTAAATCATTATATTTACCCAGATTTAGACGATGTTAAAGCGGTTGGCATTAAAGCTGTATATATGAGTTATTTTTTCAAGTGGGATCAATGGTCTAACTATGAATATGTTAAGCGTCATATAAATTTTAGAGATAATCCGTGCGGTAGAACAGAGGGGACATTTACAAAACATGATAGTCTCGATGACAAAATAGACGACCTGTATTATTATATGCAATATGTCAAGTTTGGCTTTGGAAGGGCGGTTAGAGATGTTAGCAGAATGATACAAAACGGACATATGAGCAGAGAAGAGGGGTTAGAGCTTTGTACGAAATATGACGGTGAATTTCCTCAGAGATATTTCGGTGAAGTTTTGGAGTATTTAAATCTAAGCGAATCCGAATTTTATGATATTGTAGACAAGCATAGAAATAAAGAGTTGTGGGTAAAAGATAAAGGGCGATGGAAGCTTAGAAATCCGTTGGTATAGCACATGAGCAAAAAAAATGTTGCCGTAATAGATTATGGGATTGGAAACGTAGCGTCTGTCGTTGGGGCAATAGAAAAGGTCGGACATACGGCAATCTTGACAAGCGATGCGGACAAGCTTCTAGCATCCGATTGTGCCGTATTGCCCGGAGTCGGAGCGTTTGGAGACGGTATGAGTAATCTGCTTAGCCGTAGGCTCGATAACACCATAACAACATATGCGCTTGAACTGAAAAAACCTTTGCTTGGGATTTGTCTTGGGATGCAGTTGCTTGCCTCAAAAAGCTATGAATTTGGAGAGTATGCCGGACTCGGGCTTATAGACGGGGCGGTTCACTCGTTGCCTATTACATCTAATCTCAGAAGGATACATATTGGGTGGAATGATCTAAATATTAGCTTAAAAGAACCGATATTTAGAGATTTAATCAATCCGATTGCATATTTTGTGCATGGGTATCACTTCATTCCGGCTAATTCCGACACCGTGATTGCAACTACCGATTACGGTTTTGACGTAGTTGCGGGTATCAGGAAAGATAATATTATTGGATTGCAGTTTCATCCCGAAAAGAGCCAAAAAGACGGTCTATTAATATTAAAAAATTTCATAGAAAGCAATTAGGTGCTAAAAAAAAGAGTAATCATATCGCTTTTATTTAATAAAGGCGTGCTTTATAGAACTAGAAATTTTGTTCCAAACAATATCTATACGCACAATTTTATAGATACATGGTCTGTGGATGAGATTATTATGTTGGATATTTCTCGCTCCGATGAACATAAAAATGGGTTTGAGGATTTTATGGATTTGGTAGGTAAAATATCCAAGAATTGTTTTGTTCCGCTGAGTGTAGGGGGCAAAATATCTTCTATTGTCGATGCCGAAAAATACCTCACAGTTGGTGCAGACAAATTGGTTATAAATTCAAATGGATTCAAAAATCATACACTTATTTCCGATATTGCAAAAAAATATGGTTCTCAGTGTGTTGTTGTTTCTATTGATGTAAAAAAAATATGCGATCAGTATTTTGTTTTTATTGAAAATGGCCAGATAAATACAGGTGTCTTAATGGAAGAGTGGATAGTGAAAGCTCAAGAATTAGGAGCCGGCGAAATATTTTTGAATTCTATAGATAAAGACGGTATGCTGGATGGCTATGATTTGGAGTTAATACGGGCTGCTTCAAAAAATGTTGATGTACCGCTTATTGTCTGCGGCGGAGCCGGTAATTGGAGGCATTTTGTAGAGGTGTTTAGTGCCGGTGCGGACGGCGCCTGTACGACAAATATTTTTCATTTTACGGAAAATAGCATTAATAGCGCTAAAAATTTTTTAAAAAATAATGATATTGACATTAGATTTTGACAGTTAAAATTTTATCCCTTAGAGGAGTGTGATGGGAGATGCTTTATTTAGTGAGTATTCCCAATAAAATAGCACAAAGGAGTATGGTGTGGATAGTGAACTAGGCAGAGAGATATTAGAGTGTGAGTTATGCGGTTGCACTGACGCAGTAGAGATACCTTATGTAAGAAGGTATACCGATGGGGTTCCGTATCATGTGTGTAAGGGGTGCGGCCTTGTATATTTTAAATACAGACGAACACCTCAAGAGCTTGCAAAATATTGGGAAGAGGAGATGTTTAATAAAGGTAACTATGTTGCCAGAAATCCTTATTTCAAAGCAAGACACACCTATGCGGCTGAATTTTTGGATTTACATTTGGGTCTTAAAGATAAAACCCTACTTGATATAGGAGCCGGTGACGGCCAATTTTTGGAAATGGTACAAAAGTATGGCGCGTATGCTAGAGGTATAGAGTCTTCAAAAACAAACCATGAACTGATGGCAAAAAATGGGATAGAAAACTATCTTGGTACTATCGAGGATTACTGCAAAAACGAGATTATCGGCAAAAAAGTAAAACCGAATGCCGATATAGTAACCATATTATGGACACTACAAAACTCACAATCGGCTACCGATATGTTGAATACTGCTAGGGATTGCTTGAAAGATGACGGTTACTTATATTTGCAAATGAGCGTTAGAGTTCTAATGCCGTTTACAAAGCCATTGGGTATGTATCTGGGTAGGCAACCGGGCGATCTTCATCCATATCTATTTAGTATAAAAAGCCTTCAAGGTTTTTTGAATAAATGCGGCTTTAAAATTGTTAAAACAAATAATTATTGGGATCAAGAGGTTATAAATATTATTGCTAAAAAAGCGGATAAAAATATCAACTTTGAGCGAGATAATTCCGATGATGTGTTAAATTTTTTTATTAGATGGCATAATGAGAGTATAAAAATGGTGGACTATGTTCATGTCTTGGATTTGGACTATAAGTTTTATAATGTAGTTACTTTTTATGAAGATAAGGGGTTGATAAAAAAGTGACTTGCAGACCAAAGGTTGTAGCTACTATTGAGTGCAGAATGGGTTCCTCTAGGTTGCCTGGTAAGATAATGATGGAGGCGGTTGATGGAATTAGCTTTTTGGAGCTAATTGCCAGAAGGGTCTCCAAATGTAGCCTTATCGATGAAATAGTTTTGGCTACTACTGAAAATACTATTGATGATGCAGTAGAGGAGCTATCCAGTAAAATAGGCGTTAAGTGCTTTAGGGGCTCCGAAGAAGATGTTTTAGGAAGGGTTCTCGGAGCGGCTAAATCTGTTGGTGCAGATATTATTGTTGAATTGCACGGCGATTGTCCGTTTGTTGACCCTGATATTATATCTCAGGTTGTCACCCTCTACTTAAATAACCAATGCGATTATGCTAAAAATTTTGAACCAAGTAGTTATCCGGATGGCCTAGATGCACAAGCATTTAGCGTCGACTTGCTAGAAGAGGCAAATAGGCTAGGGCTGACGCAAGAAGACAGGGAGCATGTGAGTTGGTATTTCAGAACAAGGCCTGATGTTTATAAACACTTGACCATTATTGCTCCGGAGTCATTGAGGTTTCCAAGTGTCAGATTGACGCTTGACACCGCTGAGGACTTAACATTTATAAAGACGATACTACCGAAACTTTATGCAAAAAATGAGAATTTTGATGCGGCGGATGTAGTATCGGAGCTAAAAGCATTAGGCATCATATGAGCTATAGTGTATTAATTATCGGACTGGGAAAGATAGCACTAGGTTTTGACTTGGATAGTGCGCAAAATAATATTTTTTCGCATACAAAAGCCTTCTTATCCAATGATGCATTTGAGCTGGTCGGCGGTGTAGATGTAGCAGTTGAGAGAAGGGTGGAATTTGAGGAATATTCCGGTAAGAGTTCATTTGCTAGCGTAGACGAGGCTTTTTGTTTTTGTCCAAAAATAGATGTGATTTCTATATGTACCCCTAGCGATTATAGACTTTCTGTTTTTATGGAGATTCTAAAATTTAATCCAAAGTTGGTTTTGATTGAAAAACCTATTGCGCTTGATTTGAGTGAGGCATTGCAGATTAAGCAGGTGGCCGAAAAACACAAAATCAAGCTGTTTGTAAACTATATAAGAAGGGTTGAGCCGTATTATGCATCCCTTGCGAATGTTTTTGATGGTAAGTCTACGCTTCCTTCAAAGATTATAGTCCATTATACGGGCGGACTTTTTACAAATGCTTCGCATTTTATTAATCTAATGTTATTTTATTTTGGCAGGCCATATTCAATTTTTACTATTGATGTAAAACCGTTAAAGTCGGATTATTCCGCTGATTTTATAATGCACTACGATGATTTTAAAATAATTTTTGTTGGGCATACGGATATTGAATATTCTTTGGGCGAAATTGATATTGTGTGTTTGAGCAGTAGGTATTTGATATACGATTGGGGATTGAGGGTAAA
This sequence comes from uncultured Helicobacteraceae bacterium, assembly GCA_937973585.1. Classification (GTDB taxonomy): domain Bacteria; phylum Campylobacterota; class Campylobacteria; order Campylobacterales; family UBA6016; genus UBA6016. The sequence continues at coordinate 4,679 of CALJKN010000189.1, forward strand.
AACTTATGAACTGGCGGCTGACCCTATGTTTCCGGATTTAAAAACTTTGAATGAGGCAAAGTGTCAGCCTAGTGTAACCATGAATGTATATATGAAACACTCTGTAGATCATATGCAAAAATTATTAGAAGCAGGGTGCGCTAGCGATGATTTGAACGATGCTATAGCCACTACAGAGATATGTGAGTATATTAAGAATGCTACCGAGTCCGCTTAACACCGAAATTGAGAGTCTGATTGTAGTGTCATGCGAGGCCGGTGGTGCCCAGATACTTTCCTCGTTAATTAAAAATAGAAAATTTTATAAAAAAGTTAGTTTTTACCTACAGGGGCCGGCAATACAAATCTTTAAAGCAAAACTAGGGAATATTGATGTGTTGTCTGACTTGTCAATAATTGAGTCTTTGGGTAAAAAAGACTTTGTTCTTGTCGGTAGAAGTCTTATGTGTGACATTGAAAAAGAGGCAACAAAAAAAGCCAACAAGTTTCATATCCCAAACGGTGTTTTTTTGGATCATTGGGTAAATTTTGATAGTTTTTATATGCCGACTGCTATTAAGAATAAAAAAGATGAATTGCAATATTACATGCCGATGCACGTCTTTGTGGGCGATGACTATGCGTATGATATAGCCGAGAAACTATATGGAGACATCGTTATTTTGGAATCAAATGAGTATTTCAAAGATATAGCAAAACAAGCAGCCGCATTACATATAAATGCAAAGGCGGACTATTTGTTGTTTATAACGGATCCTTTGTCTATCGACAACAAAATATTGAATAATAACATCAAGGTATTTGGATTTGATGAATATGATGTTTTAAGAGATATTTTTGAGTACATGGATGTTGCGGGGGGGCGCAGAATACAAAAAGTAGTAGTGAGGCCGCATCCAAATCACAGCGAAGACGAGTTGCGTAGAAACATTTTTAATAAAATAAATATCCCTGACGATATAGAGCTTATTGTGGATAAAGGTACGGATTTAATTGAGCAAATGATGAGCGCAGCCGTAATAGTCGGGATAGAAAGTGTGGCATTGGTGATTGCAAAAATGATTCATCGGCCTACATATAGTTATGTTCCAAAATATGGAACAAAAAAAATAATCTTTACGGATAAGCAAATACAAAAAGTGAGAGATTTGTCAATAATTGAGGAGTTTATATGAAGCTTGCCATAAATGGCGGAGAGCCTGTTAGAAAAAAAAAATTTAAAGCGTATAACACAATTGGGGTTGCGGAGAAGGAAGCCGCAAACAGGGTATTAAACAGAGGTGTTTTATCAGGGTTTTTAGGTTCTTGGGATGAGAGCCAGTTTTTTGGCGGCTTGGAGGTTAAAAACTTTGAAGCTTTGTGGTCAAATAGATTTGGCGTTAGACACTCAATTTCTGTAAATTCAGCATCGTCGGCCATCCAGATAGCCCTTAAGGCTATAGGCATCGGCGTGGGCGACGAGGTGATAGTAAGTCCATACTCCATGTCAGTGTCGGCTAGTGCTCCATTGATGTGGGGGGCAATTCCGATTTTTGCCGACATAGATCCAAATCATTATAACATTACACCGGAAAGTATAAAAAGTAAAATAACCGCCAAAACGAAAGCCATCGTTGTTGTGCATATTTTGGGATGTCCGGCCGATATGGATGAAATTATGCAGATAGCAAAAGAGAGCAATATAGCCGTTATAGAGGATGCGTCGCAAGCGCCAGGCGCAACATATAAGGGAAAAAGCGTAGGAGCGCTTGGTGATATCGGAATTTTTAGCTTGAATGTACACAAGCATATACAAGCCGGCGAGGGCGGCGTGTGTGTTACTAATTCTGATGAGTTGGCTTTGAGGCTACAGCTTTTAAGAAATCATTCGGAAGCGGTGATAGAGGCCATGGGTAGGCTTGATTTAAGAGATATGTACGGGTTTAACTTCAGAATTACAGAGCTCCAAGCTGCCATAGCGGCTTCTCAGTTAGAGAATAGGTTGGATACGGAACTTGCGGTGAGGCGTAAGTATGCGAAAATCTACGATGATGCACTTACGAAATTTGATTTTATGGAAACGACTATCGTTAATGAGAGAGAGCATGCATACTATGTGCAAGGTTTTAGATATTATCAAGATATAACCGGTGTAGGAAGGGAGAAGTTTATAGATGCCGTATGTGCAGAGCTTGATGTTGTTGAGGGATATGAAAGCGACGGTGTTCAAATATGGGGTGGATATGTCAAGCCGCTTTATAGGCTTCCTGTTTTCGGGAATACAGATATTTATTTGCCTGTAGTTGAGGATATGTATTCAAACAAGCTTGTTTTGCACGATTTTACAAAGTCGTCTTTAGATATCAGTGATGTTGAGGATGTTGTAGAAGCGTATCAAAAAGTATGTTCAAATATAGACGAGCTACGATGAGTTTTATAGAAACGGAGAGACTTATTATCTGTCCATTTGAGAGACATCATCTTACCGAAACATATGTTTCTTGGCTAAACGATAAGAGTGTTTGTGAGTTTAACGGACATAGGCATTTTCCTTATACTATGGCTAAAGCGGAAAGTTATCTTGAATATATTTCTAAAGCTTCTGCCTTGATTGTTGTTGCATTGCATCAAAAGAGCGACAATGCGCATATAGGAAATGCATCAATAGGAGATATTGACTTTTTAAACTCTAGTGCAACGTTAAATATCTTAATAGGCGAAAAAGAGAGCTGGGGCAAAGGATATGCTTTTGAAGCACTTAATGCTCTTTTGCGCCATGCTTTTTTGGAGTTAAATTTAAATAGAGTTTCGTGTGGAACATCAGATTGCAATATAGCAATGCAACGAGTTGCACTAAAGCTTGGCATGAAGCAAGAGGGTGTCAGAAGGTCTGCAATGTATAAAAACGGCTCTTATGTCGATATGCTTGATTACTCTATATTAAAAAGTGAATATAAATGAAAATTTTATTTTTTAGCATGCATTCTTCTATATGGCAACATGCTTTTCCGGAGGCATTGGTAGCAAAAGCTTTGATTGATGGTGGACATGATGTTGTGCATACATGGTGCGATGGTCTTTTTGATAAGCTATGTATATGTATGGTTGCTAATGGTCTTAGCCTTGATTCCGATGTGTCGGCAAAGCAGAGAATATGTTCTTTTTGCAAACAAAATAAGTCACTATTGCAGAGTAAGTTTAGTTTTAACGGAGTAAATTTAGAAGATTTTTTGGATTCAACCGAAGTTGCTTTTATAGATACTGAGATTTCCAAGCTATTACCGAGTGATTACTATGACTATGAGTATGGTGGCATTCCTATAGGGCGCTTATCTATATACGAGACTATGTTGCGCTTTAAAAAAAATACACTCGGGATTGAATCTGATATTGAAGCAGATTATTATAAGGCATGGCTTAAAAACGCTTTTTGCGTTGCTATGGCGGCTCCAAAGATAATAGAGCGTATAAAGCCGGATAAATTATTGATATATAGCAACACGTATTCTTCCAACAATGTAATTAATTTTTACGCAAAAGCCATTGGTATCGATTCGTACAGCATGACGGCATGGGATAATTTGGCTAATTTTTATCGTGGGCTGAATATTGTAAAAGGGTACAATTTAGATCATTATCGCGGCCTTTTTAATGTATGGGAAAAAGTCAAGCATAAACATTTTCCGCCAAAGCTAATTAAACAAATATTACCGCATATACTAAGCCAGATACATGCAAAAACTTTTGTGACATATTCAAGGGGCAGGCAGGGTGATAAAAATATTTTAGACTATTTTAAAATTTCTGAAAACCAAAAAATAGTCTTAGCAATGATGAGTTCATATGATGAGATAATCGCTTCTTATGCCATAGGTGAATTTGCAACTTGCGAAACAAGGCTATTTAAAAACCAAGCCGAATGGATTGGTGCTCTGATTGAATATTTCAAAGAAAGGCCGGATCTTTTTTTAATTATTAGGGTTCATCCTAGAGAGTTTCCAAACCATAGAGAGGGGCAAAAATCTAAAAACGCAGAACTATATGAGAAGTTGCTAACTAATTTGTCAGACAATATTGTCGTAAACTGGCCATCTGATAATATCTCGGTGTATGATTTGGCGGAGCATGTGAGCTTGGTTTTAAACGGATTCTCTAGTAGTGGGTTAGAGATGGCTTTGCTCGGAATTCCGGTACTTTCTTATGCGAACGAGTGGAATTCTTATCCTGTCGATTTGGATACAAAGATTGACACAAGAGATGATTTGTTTGCCTCTATTGACGGATTGATAGAGGCGGGATGGAGCTTTGAGAGGATTAAATTAGCATATAGATGGTTAGCCTTTAAGTTTTCTTTCGGTAGTTTTGATATATCTGACGGGTTTGTAATGCAGCCGGGCGAGCCTGTAAGAAAATATGCAGACTTATTAACTGCTCCAAAGTCTATTGAAATTAGTTCCGAAATTTGTCGTTTTATAGAATCGGGAGCCATAAATCATGCGGATATTTTAGACTTTTCTATTTTTGAAGACTCTAGCGAAGAAGAGGAACTGGAGGCAATATTGGAGACAATACGCTTGGTTTATGCAAATTTGTATGAAAATCAAGCTGAACTACATCATTGTTTTAAAAAATTTGCCGATAATGTACATAGGGATTATCTTAACAGGATCGGAGCCGAAAAAAGCAGTTTGCAAACTTTTTTTAGAAACTTGAAAAATTTGCGTAATAGCATAAAAAATGAATGGAAAAAAAAATATACAACTAGAAATCCGATCCGAGGCAAGCTACATTCTAAAATGACCAAATTCTTAAAGGAGATATCATGTCCGACACGAAAGCATTGAGCGTAAAAGAATACAGAGAAAATATAGACAACTATAAAAGGGATTCCGAATATAGCACTAATAAGGCTCAAGACCTATGGAGGCATGTAAAAACGGTTATAGAGGGAGTTGAGAGCTATTGGAAAAATAAAAATTATGAGACTCCGCCGGAGGCATATCAGTCCTTAATTAGGTTGTTTTGCGATACACAGGGTTCATCAAATGATTTTTTTCATGATATTGTTAAGCTTAACCATCCGCCATACAAGTTGCCTGAAACTGTAAAAGGGGTCTTGGGTGAGCTTGATAGCACCAAGCTAAAAACGATAAGTAGTCAGCTTGCGGAAAATGGTTTTTATGTATTTGAGCATAAGTTGGACGACGATATCATCGAAGAGTTGCTGGAAATTTCTAGAACACAGGTTGCCCACGTAAGACCTATCGAGGCTGATGCAAAAACTTACAAAATCGAAGAAGAACTCCAAGAGATATATGACCCAAATAATAAGAAGGGCATCAGATATGACTACTATCCTGATGTTTTGTTGTCCAATAATAGGGTTCAAAAAATGTTGGCAGATATGTCTCTTATTGCACTAGCTCAAGAGTATTTGGGGTGTCAACCTGTATCGGACGTATTGGGTTACTGGATTCATACTGATTTCGTAAAAGAATCTAATGCAATGGCGGCTACAAAATGGCACTTTGATATGGATAGAATAAAATGGATGAAGGTATTTTTTTATTTGAGTGATATGGATACCGATCATGGTCCGCATTGTTTTGTGAGAGGCTCGCATAAAACGGGCGGGATTCCTGCAGAGCTTCTCAAAAGAGGTTATGCCAGAATAGAAGACTGGGAAGTTGAACAACACTACAAAAAAGAAGATATTTTAGAGGTGGTCGGCAAGAAGGGAACTATAGTTGTGGTTGACACAAGAGGGCTACATAAGGGTAAATATTTACTAAAAGGCGATCGGACTTCAT
>CALJKN010000190.1 GCA_937973585.1 uncultured Helicobacteraceae bacterium
ACTACCTTGCCTACTGCAATCTTTTGTATCTGGAAGACAACGACGATATAAGAGAGAATATGGGCAGGGTATTCTCCGCTTTTTGCGCCTCGGTAACAACCGTCAAAACATACGAAGACGGTATCCTCGCACTCAAAAAAGAGAGATACGCCATTGCAGTATGTGATATAGAACTAGAGGGTGATGCTACCGGACTAGATTTTATCAAAAGCATCAGAGAAAATAACAAAGAGACCCAAATACTCATATTGTCCGCAAAAAGAGATGAGAGATTTTTGCTAGACGCTATCCCGCTAAATCTTGTCGAATACCTAATAAAACCCGTATCTTTTGAAAAAATAGAGGAGGCGCTAAACTCCTGTGCCGCAAGACTAAAAGAGCTTGGATTTTTCAGGTTTAGACTATGTGCCGATACTTTTTTTGCCCCGCAAGAGGGGGTAATATATAAAAACGGCGAAAGAGTAGCCCTAGGTGAAAAAGAGTGTACCCTGCTCGGACTCCTCGTCAAAAAAAACGGCAAACTACTCCCAAAAGACGAAATAGAGGCGAAAGTATACGACTACGAAGCTACGGACGGCGCTATAAAAAGTCTATTCAACAAACTACGAAAAAAAATAGGGGAAGATATCATAGAGTCTCTCCCGTCTCTCGGCTATAGATTATCCCCAAAATAAGCGGGGAGTTTTATCGTCACGCACAATCCGCCGTCTCTATTGTAGGCGGTTATCGACCCTCCCATTTTTTGCTCTACTATTATTTTTGCCAGATACAATCCGGAACCGGTGCTCTCTTTTTTGGTTCCGAAAAACGGATTAAATATATTTTTTAGTACCGCCCCGTCACACCCGCCGCCGTTGTCGATAAACTCTATAACGACAAGGTTGTTTTGACCAGAGACGGATATGCCTACCGTGGGATTGTCTATATTTTTATACCGGAAGGCTTCTTTTGAGTTTTGCAGTATGACCGAAAAAACCTGCAATAACCCGTTAGAATCGGCGTAAACAAAAGAGTCACCATCGCATCTAAGCTTTACCGTAACGCCTAGTTGCTCAAAAGAGCGGGCATAGACATCCAGCGCCATATCTATTGCCTTATCCGGATTCAGCTTTTCATTTTTTGACTCCAACCGAAAAAAATCCTGAAAAAAATCTACCGACGAGGCCATCTTTTGCAATATAAAAAACGCCTTATCGCAATCTTTTTGTAGTGCTTCAGGCTCTAGCCTGCCCAGTCTAATATCGGCCTTGACTGCCGATAAAACGGCTGAGAGTTCTGCAATCGGCTGTTTCCATTGGTGGGTGATATTTGATACCGTATCTCCGGCAATAGATCTTTTGGATTGCTCCGTAAAGAGCTTTTGGCTAATCTCTTTTTCCTGTTTTAGCCATGAAAATCTAAACCCTAACATCATCGACAAAATTCCGACGTGTAAAAAATTTTTTGCAAGTCCTACTTTTTCTACGATACCGCTCTCGTCAACAACGCCCACAAATGAAAATACCAGTAGCAAAACCCAGATCGAGTTTATAGCCGATACTGCGAGAATATACCACGCCCATCTCTCTTTTTTATAAACCATAAAGAGCGATATAAATAAAATGAAAAATACATAAAAAAACGAGATAATAAACGTCGTCGTAAAATGGACTTTTAAAATCGTCGCCCGAACGGTATCTACGGCGTATAATACGGAGTGCAAGACAAGCAGGGCAAGGGCAAAGATTAAAAGCCTATGTATGTTTTTGTATTTTTTTTCGGTCTCAAAAAACAGCATTAAAAATAAAACAAACATAATAACTACTAATGGAATAGCGATCATGGTTTTCAACGGCCAGCGAATATGATGCAGTTTTTGAGATATAAAATATGTCATAAATAACTTGACTTAATGTAAAATATATGTTACAATTCATTGTTTATTAAATAAATACATTACATATAATAAAGTATGTAATGGCATTATATCATATAAACATTGATATTTAATAATTTAATGTTCTTAAATTTTGCAATGGGTCTGAAATAGCCTATTGGAACCTAATAAATTAAAATTAATAAAAAGGATGAAAAATGAATATTAATGAAGAAATTAAAAACTATATGAGACAAATTGATGAAATGGGATATAAAGACAGATTAAATCTTAACTCAAAACAAACTGCTAGTATTATAGGAGTTTCTGCTTCAAGCATTGAAACATGGAGAAAACAAGGCATTGGGATTGATTTTGTTGAAATTGGGGGAAGAATTCTTTATCCAAAGTTAAAAATAGCAGAGTTTCAAGCTAATCGAAAAATAAGAACTGCTTGAGTAAACAACAAAGGAAAGATATGTCTCAAAAAAAAAAATATTATTGGTTAAAACTTAAAGATGATTTTTTTGATAAAGATGAAGTAAAAATTATTGAGGGACAACCAAATGGTAAAGATTACATCATATTTTATATGAAAC
>CALJKN010000191.1 GCA_937973585.1 uncultured Helicobacteraceae bacterium
GATATAAAAGACCAAGATTTATTCCCTCCGGTATTTAAAACAGCCTTTTTACCACGAAATAGCTCTTTATAGGGGATTAATTTTTCATCACACAGAGCCTCCTCCCCTGCTATCACCTCTGCCGCTTTTTTGCTCAGAGTCTCATCATTAAAGGCTTTGACGATCTCCATAATCGCATTCGTAGTATCCCGCTTGCCGTAAAAAGAGACGCTAATCCACGGAATCCCCCATTTCTCTTCCATCTTTCTAGCCATCGTAACGAGAGATTTGGCGCAAACGAGTACGTTCAATTTTGCCCTATGAGCCGTCATCAGCTTCTCGATTCTCCCGTCGCCACTGAATGTAGACAAAACCCTGATACCGATTTTTTCCAGAATGTGTATGTACTGCCACATATCGCCCGTAACGTTGTATTCGCCTATTAGATTAATATCGTACGGTGTCGTAAACTCCGGCTCTCTTCTGCCGATTATCTGATCTACAACGGCCAATCCTGCTACACGGGAGCCGAAGTTTTTCCCGCCTATAAATCCAGGGGCATGCACCGTAACAACAGGGATTCCAAGCTCTATCTCTTTATCTTTTGCAACGGCATCTATATCTTCACCTGTTAGAGCCGTGACGCATGTGGAGTATATAAATACGGCTGAGGGTTTATAATGCTGGACAACGTAATCAACAGATGCTCTAAGCTTTTTATCTGCTCCGAAAATCAAATCGTTGGGGGTGATGTCGGTAGTAAACCCCATTTGCGTCATATCTGCTCCGTCCCAGCTTGTTTTTGTCTGTCTGGTTTCCCATGAGGCATTAATGCAGGTAGCAGGAGAGTGTACGATGTGTGCACAATCGGCAAACGGAAAAAGTGAGATTTGAGCCCCCTCAAAGGCACATCCGCCCGTAGTAGCACCCGGTTTTGGTTTTTCGCACGTAGATTTTTTCTCTTTGTTATGTGAACAGGAGGATTCGTTGTAAAGATCTTTTATTTCACTACGGCTAAGCATATCAAACCTCTATTCGGTGGGCTTTTCGGTTTAATATGCATTTTTGTTTCCGCAGAAATGAAAACAGAGCTACAAGTAACAAAAACGTAATTTTATTGATTTGAAGTTTGAAGAAAGAGACCCGCAAGCGGGTCTAAAAATGTAAGAAAAAGGGGATTATGCCCCTATTCTAACAGCCATATCTACAAGTCTGTTAGAGTAACCCCACTCGTTGTCGTACCATGCCATTACTTTTATCGTATTGCCTATAACTTTTGTTGTGTCTGTTACAAAAATGCAACTTGACGGGTCTGTTCTAAAGTCCATAGAGACTCTTTTTTCGTCATCTACGGTAATGATGTTTTTGAATGCACCTTTTGCGGCTTCTCTAAATAACTCGTTTATCTCTGCGGCAGTAGCAGGTTTTTTGAGAGTTGCGGATAGGTCCGTCATAGATACGTCCGGAGTTGGAACCCTGACAGACAAGCCGTCTAGTTTGCCTTTTAGGTGCGGCAGTACCAGACCGATAGCTTTTGCGGCCCCGGTAGTTGTAGGGATTATATTGGCAGCGCCCGCTCTACCCCTTCTTCTCTCTTTTTTGTGGATGATATCGAGGATTGCCTGATCGTTTGTATATGAGTGGATAGTCGTCATAAGACCGTTTTCGATACCAAACGCATCGTCAAGCACTTTTACCATCGGAGCTAGGCAGTTTGTCGTACAAGATGCGTTAGAGATGATTTTTTCACCGTTGTATGCACCGTCATTAACCCCTAGAACAAATGTAGGGGTATCATCTTTTGCAGGAGCAGAGAAAATAACTTTTTTAATTCCGTTATCTAGGTGCGATTGTACTTTTGATTGCTCCAAAAATAGCCCCGTACACTCTAGCATTATCTCGGCACCGGCATCGGCAAATCTGAGAGCCGCAGGGTCTTTTTCACTATATACTTTTACGGTTTTGCCGCCGATAACAAGATTCCCGTTCTCAACCGCTACCTCTTGATTGAATTTACCGTGAATAGTGTCGTATCTCATCAAATACGCTAGCTCTTCGATATCCGCTAAGTCATTTATAGCAACAAGCTCTATATCACTTCTGTTGGCTATTACTCTAGCCACACATCTACCTATTCTACCGAAACCGTTTATAGCAACCTTCAAAGCCATTTTTTCTCCCTTATTTTAGGTAATTTGCCTGATTGTAACAAAACTTTGTTTGCCGTTTTGTTACGATAATACCGCTTTTGCTTTTGCCGCAACATTTTCAGCCGTAAATCCAAACTCTTTGAATAATGCGGAATCCTTGCCGCTAGCCCCGAAGCTCTCCATACAGACAACATCATCCGCAAATCTATACCACTCAGCACCGCTCGCCGCTTCTACCGCTAAAACTTTTGTGTCGCCCAGTAAGCTTTTATGATACTCTTTACCGGCTTCCACAAACAGGTCAAAACACGGCACACTCACGACGCTAGTTGCAATACCGTCATTTTCAAGCAGTTTTGACGCAGCGATAGCCGTATGCACTTCGCTGCCGCTTGCCATTAGAGTAACTTTTGCACCCAATTTTTCTACAACTTTGTATGCGCCTTTTGAGATGTCGGCGTTTCTACTTATCTCAAGCGTCTCAAGCCCCTGTCTTGAACATACGAATGCACTAGGCGCTTTTAGCGATAGGGCTGTTTTCCAGGACGCAATATTTTCGTTTGCGTCACACGGTCTAAACACATAAAGACCCGGAAGCGCCCTTAGTGAGCTTAGATGCTCTATCGGCTGATGCGTAGGACCGTCTTCGCCGACACCGATACTATCGTGTGTAAATACGAAGTGCTCTTGTGCCCCCATTAGAGCCGCCACTCTAACCGATGGCTTGAGATAGTCGGAGAATACAAAGAATGTTGCGCAAAACGGTCTAAACAGTCCGTATAGCGAAATAGCGTTTGTGATAGCCCCCATAGCATGCTCACGGATACCGAATCTAATATTTCTACCTCTCGGGAAGTCACCAAGCCCGTTTAGCTCGGTTTTGTTGGACGGAGATAGGTCTGCACTTCCGCCGATAAAGCCGGGGTATGCTTTTGCTATCGCATTTAGGATTTTGCCGTTTGAATCCCTTGTTGCTACTTTTGAACCTATTTCAAACTCAGGGTACGCTACATTTGAAAAGTCCGGATTTAGCAGAGCCTCAAGATAGTCGTTCTTTTCTCTCTCTGGAAGCTCAAGAAGCATTTTATTCCATAGCTTCTCTTCTAGTTCGCCTTTTTCTTTTGCGCATCTAAATCTAATGAGCACATCTTCGGGGATATTAAATTTCGACTCACCGTCAAATCCGGCTGCAGTTTTTGACGCTTTTATCTCATCTTCGCCTAGAGGCGCCCCATGCGTATGATGTGACCCCTCCATCGTAGCGGAGCCTTTTGCGATTTTTGTTTTTGCTATTATTAGCGTCGGCTTACCCGACTTGCCGCTTACCGCTTCGCTGAACGCTTTTTCTATCTGCATATAGTCATGCCCATCTATCTCAAGCACAGCCCAGCCTTGAGACTCAAATCTGCCCCTGATATTTTCAGATAGTGCAATAGTCGCTTCACCCTCTATAGTGATGTTATTACTATCATATACGACTACAAGATTTGAAAGGGCGTGGTGCCCCGCAAGGCTTGCCGCCTCATAGCTGATGCCCTCTTCGAGGTCGCCGTCACCGCAAAAGCAGTACACTTTGTGGTCAATGACTTTTGCAGTCGGAGTATTGAGCAGCTGCGCCGCATACGCAGAGGCAAAAGCAAAACCTACGGCATTCGCAAAACCTTGTCCGAGAGGTCCCGTAGTCACCTCTACGCCGGGGGTGTGTCCATATTCAGGATGTCCTGGAGTTTTTGAGCCAAGTTGTCTAAAGTTTTTGAGATCGTCTAAAGATACATCGTATCCCCAGAGGTGCAAGAGGGAATAAACAAGCGAGCTTCCGTGGCCTCCAGAGAATACCACCCTATCTCTATTTAGCCACTTCGGATTTGCAGGATTGTGTTTGTAAAAAGAGTTAAACACGCTCATAATATCGCTAAGACCCATCGGCATTCC
>CALJKN010000192.1 GCA_937973585.1 uncultured Helicobacteraceae bacterium
AGTAAAATTAGAAAACTTTTAAAACTATAATTTACAAAATCGCAAGCCTAGTGTTTTTGTGGTGCCTATTAGTCTACAACTTGTTTAAAAAATAATAATTACGGAGGTTGGATTTTGATATCAAAATTTGCCGTTGCCGCTCTGCTATCCGTATCGTTATTGTATGCGGATCTTGAGTTGCCATACCAAAAAGAGAGTCAAACCTCTTTTCAAAATGAAGTTTTGGGTCAAAAATCACCCTTTAGCGAAATAAAAATACACGGTAAAACAGCCGGATACTTAGAGAAAATAGACGAAAATACTGTAAATATAAATGATATTTTTAGTGTAGACTTGAGAAGCGACGAAAGATTTTTGGCGGCTCTCGACAACTCTATACAGTTTTATGCAGGTATATTGGATACCGAGGAGAGCTTTAAATACGGTGAGGAGAGCTATACCCCTACCCAAATGTTTCACTCCCTTATTTTGTTTAGAAAACTCGCCGCCGAAAACGTGAGTTATGAGCAATTTTTGTCAAATCTGCAAATGCATTTTGATATCTATCTAACCAGAAGCGAGAATAAAGATTCAAAACTAACCGGATACTACACTCCGGAAGTGAAGGCAAGCATAACAAAAAACGGTATATTCAATCATCCTCTGTATTTGACAAAACCTTCAATAAAAGTTTCAAAACCTGATTTTTATGTTCAAAGTAGAGATGAGATAAGAAAGTTGGAGATGGAGGGGGCCGGGATACTATCATTTGACGACGGCAAGACCTTAAACATACAGTATGGCGGTAGAAAAACAGTTTTGGACTCGATTTTGGCCAAAAAAAAGAGTGTGAAAAAAGTAGTTATGAAAAACGGCAAAAAAAAGGTTGTTATAGCAAAGGTTAAGCCTAAAAAAGAGACAAAAGCCGTATTTTATATCTCAACAAAAGGCCCCTTGGGGGCGTTGTCTACACAGCTGATTCCGGGTTATACGGCTGCTATGGATATGAGTGTTACTCCGGTCGGTAGTTTGGTATATGTAAAAAGCGGGAAATATACCGATGAAGTTTTTTCGCAAAACGGTAATATGGACGCTATCTATAAAAAACCGACCTTTGAGAGTTTTATGCTGGCGCAAGATACCGGAGGCGCTATAAAGGGCGTCGGAAGGGTCGATATTTATTGCGGAGAGGGAAATGCAGCTAAAAACTGCACATATGATGTATCTTCACGAGGCTCCGTGTATTTGATTGTTGCAAAAAAAGATAGATTAAAAGAATTTTTTACGGATAACTAATGGATAGAAGATTATTTGCAAAGCTTTGCCTCGGCACGGTATCGGCTCCTTTATTTGCTATCGAAAAACCAAAGGAGCAAAAAGAAGAGACTAAAGTTTTTTTGACCATCGATGACGGTTGGCATTACAAAAAAACTATCCTTGAGATGGCCGACCATTACAAAGTTCCTTTGAATATGTTTATTATCGGCAAAATAATAGAAGAAGATCCAAAGGTGTGGCAAAAAGCGGTAGAAAAAGGGCATATGCTAGGTTCCCATTCTCAACATCACCATAAGTTTTCAAAAACAGATAAAAAAACAATCTACAACGATTTCAAAGAGTATCAAAAGTGTGTAGTCAATACACTCGGTAAAGAGAGTTTTGAGAAGATAAAATATTTCAGATTCCCTTACGGTGACAGGGGAAAGGGAGAGGTAAAGACTACAGCCGAGGGGATTATATCCGACAATGGATGGCATCAGTCGTGGTGGACTATGGATCTCTCTTTTTCGTCAAACGGCTACGGTGTAAAAGCTTTCAAAAGTCCGCAAGATCAACTCAGAAAATTTGTCTCAAACGTGAAATCGGTAAATGTTCCGCTATTTCACTTTAAAGATCCGGATGTGAGGGCTTTGGAGCTTGTCATCCAATACGGCCTCTCAAAAGGGTATAAGTTTTGTAGATTGGACAGCGAAAAACATATAGTTTGAAGCAAATAGCAAAAGCATATATAGAGATTACCGATTATTGCGGGTTGGAATGCGATTTTTGTACCCCTGAAAAATCAAAAAACAAAACAGACACAATGAGTCTCGAATTGTTTGAGAGGATACACAATGAGATAAACGGTGTCGCCAAAGAGGTATCCTATCATATCCTCGGTGACCCTTTAACTGCACCGAATTTGTCTTCCTATCTGGATATATCACTAAAGTACAAAATTCCGGTAAACATAACAACATCCGGATTTTTTTTAACTCCGAACAACTTTGCCACCCTAACCCATCCTGCAATCAAGCAGGTGAATTTTTCCATATCCTCTTTTTTTGCAAATAAAAATATAGATACTGTAGACACTTATTTAGGTAAAATATTTGATTTTTGTGATTTTAGTGCCGAAAATCCGAAACGGTTTATAAATCTTAGGGTTTGGAATATCGGAAATGAAAGATATGAAAAACTCAATAATGTATTTTTTGATAGATGCAGAGATAGATACGGAGATTTGGACTTTAATACGGATAAGACAAAAATAGCCCCTTATTGTCTGGTTGTTAAAGACTCTATGTTCGAATGGCCGGATTTTGCAAAGGAGAAGTCAAATACAGGCGGTAGATGCTATGCAATCAGCGGGCAGATAGGATTTTTGAAAAACGGTGATACGGTACCGTGTTGTTTAGATTCAAAAGGTGCTATGGCTTTAGGGAATATAAAACATAAAAGCCTGAGTATGCTTTTGAATTCGCAGAGGGCAAAAAATATAGTTGATGGTTTCTCTAAAGGGTTGCTTGTTGAAGATTTTTGCAAAACATGCGGTTTTTTGGGTAGCAGACTCGGCTAGCCTATGCTAACCATATTTCTGCCACCCCTCTTTGCTTCATATAGAGCGTTATCAACTCTTTTCAAAAACTCTTTTGTGCCGTCATCTTCGTACTGGGCAACACCGAAACTGGCTGTTACGAAGTCGAATTTTTCAAATTTCAGTGACGCTATTAATTTTCTAAGGTTTTCAGCCATTATATGAGCCCCTGCCTCGTCAGTATTTGGGAGCATGATCATAAACTCTTCCCCACCCCATCTGGCAAGGACGTCGGTAGATCTGATATTTTGCTCTACCGCCCTAGCTATCGCTATTAAAACTTCGTCCCCTACATCATGCCCAAAAGTATCGTTAATGTTTTTGAATCTGTCGATATCAAACATGATTAGACTAATCGGCGTTTTATATCTATCTGTCTTTTTTATCTCGTAGTTTAAAAGCTCGTTTAGCTTTAGTCTGTTATATATTTTCGTAAGCGGATCGGTATTTGCCAACCTCTCCAGTATTTTTGCCTCTTTCTCCATTTCGGTAATATCCGACATAGATATGATATCAAGCTCCGGCTCTTCATCCGGAAACTTTGTCGCTTTAACTAGAAATGTTTTTACCTCATCGTTAATCGGGCTTTTTATCTTGACGACATCTTTTGAGAATTTACCGTCCAAAAAGTTTTTTATCCAGTTCTCGCCGTCGATTTTGTGGATAATATCCGTTTCATCTATAAAATAATAGTCAAGAGCATTCCCTTCGGCCTCAAATTCCTCCGCAGATGATTTTGCGAAAAAAGAGAGAAAACTTTTGTTTGCGTCTACTATTTTCTCCCCATCGGTTAGAAAAATCATATTATCTTGAAAGTTTATTATTGTCTCGAAGCGTTTTCTTTGCCTATCCAGTTCTTTTTCAAGTATTATATCTCTGCTTTTTCGCTCCAGTGCAGCTATTAGGGCATCTATGTCTACAGGTTTTAGTAGAAACTCACTCACCCCTATGCCGATCGCTTCCATCAGAAGTTCGGATTCGCTGTGAGCGGTCGTGATTATGATCGGTATTTTTTTGTCGCTATTCCTGATTGCTTTTGACATCTCAAGGCCGTTCATTTTCGGCATTTTAATATCTGTGACAATTATGTCAGGAGCATATTTATCAAAAAATTCCAATCCCTGCTTGCCGTCGCAAGCCGTAACAACCTCTGAGACTATCCTCTTTAGGAGTCTCTCGAGTTGTTCTCTTATTATATCTTCGTCTTCGACGTATAAAACTCTAACCGGAATTTTTTGCTTAACGTTGTTCAAATCGCATAACCTATATAGCTTTTTTTTCGCCGTAGCTGTCTATTACGGCTATCAAATCGTCTAATGCAACCGGTTTAAAAAGTGTTTTATCGGCAAATTTTGCCTGCTTTTCCGGATCTTTGTATGCAGTCAAAACAACACACGGCGTAGCAGAGTCAATCTCTTTTATCTTTCTAACCAATTCTGCACCATTCATCACAGGCATCTCTATATCTGTTATCACCAAATCCGGTTTCTCTTTATTGTACGCCTCAAAACCGGCCGCTCCGTTATCGCATAGAATAACGCTACTGTAAAGTCTATTGAGCATCTTCCCGACTGTTTCTCTGATGATAAATTCATCCTCTACATACAGTAGCTTGATATTTTTCTTATCCATGATACTTCAGCCCTCTCCGCCTAACATGATTCCAATTCGACGACAAATATAGCACCGCCGCTATTATTGTTATAGGCTCTGATTGAGCCGCCCATATTATCCTCTATAATCATTTTGCTCATATAAAGTCCTATACCGGTCCCTCTTCCCTGCTCTTTGGTTGTAAAATAAGGTTCAAATATCTTATCTAAAACCTCTTCTTTTATTCCGGTTCCGTTATCGGCTATCTCAAGCACAACTTTACCATTTTTATTTGAAACTTTGATCCCTATCTGCCCCTTAAAGCCTGTTTCCTGCCCTATTTTATCCAAAATTGAGTCTTTAGCGTTTGCTATGAGATTTAGCGCTACCTGCTTGAATTCGTTTTCATAGCCGTCAACTTTTAGATTTTCATTTTCTCCACATAAAAACTCTATATTGATTTTGTTGTTTTCAAGTTGTGCAGATGAGATTTTTAGGACATCGGTCATAGCGTTTTTAACGTCAAATACCGCTTTTGGCTTATCCGGTCTAAAAAAGTTTCTAAAATCATCTATGGTTTTTGACATATACTTGATCAGCTCCATAGCATCTTTAGTTGTTTTTCTCATATGGTCTGTGTTTAGCTCGCCTATTTCACATGTAAGGCTCATATCCTGTATCATGAGACCCATAACGTTTAGAGGTTGCCTCCACTGGTGCGCAATTGCCCCTATCATCTCACCCATTGCCGCCATTTTGCTTTGCTGAATAAGCATCCTGTCTTTCTTTCTAACTTCACTAACGGCATCATTGACCATGCTCTCAAGATTTTCGTTTATCTTTTGGAGTTCTTCTTCGGCATTTTTTCTACTTGTTATGTCTATGCATACAGCAATTTTTACGACTCTACCGTCCATCCATGTCGTGATCTTGTCGTTTACGGAGTACCACTCTTTTGTCAACTCGTTAAAATATTCGTACGAATACCCTGTTTTATATAGCGCTGGATTGTCTTTTATTTTTGCAAAAAGGCAGAATTCGCAAACATTGTGCTTGTCGTGCTGCACCTCGTAGTAGCATCTTTTGCCGACTATTTCACCGAATTTTGAAAGTGCATATTTGTTTGCAAATACTATCTCATAACTTGCGATATCTACGGCATAGATAATAGCGTTAATGGAGTTTAGGACTCCGGAGAAGTTTCTGTTGATGCCCCTTAGATACTCCTCTTTTTTCCTTTTTTCAGAGGAGTCGTTGATAATTGCGACAAAAGCCCCCTTGTGTGATGCACCGTCGAGTCTGGAGACCCTTATGTCCCCCCAAAATTCTGTTCCGTCAATCCTTTTTAACATTATCTCGCCGCTGGCCTTGCCGTTAATACCGAGTATTGACAGGAGCTCCTCTTCGTCGTTTTCATCTACAAAAAATGATGAAAATTGAGGATTATTGAACTCTTCGGAGCCGCATAGTAGCTCCTTTGCGGCCTTGTTTTGATACGAGACTCGGTTGCTTTCAATCATTATGACGGCATCCGAGCTTGATTCGACGGCATCAAAAATGAGCTCAAGTCTGTTTTTTGTCTCTTGCGATGATTCTACTTCTGCCTCTAACTCTATTTTTTTAGAGACAAGTTTGTACATAAAAAACAGCATCAAAGATATACAAAGAGCGGCCAAGAAGACTTTTGTATACGTTAGGTTGAGCCACAAAGAGAGTAAATCATCCGTATTTAGACTCGGGAGGATTAGTGTGTATTCATATGTTGCGGCAACTACTATGAGTACTTGCATAGCTATAAAAGCTGCCAAAAACAATATTTTATGATGCTTGTTTTGTCTCATTTGTTCCCGTTTTCAAAAAGGGCATCGAGGATACCCTTTTTTGAGTTTGGAGAAATTAGCATATTAGTATTTAAAACTCTCTTTCTCATATGTTCAGTTTATAGATTTTGTTTTTAATTTTCTCTATAATTCCCGCATCGGATAGCTGCTTAAAAGTCGATACTACAGTCGGCTTGCTGACCGAGATGACACTCATAATATCTTCGTAAGAGCCTTTAAATACATTGTTTTCATCCACATTCTCCATCAAATGTTTGATGATCTCTATTTTTTTACCGCCGACGAATACAGATATTGCTTTCATTAGCCTTTTAGCATATTCGAGTTCAGCGGACTGTTCTTTTGCTGCAAATATTTTCTCTATCTGCTCCAAAATATCTTTCGGTTCAAACGGTTTTACGGCATACCCGTCTACCCTTAATCGTATCGAATCGAGCAGGTATTTCTCCTCGCAAAAAGCGGTTACTATAAAAACGCACCCTGGTCTGCCGTTTTCCTCGTCAAGTTTTCTTATAAGCTCAAGGCCGTTTTGCATCGGCATCATAATATCGGTGATCAAAACATCCGGCTTTAGCTCTTTTATGATTTTATAGGCCTCCATACCGTTTGGAGCGGCAACAAAATTTGCAAAATACGGTTTAAAAAACCCCGAGGCTATATCTCTTATTTCAGCTTCATCTTCGGCGTATACGACGGTGAGTTTTTTTAGTCTCGGATACTCATTTTTATGCATTTGTTATGTCCGTTATTGTTTTTAATGTCGGTAAAAAATCCAAAAATCCGTCCAGACTCATCATGGTAGAGGCATCCGATAATGCCTCGGTCGGGTTTGGATGGACTTCAAAGAAAAACCCTTTTACGCCGCATACTGCGGCACATTTGGCTAGATACGGTGCATATTTTGGGTCACCGCCGCTTTTACTCCCCTCCCCTCCCGGTCTCTGGGTGGAGTGTGTGGCATCCATAATAAGTGGATAGCCGAAATCTCTCATATCAATCAGATTTCTGTAGTCTACAACCAGATTGTTATAGCCAAACATCGTCCCCCGTTCCGTTAGCATAATGTCGTTGCATCCGCTTTCACGAAGCTTTTTTACTACGTTTTTCATATCCTCTCCAGACATAAACTGCGGTTTTTTGACATTAACCGGCTTGCCTGTTTTTGCAGCGGCTATCAGTAAATCGGTTTGTCTAGCCAAAAAAGCGGGAATTTGTAGTATATCCACATACCGTGCCGCCAAATCAGCCTGATAGCTCTCGTGAATATCGGTTACGGTCGGAACATTGAATTTTTCGGAGATTCTTTTTAGCTCTTTTAGCCCCTCTTCAACGCCAGGGCCTCTGCAACTTGCGATTGAGCTACGGTTGGCTTTGTCAAAAGATGCTTTAAAGACATATTTTATTGAGAGTTCATCGCATCTCTCTTTTAGTTTTTTAGCTATTTCATCATTTATATCGGATTTCTCAAGCACACAAGGTCCCGCAAATAAAAACAAATCATTTTTATCTATATCAAAAAAATTTCCTATACGCACTTGCTACCCGCTCTATATATAAATATTTTAAATTGTAAGACGTTTTGCCTTACAATTTCCGAAAAATACGGATAACGGCGCTCTTTTGGGTCAAAACACGCAACTTTTGCATAATATAGTATGCAGCCTTTCGCCAAAGAGCTCTTTTGTAGCTCTGTCGGAAATTTGAGCATAAACCACAAGGATTCAATTTGAAAAAAACAAGATTACCCGCCGAATGGGAAGAGCAGAGTTTTGTCCAGCTGACATGGCCGCACGAAAATAGCGACTGGGGTCCTTTTTTGGATCAGGTTGAGCCTGTTTTTTTGAATGTCGCAAAAGAGATTGCGGCAAGGGAAGGACTGCTGATAGTCGCAGATGATGACGAGAGAATTATCGGTAAGCTAAAAGAATTTGGGGTAAACCTAGAAAACGTCAAAATAGTTGAGATTGACTCAAACGACACGTGGGCTAGGGATCACGGCGGTATAACAGTCATAAAAAACGGAAAAAACGTTGTTTTGGATTTTATATTTAACGGTTGGGGGCTAAAATTTGCCTCAGACAAAGACAATATGATTACGCAAAATCTGGATAAGGCCGGTTTTTTTAAAGGGGCAAAGATAAAAAGTCTCTGTTTTGCTTTGGAGGGCGGTAGCATAGAGACGGACGGAAAGGGAACCCTGCTTACCACCTCGGAGTGCCTTTTGTCTCAAAATAGAAACAAAGGGGTGTCAAAATCCAAAATTGAGCAAAAGCTTAAAAAATATTTTGGATTCGACAGGGTTTTGTGGCTTAATCACGGATATTTGGCGGGCGATGACACCGATAGCCATATAGACACGTTGGCTAGATTCTGTGACGATGAGACGATATGTTACGTCAAATGTGAGGACGAAAATGACGAGCATTTCGTGGAGTTATCTCTGATGGAGAGGGAGTTAAAAGAGTTGCGAAGAGCTGACGGAAAGCGTTATAGACTCGTTCCTCTGCCGATGACGGAGGCAAAATACGATGATGAAGGGAATAGGCTCCCTGCAACATACGCAAATTTTTTAATCATAAATAAAGCGGTAATAGTTCCGACGTACAATGATAAAAATGATGAAAAAGCATTGCAAATCCTCTCAAAGTGTTTTGAAGACAGAGAGATCGTCCCCGTCGATGCAAGCGCTCTCATACTATGGCACGGCTCAATACACTGTATTACGATGCAATATCCAAAAGGGGTAATATGAATAAACTAAAAGTGGCTCTCATTCAGCAAACATGCTCTGAAAACAGAGCCGAAACGGTAGAGAAAACCAAAAAAATGGTTCGTGAAGCCGCTGCAAAAGGGGCAAAACTAATCTGTCTTCAGGAGCTTCATACCGGAGTATATTTTTGTCAGGCCGAAGATGTAAACAGGTTTGATATGGCGGAGTCTATTCCGGGGGTATCTACGGAGGAGTTTGGTGCACTCTCAAAAGAGCTTGGCGTTGTAATTGTGCTATCTCTGTTTGAGAAAAGGGCGGCCGGACTCTACCATAATACGGCGGTTGTCATGGAGAGTGACGGAACCATAGCCGGAACATACCGAAAAATGCATATCCCCGACGACCCGGCTTTTTATGAAAAATTTTATTTTACTCCGGGTGATTTGGGCTTTCATCCGATAAAAACGTCGGTCGGTAATCTAGGTGTGCTGGTGTGCTGGGATCAATGGTATCCGGAGGGTGCTAGAATCATGGCTATGAACGGAGCCGATATACTCATCTACCCTACCGCCATAGGCTACAATCCGGATGATGAAAAAGATGAGCAGATAAGACAAAGGGATGCATGGATCATATCCCAAAGAGCGCATGCCGTAGCAAACGGTCTAAACGTAATTAGTATAAACCGTGTCGGGCATGAGCCGGATTTTGCCGGTGTATGTAGCGGGATAACGTTTTGGGGCAATAGCTTTGTAGCTGGCCCTCAGGGGGAGTTTTTGGCGCATGCTTCAGAAGAGTCCGAAGAGATAGTAGTATGCGAAATAGACCTACTAAGAAGCGAAAACGTCCGCAGATGGTGGCCTTTTTTCCGTGACAGACGGATAGACGCTTACGGCGACATACTAAAAAGGTGGGGGAAATGATAATAATCCCTGCCCGTCTAGCCTCCACCAGATTCCCAAACAAAATAATCGCCGACGTAATTGGACTACCTATGGTTGTTAGGTGTGCCAAAAATCTCCTGAGTGTGGACGATGTAGTCGTGGCATGCGATGATTTGAGCGTAAAAGAGCTATGCGAAACCCACGGGATAAGAGCTGTCATCACACAAAAAACGCACAACAGCGGTACCGATAGGATCAATGAAGCGGCGTGCCTCCTCGGTCTTTGCGACGACGATGTAGTCGTAAACGTTCAGGCAGATGAGCCTTTTTTGGAGCCGCATATCGTACAAACGGTAAAAAATCTGATAGTAAATGAGGAAAATGGTTTTAAAATGGCTAGTTGTTACCGCCAGATAGACAAACACATGGCCGAAAATCCGAATATGGTAAAAGTGATAACCGACAACAACGGGTATGCGATATATTTTTCCAGAAGCCCTATACCGTACGATAGGGACGGCGGATTCTTTGACTACAAAGGGCATCTCGGTATTTACGGATTTGACGTAAGGAGCTTGAGGGATTTTTGTGCTCTTGGCGGCGGTAATTTGGAAAATATAGAAAAGCTAGAGCAGCTAAGGGCGGTAGAGGCCGGATTGAAAATAAAAATGGCCGAAGTTTCGACAAAAAGTTTTGGGATAGATACCGTAGAGGATTTGGAAGAGGCTTTGGCGATTTTTGGGGAGAAAAAGTGACTGATTTATCAAAAATAAAAGCCTTTGCATTTGATGTGGACGGCGTGCTGACGGGTGGAGAGATCATATACACAAACGGCGGCGAAGAGGCTAAAGCTTTTAATATAAAAGACGGTTGGGCTATCGTAGAGGCAAAAAAGCATGGGTTTATAACCGGAATCATCACAGGCAGAAGCTCTGAGCTGGTAGCGAAAAGGGCAAAAGAGCTCAAAATAGATTTTTTGGTTCAAGGGGAGCTAAAAAAAGCGGATGCGTATGAGAGATTTAAAGCCGAATACTATTTAAAAGACGAAGAGATAGCGTATATCGGGGATGACCTGATTGATTTGCCGATACTAACACGTTGCGGTTTTGCCGTATGCCCTTTTGATGCAAACGACGAAGTCAAATCAAGAGTCCATCTGATTAGCCGTTTTGAAGGCGGCAAAGGGGCGGCAAGAGAGATGATAGAGGAGGTTTTGAAAAAAAAAGGGCTCTGGGATGAAATTGTAAACGGTTTTTGTTGCAAGTAAATAAACTTTTTGTTATACTTTACGAGATTTTACAAAAAGGATTTGGCGTGAATAAAATAGCGACAGTAGCGATGATTCTGGCAACCTCCGCAATCTCAGTAGTAGCAGCCGAAAAAGCTGACGGTGCTGCACTTTTCAATAAGTACTGTAAACAGTGCCACGGTGAAAAAGGCGATAAGCACGTTGCCGGAAAAACGGCTCAAATATCGGCATTACCTAAGGATATGATAGTTAAAGCCCTAAAAGACTACAGAGACGGCAAAAGAAGCCAACACGGTATGGGTCAGGTTATGAAATCCGAAGTGCTAAAAAACACCGATTCGGAGATAGATGCACTGGCAACATATATCACGACTCTAAAAAAATAATCGAGAGTTCTTAATCATCTTTTAGAACGGAGCCTATAAATACGGCTCCATTAAAAACTACTTTGACTTTTTTTAGGCTAAAATGTCATAAAAAAAGGCCTACAAAAGTGAAAGACATCTTAAAAACTTCACCTATATCCCCAAAATACCTCAAAGAGGCACAAGCTTATTTCGAGTCCAAAACCCCTTTATTTGATCTATTTGACGAGTTTTTTTTGCATCTGGGTTCGATCGTCAATAAAACGCACAAAACCCCACAGGAGATGGTAGAGCTGGCTATCGAAGATATAGTGTTCGGGTCACAAGAGGAGTTGATGGAGCATGTCAGCAGGTATTTTGAGTTTCATAACAAAATTGTGAAGTTTTTGGAGCTAATAGAGAATGTAAAAGATGAAGACGAGCTGCTCAAAAAAATAGCCGCCCTATCCACAGCGCTTCACAAGCTATCAAATACACCTAAGGACAAATTTGCCGATGAGATTTCTCAAAAAGCCAAAGAGATTATCCTGATAATATTTGCGGATTACAAAATCAGCTATGCCGACCAAAGTGCAATAAAACAAAACTTTAAAGACAAGTTTTTACAAGAGGCTATTTTTGATGCCGTAGCCAAAATAGAGAAGTTTGAGAGAGAAGAGGTAAAAGATAAAGAGGCTATCGAACTTTTAAAGCTTACCTTGCTTATGTCGATGTTTTTTTACAGACTTAGAAAGGAAAATAAAGCCGCAAAAAAATGGAGCTAAGGGTTTCTCACCCTACTCCACATATGTAACCAAATCAGAGAGATCCATCCTGAGTCTTTTTGTCTGCTCATTTGCTCTGTACCCAAAACAAATAGCGTATGCGACGTTATAGCCCTCAAAATCAAATTCTGCTATGCCGGATTTTAACGTATCAAAAAACTCACCGTAGTTAAACCCCTCGATAGGACAGCTATCTATTCCGATAGAAGCGGCAGCGGTCATCATATTTGCACTTGCTATATAGCTTTGCATCACCGACCACTCCGCTACGGATGGTCGGAGATCGGTTCTTATGAAGTTTTCAAAAACCTCCGTCACTTTTTTTTGCATATCCGGATTATTTCCCGCTTTTCTGGCAAAAGAGGCTTCCAGATACGAAGAGCCGGACTCAAACCACCTCTCATCAAGCGATAAAAGTACCACAAAGTGAGAACAGTCGGTAATCTGCGGCTGATTCCAGCAGAACGGTTTTAGCGCCTCTTTGATTTCTTGGTTTGAAATAACCAAAAAACGGGTGTGCTCCAGTCCAAAAGATGACGGGGAGAGTCTTCCCGCCTCCAATATAAACTCCATATCCGCTTTGGACACTTTTCGCCCGCTATAAAACTTTTTGCAAGCGTGCCTAAACTCCATCGACTCCATAAAGCTCTTCATCTAAAAATCCTTTTATCGGTAAAGCTAATCAGATATTTTAATGCAATGCGGCGTTTAGTTTTATCTCTCTTTTGCTTCTAAATGCCATTATTTTGCCGTTTGTGCTGTTTTGTCTGAAATGTACACCTTTGAAGCCGCCGATATCCATCCCTTTTGTGATGAACTCTCCCTCTTTCATCTCGCCTTTAGGTGTCTCGCCACCGTTTGCCTCTTTGATTTTTTCTAGTTCTGCCACAGGTACTGCTATTTTCGTACCCTCTAAAATTGCGATACCGGCATCTATGATAGAGCCATCGCCCATCGGGATACCGCATACGGCATTTGCACCCACAAGGCAGTTTTCACCTATTGTAATAGGATTGCCGTTTGTACCGCTTAGAACCCCTAGTATTGAGCCGCCGCCGCCGACATCACTACCCTCGCCTACTACGGCAGAACTTGACACACGCCCCTCTATCATTGATTTGCCGAGTGTTCCGGCGTTGAAGTTTATATAACTGGCTCCAGGCATTACCGTTGTTCCGGCTCCTAGTTGTGCGCCGAATCTGACTTTTGTCGTGTCGAGTATTCTGGTGTTGTCGGCAGGGATAATGTGTTGTAGGAATCTAGGGAATTTGTCCACAAAATCGATATGAGGAAACTCGTTTGCCAGTTTCATCTCTATCTCGTTAGCTCTTAGGTAGTCTAGCTCATACGGCTTGCCGTTACTCCATGCGCAGTTGTGGAGCGCTCCGAATATCCCGTCTAGTTTTAGACTTCTAAGTGCCGCCTTGCCGGTTGAGAGAGCATACAGCTTTAGATAACCGGCCTCTACGCTTTTCACCGGAACATCCTCAAAAATCATTACAAACTCAAACCCTCTATCGCAAAATTTGCTTTTTTTGATGAGATTTGCCATTGTCTGTACTATTTGGACGTTTTTGTGTGCGTCTCCAGAGGCTTCACCCAAAAACGGTTCAAAAGATGCCATTGCGCTTTTGACAAACGCTTTTGTTGCCGGAACTACAGCCTCCGATGCCGAAAAATCGATAGTGCTGCCGCTATCCATTGCTGCTTTGACATATACGGCGAAAGAGCCGAAATTTTCTTTCCAGTTGATTATCGGAAAAGTTGCCTGTAGTACTTTTGTTTTATCTAGCTGACCTCTCTCTACACGACATATACCAAACCCTATAGGCTCTCTGTATCCGGCCGTTTTTTTTACCTCTTCGGTCAATGTTTTAAATTCTTCTTTTGTCAAGTTATCTCCTTTTGCTAAATTTCGTGATATAAAAATACAATACAGACAGTATAGCCAATGCCGCTATCGGCGGCACAAACGGGTATTCGTCCGCAGATTCCAAGATTTTTATGATAACGGCTCCGGCATAGTAGGCAAAGAGGCCGACGGTAACCGCCCAAAAAACCGATGCAAAAACGTTCAGCCACAAAAACTTTAATTGATTATACCTAATGATTCCGGCCGCAATAGGGATTAGGGTCTTTAATCCGTAAATAAATTTTTGGATAAAAATGACATACGAGCCCTTTTGCTTCATAAGAATATGTGCCAAAGCCAGTTTTCGTCTATGCTTCCTGAGTGTCTCCATCGCTTTTGGCTTGTACTCTCTACCAAAAAAATACAGAGCCGATGATCCGATGAAGTTTGCCGTTGCCGCTATTGCTATTACCGCCGCAATACTCATTTTTCCGATTGAGGCCAAAACTGCCGCAGTCGCAACCCCTATAAAGCCGCCCCCCAAACTATAAATAAAGAGTAGCAGATACCCTACGTCTTCCAGTTTCGTACCAAGCTCGCTCAAACTTTACCTTCATTTATTTCAATATAAAACTATACTAAAAAGGGGGTTAAAGCCAAAAGAGACTAAGCCTCGATAAAGGTAAGCCCGTCACCCTGTTTTAGCGCCAAATATCCGGTGCATGGAGCCTTTAGCGTTTTTGAGACTATATCCGTATACCGCTCTATCTGTTTTTTGTATACCGCTTTCGCTTTTGCCGAACTCTTGAAATCAACAACAACCGCCCCGCCTTCAAAAACAGCCAACATATCTATTCTATGCAGTAGCGTTTTCTCGTCCACTTTTTCGCAAATGCTAATCTCTTTGTATACTTTTGCCGCATCATCCCAAAGAGGGGTAAAGCCCTTCAAAAGAGGCGGAATCTGGTTTACTGCCTTGCCGATTGTAAAGCCGTATTTATTTTTGACATATACCGACGAGCTACCGTCACTCTCTATACCGCACATAGACTCAACGTATCCGTGCAGAGCTAGACCGAATCTGACGCTCTCCAAATCCCCTTTTTCGGCATCCTCTTTAAGAAGATGATCCGACTGCCTACCCAGATCCGTATCCAAAACAGCCGGAATGTATCCGTTTTGTTTTTTGCCGTTCTCCTTTGACGGTGCTATTTGTATAGCACCTTTTTTTCTATCGGTTAGACCTAGAGCCGATAGCTTTGAGAAGCCGCTATTTTTTTTGATTACGATTAAGCCGTTTTTTGCCCTTGTAAAGGCGACGTAGTTTGCGTTTAGCAAATCCCTCTCCGATAGCGTATCCTCCTCTTTTACCGCTTTTGCCGTCTCTTCTAGCAGTAGTTTTGCCCCGCTTCCGGTAACCTCCAATGAGACAAGCCTAAAATCTTTGTGAATAGGGATAATCGGTTTTGGCGTTTTCCTATCCTTGGCCTTTAGGGTATCACACAAGATACAATAATCAAACTCAAGCCCCTTTGACTTGTGTACCGTCATCAGCGTCACGCCGTCGCCTAGTGCGGATATTTTTTTGGCGCTAAACAAAACATTTGAATCCAAAAAATCACCGATATCGTCGTACTTGCACGCAAGTTCTACGGTTTTGGCCGTATTTGCCCCTTTGAGTGAGAAAAATTCGATGATTTTGTAAACGACTACGGACGGTTTTAATTCGTTTGCCAAAGATGTGGACAGTGTGTCAAAGTCGGATTCTAAAAACTTTGTCCTACATAAAAAATTTAGCCTGTATATATCCCCGTTTTGACCCGACTGCAAAGCTCTCATATACTCCAAAAAATCTATCAGTGCGGCTACGTCAGGATCGTTATTTAGAGTTTTTGAACTCTCTTTTTGGGTTTTTATCCCTATCTCCTCCAGATATTCGGCTACCCTCTCTATATCGTCATTCGTATACCCTAAAACCGTTATATCGGATGGGTTAACGCCGCTATCCGTGAGGTTTTTTATGGAGTTTTTGACCGACTCCAAAACAGACTCTTCCCATCCGTCTCCCTCCCCGTCTACCGATATTACCTCGACAAAACCATCTTGTTGTTTGTCGCTTTTTTGCTCTTTGAATATTTCACCGTATCTCGGGGCAAATACCTCGTTTACAAACGAAACACACTCTTTTTGGCTCCTAAAATTCGTATCGAGATATTTTTGGGCAAATCTATCGGGTGCTTTTTTGGTTATGTAGCTACAGACGTTTTCAAACATTCCGGCGGATGCCCCGCGAAACCTATAGATTGATTGTTTCGGATCGCCGACCATAAAAAAGCTCTTAAACTCTTTGGAGCCGACACCGGATATGATTTCGTCAAGTAGCGGACGGACTATTCTAAACTGCAAGATACTCGTATCCTGAAACTCGTCTATTAGGATATGCTCTATCTCCCCGTCAAGCCTAAAATACAAAAAATCGCTCTCAATGCGGCCGCTCTCCAAAAGCTCTTTTACGACCTTTGCGATATCGTCAAAATCAAGGCCGTTTTTCTCCTTGTTTAGCCCCTCCCTGGCTCTTTTGTAATCGTCAAAAGATGACAATAAAAACGCTATCGTATCGGCGTGTGAAGCCCTGTAAAAATCTATCAGAGCCGCTTTGAGATCGGCAAATAGTTTTTCGCTAAAATCGCTTGAGAGGGCTTTGTAGTTTCTGTGCGACGAGAGCGACTCCCGCTGTGTAATCAAAGCTTCAAACGAAGATGTTTTGAGAAATTCATATACGGATTTAAAAGCTCTCGGTGGAAATTTGTCAGGTTTTTGTGAGTTAAGATATTCGTAAAAATCGTTTGCCTGTTTCAAAAACTTTTGGGATGCGGCAAAAAATACCCCCCGTTCAAACCCCGCTAAACGGCTTTTGATAACCGCCAGATCGCTCTCCTCTTCATATAGGGCGGCGAAAAAACCGAGTATCCTATCTACGCTTTCATTTTTTGCCGATATGTAGGAGATTAGCCCGTCTATATCTGTGGATTCAGACAAAAACCGCCTTTTTAGCTCATCGTAATCTAAAGTAAACAGCTCAAAATCCGGCCTGACTCCCGCATAAAAACAGAATTTTCTGAGTATCTGATGGACGAAACTGTCTATCGTCGAGATTTTGTTGTTTGAGGATAAAAACAGTTTTAGTATTTTTGCCGCCCTACCCCTCAAATCCCCCTCGTACACTAGAGATAGCTCATCGTATATCCCGTCTCCGGCTTTGATTTTGCCGGATGATAGCCCCTCAAGAGCCGATACGATACGCTCCCTCATCTCTTTTGCCGCTTTTTTGGTGAATGTCACGGCCAAAATTTTGGAAGGATGCCCCCCGGCAAAAAGAATCGATAGATACCGAAGGGTAAGCTGATAGGTCTTACCGCTTCCGGCACTTGCGTTAATGGCTAGGATGTTTTGGAATGACATTTTTACTCTATATTTTTAGATTGTTTTACTTGAATGATTTAGATTAACACGCTATAATCCCCATACAAATTTCCTTCGGGACTACTCTTGGGGCAACCCGAGAGGAACAACTCACAACTTCATCAACTCTTTCAACTTAACTTTTAACTCCGCAAAGTCGTTCTCACAAATCGTACCCATTTTTCGTTAAGCCAGCTAAGTATTTCTTCATCTGGGCCTACTGCTCTATACATTGCCTCATCCATATGCAATACTGCCAAATCGTTAAGTTTTTTCTTGACGTATTCACCAGTTTAGTTTTGGTATCGCTCCACACCCTCACAAACCCGCTTGTGTGCTTCTTGTTTGGATATAGACGGATAGCCATCGTCTATCAGCTCGGCGACAAACTCATCAAATCTTGCCTGAATATCCATTCCACTTGTGCTTATCTGGTCGTAAATGGTGTCGTTGACTTGCAGTTGGATAGTGCGCATGCGTATTCCTTTGCGGAGCTTTTTTGGTTTTTCAAAAATTATATCAAAAAATGCACTTTCAAAATCACCCAAACTCTACGCCTCCTCATCACCCTCCCCCTCTTCGTTTTTGGCTCCGTCTGCGCCGAATCCGCAGATGATTGCATAGTCGCAAAATCTACAGTTTTTTTTCTCTTTTGTCTCTTCAAAAGAGGGTTTGGCCAAAAATCTATCGATATGCCCCGCCAGATATCCTATTTTCTCCTCCAGTGCCTCCTCGGCAACGGTCTTGCCCCTTAAAACGTCATAGTACAGCGACTCTTTTGGAGGGATTTTGTTTTTTACGAGTATCTCTCTGTAAAGCGCCAACTGGTATTTGTGGGAGTGTTCGGCTGTTTTTTTGGAGTCGGCTTTTAGTTCGTTTGCCGTTATTTTGTAATCCAATAGCACAAATTCGCCGTTTTTTTTGTCGATTCTATCGATTTTTGCACTAAAGAGTACGCCGCCGATATCCGCCGATACCCCTTTTTCTACCGCATATACGGAGTATCCATCTCTGATTCGCCCCTCTTCGTTTTCAAAAAAGCTATCCATAGAAGCAATAGCCTTTTTCAGCTCAAAACTCCCGAGCAACTCCGCCGCCTCCCTCTCCAAAAATCCGGTAAATATCTCCTTTAGCCCCTCTTTGTCGAGGCCAAACAGTGTTTGCGGTTTTTTGTATAGCTCTTCCAGCCCTTTGTGTATTGCGGAGCCTACCGTTAGGGCTATATCTCTCTCTGCGGGGGTCGGTTTTGTGATTTTCTGGACGTGTTTTAAAAAAAAGTATCGTTCGCATCTTAGAAAATCGCAAAAAGCACTCACCGATATGTCGTTTTTTTTGTTTGCAGATATATAGCCGTCATACAGACTAACATCGGACACAAAAATATCCGGCTCCGTTTTTAGGCGGTTCGTCTCACCGAAAGAGGCGGTATCCAAAGCCTCTTCATCCACATCCACAAAACCGGCTCCAATCTCGGTCAGAAAACCGCTCGGAGCCTCTTCGTCATTTTCTACAAATACAAATGCACTCTCTTTTGTATTTACCAAAAGCTCCGCCAAAAAATGTTTTTGGAGGTTTTGCCTATCCTCTACCGTAGGAATCATCGACCGCTCTTTTATTTTTGTGTTCAAAAAGAGGTCTTTGTCGAGTTTTTTCGGAAAATACGATTCGTTCATATCTAGGACTATCGCCCCGTCAAGCTCTAATCCCCTGCTCTCCAAAACACCTATCACTTTTATCTTTCCACCCCTGCTGTCGTCTATTTTTTTTGCCGACAGAGAGCTTAGATACAAATGGGCAATCTCCAAAGATGTCAGTCCTGAAAACGCAAACTCCTCGGAAGCAAATAGGTAAAGCTCCTCCAAAAAAACCGTTTTTGCGGCGTTGTATTTTGCTCCGGCATCGATGTTTGCCTCCAGTAGCGCCGTTACGCACTCCCTTAGAGGCTCCACCCCGTCTTTGTAAGATAACTCCGCAAACATACCCCCTAGATGCTCAACTCCGTACATACGTAGCTTTGCCCCGATTTTGCCCCCAAAAGCAAAATCCACCAAAGCACGGATAGCGCCGTATAGCCTACCGTCTTTTAGCGGCTCCCCGAAAGCAAAATTGAGATTATCAAACCTATCAAACAAGGATAGTACCGACGAAAATCCCTCATCAGGTAGTATTACCGCTATTTTTTCCGGTTGATACCCTTTTGCCAAAAAGTCGGCTATTTTTCCAAGTGCAAACGGAGCTTCGTATATTCTGTTTTTGAGCCTATACCCTTGTATCTCACCCCTGCCTTTGATGCCGGAATTGATAGTTTTGGCTGTTTTAGCGGTTATATCTATCTCAAATTTTCCGGTCTCCTCCGGCAGTTCTACCCCGAAATCGGCAAATTTTTTCCCCATTTTTTTGTTGTAGTCGTCTATCGTAAAAAGTAGTTTGACGGGGAGCCTCTTTGATACACTCTCTAGTACCTCGATCTCAAAAACGGTCAAAAGCCCCATGGACTCTATCCGTATCTCCTCAAAATTGCCTATATAGTCGTTGTTGATTACATAGTCGTAGATGATTGCCGGATCAAATGCAGATACCTCTTCAAGCTCGTTTTTGTAAGCCAAAAAAAGCCCCTCCAAAACTTCCAGATGATCCTCAAAAGCGGCGTACACATCCTCACCCCTGATGTCGTCTATCGTTTTTCTCTCAGAATTTAGCTCCTCAAAAAAACTAAACAAAAAGTCGGAATCGGCCAAAAACTCCAAAAAATTACCGGAAAACCCTAGCCTCTCTATCGGAACCGCTTTTGCCGCTTTTCTCAAAAGAGCGGCTCTGGACGGCTTTGAGATTGCCGATTTATCCGGCACCAAAACAACCTTGTCAAAAAAATCAGCTAACGTCGATACGTGTAAAAAAGTATCGACGTTTTGAAATAAAAAACGTTGTAGGTTTCTGGATGTCTGAAATACAAATAGCGTTTTTGACGGATAGTTCACAAATTCCCTTTTGGATCCTGGTAGGCTCTCAAATTTTTGGTAAATATTCTACAAAACATTACGGTAAAAATAGATTTTACGTTATATAATTAAAATATATTTTTTTGGAAAACAACAGATTTGGAAAAGTGCAGAAATATACTAGCTATAGATGATAGTAAATCAATAATCGAATACCTCAGATACAAAGTCGAAGGGGTCGGAAAATTCAAATATTTTGCCGCCGCTTCGTTTGAAAAAGCAAAAGAGCTGATTGAGTCAAACGAGTTTTTTGCCGCAATAGTAGACCTGCAACTCCCCGATGCAAAAGAGGCCGAGGCTCTGGAATTAACCCTCTCAAAAGGGATAGCTAGTATCGTCTTAACTGGGACAATGAACAATGAGCTAAGGGATAAAATCGTCTCAAAACCGATAGTAGACTATATCCAAAAAGACGGCCCCGGAGATATGGAGTATGCGGTAAATCTACTCCAAAAATTGGATTATTTTAGGGATCAAAAGGTTTTGATCGTTGACGATAGCGAGTCCTCTTGTGAGTATGCTTCACAATTATTCAGAGAGCTACTGTTTGAGCCGATAAAATGCAAAAATCCACTTGATGCCGTAGATATTTTGAGGCAAAATCCTGATATCAAGATTGTAACACTAGATTACAAAATGCCCTCTCTGGATGGGGTGGAGCTAGCAAAAAAGATAAGACGTTCGTTTGTGGGTCGTGATTTTGCGATTTTCGGTATTAGCGCCATAAACTCCGACGAGGTGAAATACAAGTTCCTCAAAAACGGTGCAAACACCTATATGATAAAACCGATAGTCAGAGAGGAGTTTGTCCTAAAAGTCATCAATGCAATGGATGAGATAGAGCAAAAAGAGAGGTTGGCCTCATATATCGACAAAGTTGATAAATACATCATCACCTCAATGACGGATAAAAACGGGATTATAAAGTATGTGAGCAAGGCTTTTTGTGAGATATCCGGCTACGAGGAGCTAGAGCTTATCGGCAAATCACACAGTATACTCCGCCATCCGGATACTCCGAGTTTTATTTTTAACGATATGTGGAACACGATTACGGCAAAAAGTAGTTGGAGCGGCGAGGTCAAAAATAAAACCAAAGAGGGTAAGTCGTTTTGGGTAAAGGCAAATATAGAGCCGATACTTGACGGTAGCGGAGAGATAAGCGGGTATCAGGCTATTATGACCGATATTACCGATAAAAGGCTAATGGAGAAGATGTCTATAACAGATGAGCTGACATCTTTATATAACAGACGGTATTTTAATTCACAATCTCTTGTAAAACTTGAGCAGGCAAGACTAGAGGGGCTTGGTTTTGCTTTTTTTATTATGGATGTCGATAATTTCAAAAAATACAACGATACCTACGGCCACCAGATGGGTGATGAGGCGCTCAAAAAAATAGCGGTTACGTTGCAAAAAGAGCTTTTCGGCATCGGTGGTTTGGCATTTAGACTCGGCGGAGAAGAGTTTGGCGGAATCTTTTTTTGCAAAAGCGAAACATCCGGTTTTGAGGTTTGCAACACTATCAAAAATGAGATCGAAGCATTAAAGATAGAGCACTCAAAAAATAATGCTTCAAATTTTATAACCGCATCTTTCGGCCTCGTATTTGCCGATTTCGCCAAAAGCAACGACAAAATAGAATTTGAAACAATATACGTAAAAGCCGACGAAGCACTATATGAGGCAAAAGATAAAGGGAGAAATCAGGTAAAACTATCCGCCGACTAAAATCTTGCATCTTGTGTCGGACGGTTTAGTACATAGTTTTATCTCTTTTTGCCGCCCACTCTCCAAATGCTGCAAGACACTCGTCTCTTTCGCACTCTATCAGCTGTAGATTTTTTATATTTTCGATATTTAGCTCGCCGTAAAATATCTCATCCCGAAAACCTATCGCATCGGCATCTTTTGCGGTTGCTCCAAAAAATACGCTTTTTATATTTGCCCACTTGATAGCGGCTAGACACATAGGACATGGCATGCATGAGCTATACAGTACGCAACCCGACAAATCAAATGTTTTTAGTTTTTTTGACGCTTTTCTGATGGCGTTAATCTCTGCGTGCATCGTCGGATCGTTTGTTTTTACGACCTCATTGTGGGCTTTTGATATGATTTTGCCGTCTTTTGCGATAACGGCTCCAAACGGCCCCCCTACCCCTTTTCTCATTCCGGTTATCGACTCTTTGGCGGCTATTTTCATATATTTTATATCTTCAGCCGTAGCTATTTTTGTGTTGTTATCCATTTGTTTCAAGCTCGCTATTCATATCAGAAAAAACAGAATCCATCCTTTTTGAAATCAAAAATACCCCTATCGATGCGATTGAAACAAAAAGAAGCACAAATGCGATGGATATCCAAAGATCGTTGAATCTTTTTTTGGCAAAAGCTTTTCGTCTGTTTTCTATCTCTTCATTGATTTTTCCGACATAAATCCCCGTCCCTATTTTCCAGTTCCACTCTTTTAAAGCCCTTGAAAATGATATATACTCTATGTCTTTGTCAAAAGCGGCCTCGTGCCAGATATACGAACTATACCCACCCTCCACGGAGGACATTGCCGCTTTTAGTTGTTCTTGGAGGATTTTTACCCCGTTTTTGTCTTTTAGCTCCCATGAATAAAGCGGTTCATCCAGTTTTTTACCGTTCATAATCAGCGCATACCCGTCAAACGTATCGACAAAGATGTAGTTATCTTCAAATCTCAGTTTTGCTACCGCCTCTAATGCTTCGTTTTGGACTTTTTTTGTGTATTCGTCCAAAAACACGGCGCTTCCGAAATACCATCCGTATTTGCCGAAATCTTTTATGAATGTGAGTTGCGCAAAGCTTTTTTTCGGATCTTCCCCTATTTTTCGATACCTATCGGTCAAAAACCCCTCGCCTCTGGTTTTTGCTATCTGTGTCTGTTTTTTGATTACACCGTCAAATTCATCGCCGATATATTTACCCTCTTTTTCTTTGTTGTTTGGGTAGGTAACTGCCGTATTGTCGTGGCTTGTTATCCAGATATAGGATTTATTATCCTCATACCGTAGCCTCTCTAGTGCATCCTTGATTCTTTGTTTTACAGATGCCTCACCCTCTTTTGCATGGTATTTTTGGTATATGTTTTCGGCTGTCTCGTATGCTTTGTAGACCCTCTCTTTGAGTCTTGCTTTTAAATCCTCTTCCGCTGTATTTTTGATACTTTGGATAAATTCGTAAGCCTGATTGACCCTTGCTTTTACGATCTCTTTTTGGAGTTCTACGTATGAGTTTTTAATCTGCTCGTTTTCAAGCTCAAGATTTTTACTGGAGGTATAGTAGAAAAAAACCGCCATAAAACACCCGACTGCAAAAACCAAAGAGACGGTAAAGAGAGATACCGATTTTTTTAGTTTTTTTTGAGCAGAGATGAACTCTTGTTTTTTATTGTTCATGTGGTTTACAATATCCTGAGAAATTAAAAGAGAGCTTAAAAACAGCCCCCTTGTCGCCGTTATAGACTTTTATTATGCCGTCCATATGCTCTTCGATAATCATCTTTGTCATATAAAGCCCTATTCCCGTCCCCTTGCCCTGCTCTTTTGTAGTAAAGTACGGCTCAAATATCCTGTTTATCACGGTATCGTCTACCCCGCCCCCGTCGTCTTCAAATACGATTTCTAGTCTGCTTTCGACGATATCCCCTTTTATCTCGATGCTGCCGCCGTTTTTTCTCTCAAGAATCGCATCTTTTGCATTTGATACTATATTCAAAACAGCCTGTTTAAATTCATTTTTGTAACCCTCTATGCATACTGTTTTTGCATCATCTGAAAAAGATAAAGAAATTTGCACTTTACTGTGCAATAAACCGGCATCCACAAGGCCGCAAACACTTTGGACGGCCTCATACGCACAAAATAGCTCAACCTCTTTTCCCGGTTTAAAAAAGTTCCTAAAAGCATCTATCGTTTTTGACATAAATGCAATCTGCTTCATCCCTTTTGAGACGGAGTCGTCTATGTATTTTTCATCGAGCTCACCAAACTCGTATGCAGATTTAAAATCCTGCACTATGAGTGCTATAGCGTTTAAAGGCTGTCTCCATTGGTGGGCTATAGCGCCTATCATCTCTCCCATGGCGGCCATTTTGGATTGCTGAATCAGCATAATCTCTTGTTCTTGCTGTTTTTTTTCGAGACTTTTTTTGTAGGAGATATTTTCAACGATGCATAGTATGTAATCCACGATTTCTTCGTTTTTTCTGACAGGAGAGAGTGTGATGTTTACCGGTTTTTGTCCGTCATTTGAATTTATAGTCTGTTCAAATTGGATAAAGTCAAATTCGGTGTCTACGACCTCTTCTATCTTTTTATAGCAGTCGGCATCGTCAAAAAAAGTATGAAGTCTGCTATGGATAACAGAGTTTTTGTTTTTTCCGGTCATCGTACAAAATGCCGGATTTACTTCTAAAATAGCACCGTTCGTATCAAGTAGCAAGATACCGATACCGGAATACTCAAATACGGTTTGAAATTTAAAGGCAAGTTCGGAGAGGTCTTTGGACTGCTCTGTAACGGTTAGTTCGAGCCTTGTGTTTAGCTCATCCAATTTTTTTTGCGCCAATATACTGTCTGTTATATCGTGGATGATAGAAAAAAGTAGTTTTCTGCCGCCGGATAATATTTCGGTTGAGTTTACCTCTACATCCCGAATCTCACCGTTTGCTTTTTTATGTCTAAAAACAAAATAATTTTTATTTTGTCTTCTGGCCTCTTCCATACAAAGCTTTATCTCATACGGATCTGATACGTTAATCTCGTATATATTCATATTTTTTATTTTTTCTTCGGCATATCCGTAATACTTGCACGCACTAGTATTGGCATCTATAATATTGCCGGAATCTGCATCAACAAGGAGCATAACGGAACTATGCTGCTTGAACATCGGATAAAAATCTATTATACCCGTATCGGAATCTGCATGGATGTTTGGCATAAAAACGGGGTCTCTTTGTGTCTTAATTTTAGTACATTATTGTATTGAAAAAAAGGGTATTACCCCCTTAAAAATTCGTAAGCCTCTTTGATTGACAAAAACTTCTTTTCGATTACGCTCCGTTCATAAACACTTTTTGTCATGTGTAGATCCGGATGGTATTTTTTGGCGAGCTCCAAATATCTCTTTTTGACGATTTCTATAGATACCTCACCGTTAAATCCGAGTATGCTAAATCGTCTAAGCTTTTCCAAGTCCACCGTCACCGTCTCGGTATCAATGCCGTCAAAAAACGATAAAAATCTTTTTAGATCGTTTTTTGAATACATTGTCTGATATACCTCCAATCCGATTCCGGGTCTTAGGGATAAAAACTTCTCTATTTTTACCGCATTTTGTTTATCCGAGACAAAAACCTTCAGCTCAAAAGATGTTTCGGCAAACGTACAATCTTGTTTAAGTAGTGACTTTAGATATGAAAACAGCGGTATCTGTTTTTGGTAACACCTGATTATAAAAATGTTTTTTTCAAAAAGTGCATATGCCTTTCGGACGACGACAGCGGCATTTGTAGCCGATATTTGGATGTTTATAGGTAGGTGGGAAAAAGCTATGGCATCGCTTAGTAGTTTATCTTTTTTGTATCTATGGTCTAACTTGTGAAGATTTACTATCCAAGCCAAAAAAACTTTTCTCTTGTTTTTTTCACTCTCTTCGGGGAGTATAAAAATAGAGCGTTTCATAATAAGTGATTTTTGGAAGTTTTTTTTGACGTTTCCGGTCAGATAATCAATAAAATAATCATCTCCGCCCACTTTGACAAAAAGCATATTGGAGGTGATTTTAAAATCGTCGAAACCGCCCTTCATTTTTACCTTCGCCTTATTGAGTCGTCATAGTATTTATACATTTTTTCGGCATAATTAAGCCATATATACGATAAAAAATCTATCAAAAAGAGAATCGACAATGACACTCGGTAGTGTAAATATATTTGATGGCCTCAGGCAATCTATCGAAAACGGTGCCGAAAAAGAGATAATACTACAAAATCTCAAAGATACGGAGGAGCTGTACAAAAAAACGCTCCATAGACTTGAAAAGATAACCATACAAAGCGATAGACAGCAAGAACAGGTACTAAAACTAAACGAGAAGCTAGAGACAACGATTAGGGAGCTAAACGACTACAAGGACTCTCTGGAGATAAAAGTAGCGGACGAGACCGAAAAAAGGCTTACTCAAGAGAAGATACTGATACAAAACGCAAAAATGGCCGAGATGGGTAATATGCTGGGAGCCATAATCCATCAGTGGAATCAGCCTATTACCGTTATCGGGATGATTGCCGATCTACTGGAGGCCGAGGCTGAAGACGGTGTTGCTAAAAAAGAGGATATTATAGGCTATACGGATACGATTAGAGACAGAATAAAGTTTTTGTCTGCAACGATTCAGGACTTTAGAAACTTTTTTAAGCCGGATAAAGAGGTAAAACTGTTTTCGCCAAAAGAGCTTGTCGAAAACGTAGTTAGTATAATTTCCCACCAGATTTTAAAATATAAAGCGACCCTCACCGTCTCAGGCGATAGTGGAAAAATAGCCGCCGGATTCCCGAATGAGATTAAGCACGTTATATTAAATCTAATAAATAATGCCCTTGAGGCCTGCGGACAAAATAAAACCGAAAAACCTGTCATTAATATAGATATAACAAGACAAAACGACAAAGCCGTTATAACCATCTCCGACAATGGCGGCGGCATTCCGGAGGAGATTATGCAAAAACTATTTGAGCCTTATAATAGCTCAAAAGGTGAGGCTGGAACAGGGATAGGATTGACGCTCGCAAAAACTATCGTAGAGGAGCATCACAAAGGCTCTATAACGGCGAAAAATACGGATATAGGGGCTCTGTTTAGAATAGAGCTACCGACGGTTAACATGTAGCTTTAGCGCTGCAAAAAAGATATACCAGCTAAGGTTTAGCCAAACAAAAAAGATAAAAATTGCGGCAAACGGTCCGTATATAGTTGTATATGATGTCCCCGCCAACACATAGTAGACAAAAAGCTTTTTTGAAGCAGCTATTGCAAAAGAGGCAATGAACGAATCCAAAAATGTGTATATAATCCCTTTGTAAATCGGCAATAGCATATTAAAAAATACAAAAATACCTATCCATATCTGAATTACGGTTGTCAAAAATCCCAAAAAACCAAATCCAAAATACGACAAAGCACTCTCTATGACGGTTGAAAACGAGGTGAGAACTATCAGCGCCAATACGGTTATAAGATATTTTATGAATCTAGCCGCATTAAAATCCGGTTTTTGCCTACTCATTTCACTAACGCAAAAATCGAGCTGTTTTATAAACATATAGACGGAGTAGACGGCAAACAAAAGCCCCAAAAGCCCCAATTTTTTGGAGTTTTGCAAAAAACCGTCCAGATACCCTACGATACTATCCGCACTCCCTTCAAACAGATTTTCGTACAAAAAGACCTTGAAACTCTGGAAATATCCGTCAAAAGCAATGATGTTGACAGCTGCAAAAACGCATAGCATCATAAACGGGACAAACGAAAATATCGTAATAAAACTCATGGAGCCGCTATAAAGGGCTAATCTGTCATCAAAAAAAGAGGCTATTTCGGCCAACTTTTTTTTATACGATCCTGTTTTTCTTTTCGCCGGCAAAAAAAGCTTCTATATTTTGTAATATTTGAGATACTAGTTTCTCTCTAGCCTGTATCCCAGCCCAGCCGATATGAGGGGTTAAGACAAGTTTTCTCTTGTCTCTCACGCCAAACAGCGGGTTGTCTGCCTCTATCGGCTCTTTTTCGTACACGTCGGCAATATAGCATCCAAAACTATCATTATTGAGTAGTCTTGCGACCTCTTGCTCGTCTACGACAAAACCTCTGGAAAAGTTTATTAAAATCGCATCTTTTTTGAGCTTTGACAGTATATCGCCGTTTAGGAGGTTTTTTGTTTTTTCATTTAGGGGGCAGTTTACCGATATAAAATCACAGTCTGATACCATCTCCTCCAAAGGCACCGACCTGAATTCTCGGTCGTTATTTTGTCCGGTTGTGGAGTAGTAGCAAACATCGGCTCCAAACATTTCGGCTATAGAGGCTATCTTGTGCCCTATTTCACCAAGCCCGATAACTCCAAATTTTTTTCCCTCTAAAAGCGAAAATTCCCTCTCCATACATGTAAAGGTTAGACTTTTTTGATATCTGCCGTTTTTGACGTAGTTGTCGAAAAAATCTATCTCTCCAATTTTGTGAAACAAGGCGCTAAAGGTCGTCTGAGCGACGCTCAGGGTCGAATACCCCTTGACATTACAAACAGCGATATCGAGATTTTTACACCATTCTATGTCGATGTTGTTGTATCCTGTGGCGGCTACGCAAACAAGTTTTAGACTTTTAGCCCCCTCTAAAACCTCTCTACCCAGTACAACCTTGTTTGTTATGACGACATCGGCCTCTATGATCCGCTCCAAAACAGATTCGCTGCCCGTAGTGTTGAATTTTACAAAGCTATATCTATTGTCAAAATCACAAAAATCTACCGAGCCGAGTGTGTCTGAATCTAGCAAAACAACGCTATATTTTTTTTCCATTACCGAATTGACTCTGCCGTTTTGATGATTGTCTCCGCTACCCTCTCTAGCCTCACCTGTTTCTCTACGGCTCCTAACTCGTATGCGACTTTAGGCATACCGTATACTATTGCACTTTCTTCGTCCTGTCCTATAGTTTTTGCCCCTATCTTTCTCATAGAGAGTAACCCCTTTGCCCCATCAGCACCCATTCCGGTTAGTATCACTCCGATAGAGTTTGCCCCTGCCGTTTTGGCTACAGAATTAAAAAGGACATCGACGCTAGGTCTGTGGCCGGATACTTTGTCTCCGGCTCCTATCTCTACATAGTATCTGGCACCCGAGCGTCTTAGAACCATGTGAAAATCGCCCGGTGCAATCAAAGCTTTTCCTACACCCAAAAACTCACCGTTTTTTGCCTCTTTGACCTCTATGGCACATATTTCATTTAGCCTATCCGCAAATGATTTTGTAAAATTAGGGGGCATATGTTGGACTATGACAATCCCGGGAATATTTGCCGGAAGTCTTGTCAAAACCTCTTTGATGGCCTCTGTACCCCCAGTAGATGCCCCTATGGCTATTACCTTATCCGTCGTTTCACTAAGAGCCGAATATGAGAGTCTAGGCTCATTGGTATGTGGTCTTGCCTTATGGACTTTTGCTTTTGCGGCCGCTTTTACTTTTTCTATTATTTCCGCTTTTATCTCATCGATACCGTCATATATGTTTGAATGCGGTTTCGGGACAAAATCTACGGCTCCCGCCTCCAAGGCCTCTAGCGTAGTCCTTGCCCCTTTTTGGGTAAGCGAAGAGACCATAACAACCGGAGTCGGCATGTGCGTCATTAGCTTTTTTAAGAAAGTAATTCCGTCCATTCTGGGCATCTCAACATCTAGGCATACAACATCCGGACGTAGCTCCACTATCTTATCTCTGGCAACATAGGCATCCTGCGCTGTCCCTACAACCTCTATATCTTTATCGGACTCCAAAACCTCTCTGACAACTGCTCTAGCCGTAGCACTGTCGTCAACTATCAAAACCTTGATGGCCATTTGTATCAGGACTCCTTTTGTGGGCTAGAATATTTCATTAACACTTTTCCGGTATCGGTTCTCATCATAATTCTTCTTCCCGATGAACCGCCGGTATCTTCCGCCGTTACCCGTATTTTATACTCCGATAAAATCTCTTTGGCGGTTAGTATATTTCTTTTGCCAATCATCATATCTTCGCTTGATGAAAAATTGATACTAGCTCCACCGAATATCTTTGCCTCCATATTTGAGGTGCTGCACCCTATATCGGTCATCGACTGAATCATTCTAGGAATCGATATGTTTCCAAATTTTGGACTTTGAAGGCCATTTCCATTCCAAAGCGGCAAAAGATAGTGGTTCATCCCACCTATCTGTCTGGCTTTGTCAAAAAGGCAAACTGCTACGCATGAACCGAGTACGGTAGAGATCTCGGTTGGATTAAAACCTATATGAATCTGGCCGACGTGAATAAATACTTTTTCGTACATTTATGTTATTCCGCCGACTTACATTTCGAATGCGTCGTCAAAATCTTCAAACAGAATATCGTTTCCGCCGCCGCTACCGCACTCCTGACACTCGTTTGCCAATGGAATCTCAACCTTAAATACGGTTTTACCGTGCTCACTATCGTAATCTATCTCTCCGTCAAGCGCCTCAACCTCGCCTTTTACGACGCTAAGACCCAAGCCGAGTCCTGTTTTTGCCCTATTGACACCTTGATTAAACTGACTAAATCTATTATAAACGAGCATTTTGTTATCAACACTAATCCCCTCCCCCTCATCTTCTACTTCGATATAGAGTTTTGTATCATCGTTTTTTAGTCTAACGGTAATAGTTTTATCCGGATATGTGTATTCGCACGCATTGGATAGGAGATTTGAGATAATAAGATATAGTTTTGAGGCATCGGAAATTATTTTTTCACTACAGTCGTTTTGCAGGACAATATTGATATTTTTGTCTTTTATGAGGTAGATAAAAGCCGATTTTGCATCACTTAGGATACTCTCAAAATTGATTTTTGTATAGTAGCTCTCGGTTTTTCCGGCTTCTATCTCGCTAGCGGCTATTATATTTTTAATCTGGAAATCAAGCCTCAAAATCTCCATATGGAGCATCTCGACAAGCTCGGTTGTTTTTTCCGGCTTTTTACCCGTTAGGACTATTGAGCAAATATTTAAAACCGATGATATCGGGTTATTGAATTCGTTTTTTATAAGGGATAAAAACTCGCTTTTTACCGAGTCTACCTCAATCAGTCTCTGGTTTAGGTCTATAAGTTTTTTATTTAAAAATTCAGATTCTTCGATTGAGGCGTTTTTCTCTTTAAATCTTCTCTCAATCTCTTGCAGTATCGATTCGTCGCTTAAATTGTGCAAATCTTGCATATTGACCCTTTGTTTGGTTTTTTATAGTTTTGTATAAATTGACGACTTGAGAAGTCCGAATTCGTGCTTATTTTCGGTTATGGCCTCCGAATCACCGATAACCAACAACCCACCTTTGTCAAGTAGTTTTGCGTACCTGCTGATTAACGCTTTTTTTGTCGGATTATCAAAATAAATCATAACGTTTCGGCAAAAAATAATGTCAAATTTGTTTTTAAAAATCGTAAAATCACCCGTCACGAGATTAAAACTTCTAAAAACAATATCGGACTTTAGCTCGTCTTTGACGGCGTACTGTAACCCATTGGCTGTTCTATGTTTGTCAAAATATTTTTGCAGCTGTGTAGATGAAATACCGGATATATCCTTTTCGGCATACTCTCCCCTGACCCCTTTTGACATGGCTTTATGTGAAATATCGGTAGCAAGTATCTTGATATCTCTTTGTGAGAAATCTTTTAGGTTATCCCTCAAAAACATAGAAATAGTATACGGCTCTTCGCCGCTAGAACAAGCTGCCGACCAGATCCTGATTTTTTGTTTTTTACCGAATATCTTCTCCATATTCTCTTTTAAATACTGCCACTGCTGCGGGGAGCGAAAAAAAGAGGTGA
The DNA here is from genome assembly GCA_937973585.1 of uncultured Helicobacteraceae bacterium. Classification (GTDB taxonomy): domain Bacteria; phylum Campylobacterota; class Campylobacteria; order Campylobacterales; family UBA6016; genus UBA6016. The sequence continues at coordinate 32,200 of CALJKN010000192.1, forward strand.
CATTTGTGGAGATTGCGTTTATAAAATCTATAAACTCATCCTCTCCCTCTTTAGAATTTAAAAAACGGTAATACTCACTAAAAGTCTTAAAGCCGAAATGTTTTAATCTTTTGTGTAGTCTACCCTTTACCATTACCGATTTTTGTTCGGATAGGGCAATCCCTACCCTCTTGTAAACAAATGAACGGATTTTTTCAAACTCTTCGTTTGTTATCTCTATGTCAAGCATTAATTATTTGTCCGACTCGGAGCATAGCCCGTCAATATTCAAAATCAAGGCTATATCGCCGTTGCCCAAAATCGCCCCGCCGGATATCTCACGTATTTTTGCCATAGAGCGTCCGAGGCTTTTGATAACAACCTGTTGGCGACCAAGTAAGGCATCTACCAAAATAGCAAATCTACCACGCTCAGAATCTACGCATACAAGTGTGCTCTCCCAAATTTGTGGCCTGTGCGGAGTTTTTACGTCAAGTGCCTCATCTAATCTAATAACCGGAATCTGCTCCCCTCTTAGGTTTACAAACTCACCACGCCCTTTTAACATATGGACTATCTCTTTTTGCGGGACAAACGACTCTACTACGCTAAGCGTTGGGATGATGAACGTCTCAGCACCGCTTTTAACCAACATTCCATCAATAATTGCAAGCGTGAGCGGCAATATGATAGAAAAAGTACTACCGTAGCCTATTTCGCTGTCTATCTCAACTTTGCCCCGTAGCTTTTCTATAGATGTCTTAACAACGTCAAGGCCGACACCTCTGCCGGATATATCACTAATTGTTTTTGCAGTGGAAAAACCGGGTTGCATGATAAGCGAGAATATCTGCTGGTCGGTCAGGGTGTCGTTTGGATCGACAAGACCTCTTTCTATCCCTTTTTTTAAGACCGCTTCCTTGTCGATACCCCTACCGTCGTCGGAGATTGCGATAATAATATTTCCGCTTTTATGAAACGCTCTCAGGGATATCGTCCCATCTCTCTCTTTCCCTTTTGCTTCCCTCTCATCATTGCTATCCTCTAGCCCGTGGTCGATAGCATTTCGTATCATATGTACGATAGGATCAGATAGGGAGTCGATCATTGTTTTATCAATCTCTGTCTCTTCACCCTGAATAACCAATTTGATATCTTTGCCGGTTTTTTTGGCCGTATCTCTGGCCACCCGTTTCATCTTCTCAAATGTATCCCTGATAGCAACCATCCTAAGAGACATAACTCTGTCTTGAATCGTCTTCGTGATTTTAGAGAGCGTCTCTATCGTTTTGTTTATATTTGAGTCACCAAGATCTTTTATCTTTTCATTCTGAGCGATAAAGTTCTGGGCGATAACAAGCTCCCCTACGGTGTCGAAAAGCTCATCCAGTTTTGCCGTGTCAATTTTGATATACGACTTTTGGGCTGACTCCTCTTTTTTTACAACTGAAGATGTCTGTTGTTTGCTCTCAGGTAGTTTACTTGCCTGCTCCTGCTCTTCAATCTTTTTTGGTGCATCGCCTTGTGGTTTTATCTCCTCTTTTACTGCGGCTATTTCTGCCGCTTTTGCCTCTATTGCCCTTATTGCATATTCGTGCTCGAATAAAAATTCAAAAATCTCAGATATCTCAGCCTCCGGCTTCTCAGAAGCGAGAAGAACAGATACTAATGGAAGATATGAGTCCTCGGCTGCAAATTCCGAGAGTTTCGGGACGTGCTCCATGTCCCAATATGTATGGAGTATATCGCCGACATCGGATAGCATCTTCAAAAATACGATATGGTCATAGCCTCTAAAATATATATCTTTGTCAAATATAAAATCTACCGCATATAGAGTTTTGCCGTCTATATGGTATTTTTGCCCATCAGCCGATATCTTTTGCTTTATCCTCTGGGCACACTCTAGTCCGCTCGAATCTTCGCCAATTTGAACTTCGTTGGCGCTAAATTCAGATGCTAAATCTTTTAGCGGCGGTTCGTCTTTTGTAGCCTTGGCACTTCCGCCGTCAAGTAAAGCGATAATGGCAGACAGACACTCGTCATAGTTTTCCGGTAGTCCGTCCGATTCGGCAACCTCGTAATTTAACGTCTCTTTTATTACGTCTACCGATTTTAGCAACGTATCAACGGCTGATTCCGGAACTACGGCACCGGGGCTTCTATAGTTATCTAGCAAATCCTCAAAATGATGGACAAAGCCGCCGAGTCTGGTAAACCCAAACGCATTGGCATTCCCTTTTAGGGTATGAACACCACGAAAAAGCTCATTGATTAGCTCTTTATTTCCTGTATCAGACTCAAAATCCACAATATCGGCATCGAGTTTTTCGATAATCTCGGAGGCCTCTTCGATGAATATATTTTTTAACTGCTCTTTATTCATGGCATATCCATTCAGCTTTTCCGAGTTTTTTAAAATCAAATCCTCCGCCGTCTATAAACGGTATCTTGATGTTGGATTTTGTTTTTTTGAGACTCACCAAAAAAGCGATAAGGGCTGACGACAGGGGCATCTCATCGTCGCCGCCCTCAAAACCGACCTCTTCTATATATTCAAGACGAGGCAGAACAAACTTTTTTAGCTCATCGATATCTGCCTGCGTCATATCTAACGATATGTTTAGTCTATCACCGTCTATTTGCATATTTAAAACTCTTTCAAATCGCTTTCATCTAACGGAAATATCTCATCCGCATCTTTTCTGCCTTGTGCAGGTTTTGCTTTTGCCGTTACGACAGGTCTATGTGATACCTGTCTTATCTCTTTTTTTATAGGAGAAGATTGTTTGCTTACAGACTTCGGTGCTGAGTGTGGGTGATGTGAATCAACATCAATCCCGACTATTTTAGCAAGAGCCGCTACGGCTTCCAAGGCCGCTACGGCTTGTGCATTAAGCTCTTCCGATGCTGCTGCTGCCTCTTCCGAGTTTGCCGCTACCTGTTGGGTTACCTGATCTATCTGACCCATTGCGCTGTTTAGCTGTGTTAAACCCTCGGTTTGTTCTCTGCTTGACATTGCAACTTCGCCGATTAGGTCTGATACTTTTTTTGCTTTGTCTTCGATGTCTCTAAACGAGTTACTGGCTAGATTGGCTATCTCTGAACCTTTTTTGATTTGACCTACAGCTTCTTCGATGACTACGGCCGTCTCTTTTGCACTATTAGCCGCTCTTTGTGCAAGGTTTCTAACCTCATCGGCAACAACCGCAAATCCTAGTCCGTGCTCCCCTGCCCTTGCTGCCTCCACTGCTGCGTTTAGCGCTAGTAGGTTTACTTGAAATGCTATCTGGTCTATTGTTTTTACTATGTTTGCTATTTTTGCAGCCGATTCGGTAACCTCTTGCATAGAACCTACAAGCTCTTCACCTTTGCTTAGACCCTCTTTTGCCGCTTTGTTTGCCTCTTTTGCCAATATATCTGCCTGTCTGGCGTTTTCAGTATTAGATGTAACGCTAGCCGTAGTCTCTTCGAGGGTAGCACTAACCTCTTCAACGCTACTTGCCTGCTCTGATGCACCTTGCGCCAAAGAGGTAGAACTAGATGCTACCTGATCGGCGGCAGAGGTGATTTGTAATGCACCTTCGTTTATAGTGGTGACCGCTTCTGTGATTGAGCGTGTTACGGAGCGGATGATGAGGGCGGCCAAGATAATAGATATGACTATAACTACCGAAGCCGATACGCCTACAGAGTTTCTGGATGAAGATGCTTCCCCATAGGCCGTATCCACAACCTCTTTTATTTTTGACTCTCTTCTGTCAAGTAGTTTATTGAGCGCTGAACCCATTGCATCTGACACCGGTATCATATGCGATACCTCTGCTTTATATGTCACGAAAAGCTCTTTTTGTATATTTGGATCTTTATTCTCTGATAATTTTTTTATCACAGAATCTATTTGAGCATATTCGCTTCTCCAAGCTTTATACTTTTCGGTAAAATCTGCAAAATCTTTTTTGCCGTTCTCTGTTGCAATTAAACTTTCATATGTTTTCATATGCTTTTCGAAAATAGACCACGATTTTTCTCTCTGATCTAAAACTTTAGCAAATGAGGCTTGTGCATTATAATTTAACTCATGCTCATAGACGGAAAGTGTTTGCGCCCTGATAACAAGTCTCTCCCTGTCCATTTTTAGTGCGGCGGTACTCTGAACAACTTCTTTTTTACCAATACCTTCAACATCTTCTATCCACCCGTTAGCGCCAGAAAATCCTTTGTAGGACAAAAAAGCTATCCCCGCCAACATAAAAACGGTAAGTAACATTAGCTTGGTTCTTAAAACCATATTATCTAGCCAACCCATAGAAATTCCCCCCTCTTCTTGCGCTTATTTTCTTAAAACTCTTTCAAATCGCTTTCATCTAACGGAAATATCTCATCCGCATCTTTTCTGCCTTGTGCAGGTTTTGCTTTTGCCGTTACGACAGGTCTATGTGATACCTGTCTTATCTCTTTTTTTATAGGAGAAGATTGTTTGCTTACAGACTTCGGTGCTGAGTGTGGGTGATGTGAATCAACATCAATCCCGACTATTTTAGCAAGAGCCGCTACGGCTTCCAAGGCCGCTACGGCTTGTGCATTAAGCTCTTCCGATGCTGCTGCTGCCTCTTCCGAGTTTGCCGCTACCTGTTGGGTTACCTGATCTATCTGACCCATTGCGCTGTTTAGCTGTGTTAAACCCTCGGTTTGTTCTCTGCTTGACATTGCAACTTCGCCGATTAGGTCTGATACTTTTTTTGCTTTGTCTTCGATGTCTCTAAACGAGTTACTGGCTAGATTGGCTATCTCTGAACCTTTTTTGATTTGACCTACAGCTTCTTCGATGACTACGGCCGTCTCTTTTGCACTATTAGCCGCTCTTTGTGCAAGGTTTCTAACCTCATCGGCAACAACCGCAAATCCTAGTCCGTGCTCCCCTGCCCTTGCTGCCTCCACTGCTGCGTTTAGCGCTAGTAGGTTTACTTGAAATGCTATCTGGTCTATTGTTTTTACTATGTTTGCTATTTTTGCAGCCGATTCGGTAACCTCTTGCATAGAACCTACAAGCTCTTCACCTTTGCTTAGACCCTCTTTTGCCGCTTTGTTTGCCTCTTTTGCCAATATATCTGCCTGTCTGGCGTTTTCAGTATTAGATGTAACGCTAGCCGTAGTCTCTTCGAGGGTAGCACTAACCTCTTCAACGCTACTTGCCTGCTCTGATGCCCCTTGTGCCAAAGAGGTAGAGCTAGATGCAACTTGGTCTGCGGCAGATGTTATTTGCAAAGCACCCTCATTGATTGTGGTGACTGCTTCTGTTATTGAGCGGGTTACGGAGCGGATTATTAGGATGGAGAGCGAAACACCTATAAAAAGAGCCGTCAACACTACGACAATAGAGATATTTCTATACTCGCCGGAATCGCTTATTGCTTGCGAAACCATTGTCTCTGCACCTTTTTTGCTAATATCTAACATAACGGTAATCTCTTTAAAGCCGGCCTCTCTTACGGGGCGCATTTTTTCTATCATCGGCGTTATGCGTAAAAATAACTCCGATACTACCTTTTGGTCGTTTTCTTTAGAGATAGGCTCCAAGGCAGATGCAACAAGCTCGTCATTTAGTTTTTTCCATTCGGCGTATATTTTTTTAAATTCTTGCCAACTTTTCTCCTCCTCAGGGGTTCTCGGCAAAGGTTCGTATGTTTTCCACCCTTTTTCGATAGTCTCAAATCCGGCTTTGAATTTTGCTATAGAGTCAAGCATTTTACTTTTGTAGTCTGAATCACCGGCAAGACCTCGCACCCTATTGGCTTGAACGGCTACCTGATACACACCGTCTTTGATTGTATAAAGACCGTCAAGAGAGGGGAGATTATTTTTACCTATCTCCGTAGTCTGCATCGCCCATTTATCGACTCCGCTATAGACTATCGCACCTAACACCAAAAAACCAATAACCATCACTAACGTCAAAAGCACCAACTTGCTTTTCAAAACCATATTATCAAGCCAACCCACCGTTTCCCCTTTTAGTTTTTACTCATCATATCAAGAGCCGACAACTCTTCGGCTTCAAATAGTTTTTCAAGATCCAAGATCATAACAACCGTCTCGCCAACTCTAGCCATATTTTTTATAAAGTCGATGTTGATGTTTGTCCCAAACCTCGGCGGTTCAGATATGTTCGCATCATCGATAGAGAGTACCTCTTCGACCTTATCGACTATAAAGCCGATACTAATTTTGTCTATTTCTACAATGATTATCGCAGTTTGCTCGTCATACTCAATATGCGGCATATCAAACCTAAGTCTTGTATCGATAACCGGAATAATCGAACCTCTTAGGTTTATAACGCCCACCACGTATGCGGGTGTTTTAGGTACGGCAGTTGTTTTCATAATGGCTATTATCTCTTTAACCTGAGAGATATCGATCCCGTATTCCTCTTCCCCTAAAAAAAATGTCAAAAATTTATTTTTGGAGGCTTTTATGTGTGATTTTTCGCTCTCTTTCATCATTAAATCCCTAAAACCATCTTGATGGATTTTACAAGTTTCTCATCGCTAAAAGGTTTAACCATCCATCCGGTCACTCCAATATCCTTGCCCATTTGCTTCATATCCGCCGAACTCTCGGTGGTTAAAATGAGTATCGGCTTTTGCTTGAATCTGGCATCGTTTTTAATCTCTCTAGCAAGATCCAACCCGTTCATCTGGGGCATATTTATATCCGATATCAGCAGATCGAAGCTCTCGGCTCCGCTTTTTAAATTGGACAACAACTCCTCCGGATTTAAATACGTCTTAAACTCAACAACTCCAGAAGCTGCAAGCTCCTCCACAGCCATCTGCGCCGTTGCGAGAATGGTTTTTGAGTCGTCTACGAGTATTACTTTTTTAGCCACTAGAACCTCCGTGTATCTTTTAAGTCGGTAGATTTTACTATATTTTTCAGTTTTTAGTATATTTTTTTTGAACTTTGTAAAAGTCTGGAAGAGGCCAGAAACAAAGCCGCCACAAAAGGCCCCACGATAAACCCCCAAAATCCGAAAGTTGCCAGCCCTGCGGCTATCGAAAAAAATAGTAAAAACTCATTCATTTTATAGTCGGATCGTAACATTACGGCAACTTTTGAGAGCAAAAAAAGCCTCAAAAAATTATCTATCAAGAATGCCATCACAAACCAACTGTAAAAGGAGATAATAATAGCCCCTATGATGTTCCCCTGCAAAAACTCGTTAGCCGCAACCGGAACCCATACAAGAGCCGTCCCTAAAATCGGAACAACAGATGAGACAGCCGATAAAAAGCCTAGCATTGCCGCATCATAATCAAAAAATAGCATCAAAACATAAAAAGCAACCCCCTGTGCCGCCATGACACCAAGAAGGGTCAAAAATACAACGGATATAGCGCTTATAATCTCTTTTCCTAGCTCTTTTTTTTGTTCGGACTCCAACGGTATGAGCGGCTCAAAAAACCGGACGATATCTTTTTTGAACCAGTGGATTAAAAAGAAGAAAATAACAACCATGGCAAGTTCTGCCATAGATGATGCTACTTTGCCAAGTATCCCACCGACTATGGAGGCTATATTTTTACCCTCCTCTATCCAAAAAGATTCCGAATTTAGCCTCTCAATCAAGGCAATTGCTTCATTTTTTATCTGGAGGCTCAAAAAAGAGCTTTTTTGGATCGTCTCCTCAACTGTCCGGATCCAACCCTGTACGGATGAGATATCAAATCCGGATAGGTCATTCAATATATACACCGTAGAGTAGCCGATCGGAGCAAACAGTAAAACACCAAAAATAACGGTAAGGAGCGAAGCCGTTATAAGATTTTTGTTTTTTGCTATCAAATTTATCCGGACATTAGAGAGTCTACCGTCAATTCTGTCCGAAAACTCGTATGTTGCCAAAACCAATAAAGATGCAACCAAAAAAGGTTTCAAAAAAATAGAAAACAGCCATATAAATAATGCAAACGAGCATAAAAATAACCAACTAGTAAATTTCAATTTTTCCATTATTTTAAACCTTCATATTACTAAGACGTTTTTATTATATCCGATTTTAAGCGATAAAGGCAGATAATATAGGCACAGTCAAGTACTGAAAACGCAAGGCAGTATCCCAAGGGTTGGGACGCACATCCTGTATGCACTATCTACGATGTCAAGTTTTGCCTGCGCCTAAAAATATGAGGAGCAGCAATGAGCTACGAACAATACCACTCTCTATGGAACAAACTAGGTATCGATACCCAAAAAATAACGGTCGGAGTTGACGGGGCAATCAAAAGACACGAAGAGGTGTTTTTGACGCAAAACAACAGACCGTCAAAAATGGAATACTTTGATGAGTTTTGGAGAAATCTACAAACGGGCAGAATAGCTGAACTAGACAAACTCAAAGAACAGGGCAAACCGCTTGTCGGAACATTTTGCATATTCGTTCCCGAAGAGACTGTCGTGGCGGCAGGAGGTGCTTGTTACGGTCTATGTAGCGGCTCGCCAGCCTCTATACCTGAAGCCGAAAAAGAACTCCCTAGAAACATCTGTCCGCTAATCAAGTCTGCTCACGGCTTCAAGCTGCTAAAAATGTGCGGATACACTCAATCTGCAGACTTTATATACGGCGAAACGACCTGTGAGGCAAAGAAAAAAACATGGGAAGTTCTAAACACACACCATCCCGTTCATGTAATGCAAATCCCGCAAAAAAAAGATGAAAAAAGCATGGTATTGTGGGGCAAAGAGGTTGAAGAGTTCAACACGCATATCGAAGAGGTCGCCGGCAGGGAACTTAGTTTTGAAGAGATGAAAAATGCAACCGAGATTATCAATGCAAAAAGAGCTGCGCTTAGAAGACTAGACAAATTAAGGGGGATGTATCCTGATATCGTACCTATAAGCGGCAAAGACGGACTACTAATATCTCAAATATCGTTTGTAGATGAACCTACCAGGTTTACCGAAATGCTAAACGAATTGTGCGACGAGCTAGAAAAAAGAGTATCACAAAAAAGCAGTGTTTTTGATAGCGATACGGCTAGGCTTATGGTGCTAGGCACCCCTTTTGCCGCTCCAAACTGGAAGTTACATCACATAGTAGAAACAAGCGGCGGAGCTATCATCAACGAAGAGTCTTGCATAGGGCACAGATACTACAAGGATGACGTAGAGCTTGACGGTGTCGGCACAAAAGAAGAGTTGACGGCAAAAATGATGCAAAGATACAAAAAAATAGATTGCGCTTGTTTCACTCCGAACGAAGAGCGAATACAAAAAATAGTCTCCATGTTTAAAGAAAGAGAAGCGGACGGCGTTATTTATTATACGTTGTCATTTTGCCACACATACAATGTTGAGTCTTTTTTGGTAGAAAAGGCGCTAAAAGCAGAAGGAATACCATATCTTGCAATAGAATCCGACTATTCACCGGAAGATGCCGGACAGATAAAAACAAGGGTTGAGGCGTTTATCGAATCCGTTAAAGCAAAAAAACAGGCAAAAGCCTGATGTATTGGGGAGTGGACATCGGCTCGACGTACACCAAAATAGCGGCATTGGATGCTAACGGTGGCGTATCCGAAGTTTATACGATACATACACTAGTCAACCAAGACGATAGAGTCATGGAGTTTTTAAACGGCAAAAATATATCGTCCATAGTTGCCACAGGTTATGGGCGAGACATGATGAAGCAAAAAACTGGATGCAAAAGTATCAGTGAAATACAAGCTCACGCAAAGGGGGCTTGTATGTTTTTTGAGGATACCTCTGTTGTTATAGACCTCGGCGGTCAAGACGCAAAAGTGATACAGATAGAAGACGGGCAATTTGTTGATTTTAGAATGAATGATAAATGCGCCGCAGGAACGGGAAAATTTCTAGAAATTGCGGCAACAAGACTCGGATTCGCACTCGAAGAGTTTGGAGAAGCGTGCAAAAAATACGACAAGTTGATAGAAATATCTTCCATGTGTGCCGTATTTGCAGAATCAGAGCTAATATCCCTAATAGCCAAAAAAGAGAGTGCTGAAAATATAGGGGCAGGGGTACACAATTCCGTGGCATCAAGGCTATCAACAATGGCTAGAAAATATCAGCTTGACAAAAGAGTCGTATTTACGGGTGGCGGAGCACTAAACCCGCTGCTTGTGGAAATGCTAGAGTTGCAATTGGAAATCAAACTATCTTTGCATCCTTATCCACAGCTAAACGGTGCAATAGGTGCTGCAAAAATAGCTTTTGACGGGGCTTAGTAGGAGCTTTTATGCTCCTCTAATCCTGTTGTATACCGCCATTTAAACAACTTTAATTAATCATAAAGTCGGAAAACTCTTCGATGAGTCCGGAGTCTAGCAGAACAACTTTGACGTTATCACCCTCTTCTACCTTTGTTATATTCTCCCCCGTTACGATAAAAGCATTGGATCCTGCTATCGGTTTTAGCATCCCGGAGCCATACTTGTTTTGCCCGTAAACCTCAAACTCTCCATCTCTCAGAGAGCCTAAAACAACGTTTGCTCTTGAGTTTTTAATCTCAAATCCGATTTTGTTTTTTGCCAGTACAAAATTTGGATAGAGTGCTTTTGAGCCTTGCATTTTGGCTATTGCAGGTGCTCCGAATAGATAGAAATTGACTATAGCCGACAACGGATTTCCAGGGAGTGCCAATACGGCAGTTTCACCCAAATATCCAAACATTGTAGGTTTCCCCGGTTTTAGCTGGATTTTTTTGAATATTACAGAGAGTCCGCAATCGATAAATGCTCTGCCGATGTAATCGGCCTCACCCATGCTGATTCCTCCGGTAGTCAAAATCAGGTCGTATCCACTAAGCGATTTTATTGCATCCACGGTAGCCTCGTATGTATCGGCTAGGAGTCTGACATAGTGAGGCTTTGAGCCGTACTGTTTGCAAAGCGCCATGAGGGTGGATGCATTTGAGTTATAGATTTGATGCTCTAAGGCCTTATCCCACGGCTCCACTATCTCGTTTCCGCTAGAGATGACGGCTACTTTCGGTTTTGCGGCTACCGTAACGGCAAAAATCCCCTGACTGGCAAGCATCCCGATAGCAGACGGGGTCAAGACTGTTCCGGTCGACAACAGGGGTTCGTCCATGTCTGCCTCCTCCCCTTTTTTTCTGATGTTTGCCCCTTTTTTTAGGTTATCCGGCAGAGTGACCCCTGTATCATCCGGCTCAATGCCGTTTTCAAAAGGGACAACAAGCTCGACTGACGGAGGAACCGGGGCTCCTGTCATTATTTTTATCGCCTCGCCGTCATTTATTGCCACACCTTCCGGATTATCTCCCGCATACACGGTGTATTTGACAACTATACGTTTACCGCCGTCGGAAACTTTGACCCCATAGCCGTCCATTGCCGAGTTTGTAAAAGCCGGAAGCGGTTTTACGCACAGTATATCCTCTGCCAAAACCATATCTACCGCTTCAAACAACGATACCGTCTCTTTTTTTGAAAAATTTTTTGTTTTATCCGCAACCAAATGCAAAGCGTCCAAAAATCCTACAATAGGGTCATTACCTTTATTCATATACTTTTCTCCGAAATTTTTTCTCTGTTTGCGGGATATTATAGTTTGGAGATGTTAAAAAGCTTTTATCTGGACGGTTGTGATTTTTTTGGTACAATTTTTATAGGTATGTTGCATAAAAAGAGGTGAAGCGTGAAAGCAAAAATAAAAGTTTGGATTGAAGACGACAACGGGCAGATAGTTTTCGGTGAGGGGAAAAAGGCTCTTTTGTCTGCAATCAAAGAGACAGGCAGTATTTTAGGCGCATCTAAAAAAATGGAGCTTGGATACAAAAAAGCGTGGGGGCATGTCAAAGTAGTCGAAGAGCTGCTGAGCAGTGATATTTTGAGCAAAAAACAAAGAGGCGGAACAGACGGCGGCGGCGCCGAGGTATCGGCTATCGGCGAAGAACTGATATCAAAATATGAGCTTTTTAGGCTTGATGTAGATGGCTATGCAAGCAAACGGTTTGCCGAGATATTCGGTGAAAACGGGGAATTCTTTGATGGGTTGAAACAAAAAAATGAGGCTTGATATCGCTTTAAACCCTTTGCCTTTACCGAATAGCGGGGAGATTTTTGCAAACTATTTCGGGAAAAAACCGACACCTAGCGATCGTAAGAGCCAACTGGAGGCAAAAAATATACTCTCCTCTATAGCCTCCACAATGAATCGTCAAAATATCGTTTATGCAGACTCGACCGTATCTTTGTATTTGGGTATTTTTGATTACCTAAAATCCATCGGTTGCAACAAAATAGCGGTTAGCAAAAAAGAGAGTATAGATCTGCAACGAATCGCCAAGAGTTTTTACGGAGACAACTGCTTTGAGATACAGATAGACAGTAAGTGCAATGTATCGCTCCATTCATTGCAAGAGGCCATAAAACAAGGAGCTGAGGCCTTTTTTGTATCGGAGACCGATTATGAGTTGTTTATTGTTGAGAGTCTCGAAAATATCAAGCATACCATAAAAGATGCTCTACTGATAAGTGACGTATCTTTCGGGTGTGCACCTTCAAAGTATACCGATATACCGTTTGTCAGAGGTGATAGGATAACGGCCGGAACAAAAGCGTCGGTTTTTTGTTTTGATAAAAAAACAAAAAATATCGATCTCTCCGGAGTGGATTTATTTGCCCTAGCCTCTTTGCACTATGGTATAAAACAAAAAACAGAGCTAAAGATTACAGATACAAAACAAAGAGTAATAAACGCCTTAAAAACAGTATTCGGTGATGATCTTATATTTTTTATAGAGCCTGACAAGACGTTTAAAAACGGATTTGCATTCGGCCTAAAAGGGATAAAGGCCGGTGAATTCGTCTATATAATGTCTCTTGATGGAATTATGATTACAAACGGTGAGGGTTGCAATGCTATGACAAAAGAGCCGTCTTTTGTACTTAGGGCTGCCGGATACGATATTGAGGCCGCCAGAGAGATGTTGAGCTTTAGTTTTACGGAATTGTCTGATTCCGAAATAGCCGAGACGGTCTCACTATTAGGACTTAGATACAGACAACACAAAGCCCTAAGTATAAAATAATCTAATCCCTTAAGCTTTTTATAACATTTTAAAGGCATAATTTCGTTATTCTAAAAATGCATAATGAAACGGGGATTATTTTTTATGAAAACAAAAACAGGATTCATCCTTGCCGCACTCCTTTTTGCCTCAACAATACTCTCGGCAAAGGATAAAATAGTGGTTTTCCATGCCGGTAGCCTATCGGTTCCGTTTGCGGCCATTGAAAGCGCTTTTGAGTCCAAATATCCTGAGTACGACGTTTTGCGCGAAGCATACGGCTCCAGAACCGCTGCAAGAAATATAACTGAGCTTAAAAAACCGTGTGACGTGATTGCAACGGCAGATTACAAGGTTATTGACGAACTGCTAATAGAGTCCGGAAATGCAACATACAATGCCCTCTTCGCTACAAACTCAATGGTAATTATGTATACCCCAAAATCAAAATTTGCAAACGAGATAAACAACCAAAATTGGTTTAACGTAATTCAAAGAGCAGGAGTAAACTACGGACACTCTGACCCGAATGCGGATCCAGCCGGTTACAGGACAATGCTCGTATGGAAGCTCTCGGAACTATTTTACAAAAAACAGGGATTATTTGATTCGTTAGTTAAAAACAGACCGATAAAAAACATACGCCCGAAAGAGACCGACCTATTGGCGCTTTTGGAAAGCGGTCAACTGGATTATCTGTTTATATACGAATCGGTAGCAAAACAACACAAAATGCCGTACGTCAAACTACCGGCTCAAATCGACTTGTCTGACCCTGCAAAAGATGGGGAGTATAAAAAAGTATTTTTCGATATAACCGGCAAAAAACCTGGTGAAATAGACAGACAATACGGTGAGGCCATAGTATACGGGTTGACGATACCGAAAAACCAAAATAGTCCGCAAAATCCGAAAGGGGCAGAACTGTTTGCCTCTTTTGTCCTTTCAAAAGAGGGGCTCGAGATAATGAGGGCAAACGCACATAATCCACTTCCATCCGTAGTCATCAAAGGTAAAAAATAAGGTGTATTTCGTATCGCTAAAAAATTTATCTTTTACTGGCTCCGGATTTTGTCTTTCGCCCATAAATCTTGACATAAAAAAAGGTGAATTTTTTGCAATTTTGGGCTCTTCGGGTAGCGGAAAAACATTTTTGCTGGAGAGCATTGCGGGTCTTCGTGATATAGCCGGAGAGATACATATTGACGGCAAAAATATGACGAAATCTGCCCCTGAAAAACGGAATATAGGCTTCATATATCAGGATTTTGCCCTATTTCCAAATATGAGTGCAAGGGAGAATATTCTATTTTCGTGCAAATACAAAAAAGATACTGCAACAACTGCCGAACTAGATAAGATATATGCTTTTTTGCAAATAGAAAAAATATTGGATCGCAAAATAGCAAATCTATCGGGCGGCGAAAAACAGAGGATAGGGATAGCTAGAGCTTTGGCATCTAAACCGAAACTTTTTTTACTGGATGAACCTCTTAGCTCGATTGATCCATCGCTGCGAAATTCGATAATGCAATTTTTACTTGAGATGCACAAAGAGTTCTCGCTAACAACCGTGTATGTAACTCATAATTTCAGGGAAGCCTCTTTTTTGGCGGATAGAATCGGTGTACTTTTGAATGGCTCTTTGTTGCAAGTCGGAGACTGCAATAGCGTACTCAAACATCCATCAAACCTGCAAGTAGCGGAGTTTTTGGGGCATAAAAACATTTTTGAATGCACAATGCTAAAAAAAGAGTGCACCAAACGTCATTTTAGTATTGACCCGAATCTGGTAGAGATTTCAAGAGACAAAAACGGCAAGGAGCATACCTTTGGGGCCAGTATTATAAATATCATAGAGATAGTAGATCACTTCAAAGTCTATCTCTCTTTTGCGGCAGGGGAGTTGTTTGTCAAAGTCCCGTTAAAAGAGTATTACGCATTATTACCCAAAATCGGCGAATCGGTATATATCGGATTTAACGAAAAAGATGTGTGGTTTTTATGATTAAGGGTCGTTTTTTTTGGATTTTTATTTTTCTAAGCTCAATACTCCTTATGTTTATAACGATTCCATTGGCAAAAATGATTTTTGGGGCAGACCCAAAAGCCGTTATCCAAACCGCTATGGAGCCGTCTGTTTTGGAGAGCATATTTTTAACCCTAAAAATTGCCCTTTACGCTACTTTATTTGTGGCCTTAACAGGTATTCCGCTTGCTTATCTACTGGCTAGATACGACTTTTTTGGGAAATCTGTCATAGAGACGATCATTGATATACCGACGCTAATCCCGCATACGGCTGTCGGAATTGCATTGCTTGGTGTTTTTGGGGGCGGGTATCCGGTTGGAGAGCTGTTTGGTGCCGTTGGTATCAGCTTTATGGGGACGGAGGCCGGAATCATGATAGCTATGATGTATTTATCGGCACCGTACCTTATAAACGGGGCAAAAGAGGGTTTTTGTAAGGTTGATAAAAGACTCGAAAACGTCGGTAGGACCCTTGGGGCCGGAATGTTTAGCGTATTTTTTAGAATATCGCTTCCGCTAGCCAAAAGGGATATATTTAACGGGGCTATTATGATGTGGGCGAGAGGTATAGGCGAATTCGGAGCCGTAGTCATATTGGCATATCATCCGATGACAGCTTCGGTGCTCATATATGAGAGGTTTAACTCTTTCGGTCTAAGCTACTCGGCACCTGTTGCCGCTATAATGATGGTTGTATGCATAGTTATTTTTATCACTTTAAGACGATTAAACAATAAAGCCTCAGCCTAAAAACAACCGAAACAACAATCTATGACTTTTACTCCGGCTTCATCGGCGACTGAAGCGGCCTTTAAAAGCGAGAGGTTGTTTTTTGAGGCAAACCCCCATAGCTCTTCACATGATATCTTTTTTTCAGTATCTACCTGTTTCAACAGCTTTTCGACTATTTCACCGTTAAAGCCGCCCGTCATATCTCGTCTATTTTTTTTCTTTCCAAAAAGACCTAGTTCACAATCCGAGATTTTAATATTAGAACCTTTGCATATATCCCCGATTTTCGTTTTTTCAATCGAAAACTCCTTGGATATTTTCCACCCTTCAATACACGGAAGCTTTGAGTCGCTACCGACACGGGTAGAGACTATATCTATCAAATACCTACTCTTTTAAATCCAGATAATCTAGCAGAGTGAGAATAGATATTCATCTTTTGTCCTCTTGCGAAACCAATAAGTGTGATACCGTGCACCATGGCGGTCTTGACCCCTAAAAATGTGGGTGCGGTTCTTGAGACTACAATCGGCAGTTTGTGCATAACCGCCTTTACAACCATCTCACTAGATAGCCGCCCGCTGACAACCAAAATAGCCCTGCTTGTACACTTGCCGGATAATCTTGCTTTTCCTACCACTTTGTCGATTGCATTGTGTCTACCTATATCCTCGGCACAAATCGTCAGACCGTCATCCAAAATCAGCATCGCCTTATGGACGCACCCCGTCAATCTATATAGTTCACTCTCCTGATAAAACTGCTTTACATTGCTTCTTATGTAGTCTACCTCTACGGTAAAATCGCTCTCAATAAAATCAACCTCTACCGCATTTTCAACATTTCCGGTTATGCCGCCGCCGCAACCTGATACAAGGGTCTTTTCGGTGTATAGATGCTTGAGGCTCTCTTCGTTAATTTTATTTGTAAAAATATCAACCCTTAGGCCGTCTTCTGATATCTCTATCTTGTCCACATCAGACACATCTGATATGACCCCCTCGCCCATCAAAAAACCGAGCGCATGAGCATCCTGATCTACCGGAATACACATCATCGAGATAGCTTTTTCTCCGTTTAAAAAAACAGACATTCTACTCTCTTGGATTGTCACATCCTCTTCTATAACGGCGGTATCGCCGTCCAAACGCTCTATAACTACTTTTTTTAAAAATTCGCTCATTTATATACCTTGCCTTACATACCCCCTGAAAAATCAGGGGGCTAATAAAGCAATTATAAATTATTTCAGCTCAGAGGCTATTTCCGGATGGAACTTTTCGAGATACTCTCTCGGATATTTTCCGCTCCATAGTCCCCTTAGATAACCCTTTACCGCTACTGCACTTGAATATACGTATTCGAGTGTAAAAAACATAAAAATAGCGGTTCCGGCAAAGTGGGAAAACAGCATCAGCCTTCTCATGTTGATTGTTTCCGCATTGATTAATGAGTGCGGATGAACCAAAAACATATATAGGCCGGATACAACAATCAATGTACCGAAAATTGCGTATGCATAGTATCCTACCCTTTCAGTCGGTGTAAAAGCACCTTTGAACATTACGCTTGCAAGACTAGTTTTTTTGAGCAACTTACAATCTTTAAACGCCAAAATTGTCATAGCCATAAATACCGGAGCCCACAAAAAGCCCACCAGTTCATGAAGTTGTCTAAGATAATAAGGGATCATACCGCCTTGAGATCTGTCGCCGAACGTGATATTAAAGCCGGAGATAATCAGACAAATCATCATAAAAATGTTAGCCCATATAACCGCTCTTTGGAAAGGTGAAAACACCGTGACCAAATCATCCGGTCTGGTTAGTTTGGCCTCTTTTCTCCCCAAAAATATAAACATCAAGGCAAAAACCGTAATCTCTATACTAAACACCCAAGGGAGGTATTCGGCTCTCTCGGCAGAAGCTCTCATCACCTCAGGGGCAAATAGTGCATAATCGCCGCTAAACACCTTATTTCCGATAGGGTCTCCGGCCGTCAATCTAGGTAGTTCGTCGTAAATACCGAGCAAATGCCCTGTTTTTACTGCGATAAATTGAACCACTAGACCCATATCGGCAACCGTAACGTTAAAATACCAAATATTTAGAAGCGTAAAAGCTATAGCGGTTAATATATACGCCTCGTATTTTTTGAAAAAGCTTTTATTTTCCATAAGCTTGCCCCCATGCAAAAGGTTGTTGGCTTCTGTCTATACCCAAAGCGTTTTTATGAACTCTTTTTTGGGCAATTTTTAAAAGTTCGTCACCGTCTCCGGCTACAAGTGCTTTTGTTGAGCACATAGCGGCACACAATGGTACTTTACCCTCGGCTATCCTGTTTTGTCCGTAATGGTGGAATTCGGCTTCCGAGTGTGTCTCATCAGGGCCGCCGGCGCAATAGGTACATTTGTCCATTTTCCCTTTGACGCCAAAAGGCTCCTGTTTTGCAAACTGAGGCGCGCCGAATGGGCAGGCATAAAGGCAATAACTGCAACCTATACATTTGTTTTTATCGTGCAAGACGATACCGTCTGCTCTGATATAAAAACAATCGACCGGACAAATTTTTGCACAAGGGGCATCTTCACAATGCCAGCAAGCCACAGAGACCGAAATCTCTTTGTTTTGTATCCCCTCATTAACCGTAACAACTCTTCGTCTATTGACACCGACCGGAAGCTCATGCCCCTCTTTGCATGCTATGACGCAAGATTGACATTCGATACATCTGTTCTCATCTATTAAAAACTTAACTCTCATCCATTCCCCCTTACGCTTTCTCTATTCTGCATAGTCCGCCTTTTGTTTCAGGCATCTGCGTAACGGAGTCAAAACCGTAGTTAGTAATCGTATTTACACTCTCACCGGTTGCATAAGGCTTGCACCCTTGCGGGTATTTGTGCGATAAATCTTCACCCTGGAATACACCGGCAAAATGGAAAGGCATAAATACGCTTTTTTCATCCACTTGATGGCTATATTTTGCTTTGACTTTGATTTTTGAACCCTCAGGAGAGTGAACCCAAACCATCGAATTATTTTTCACCCCTAACTCTTTTGCAAGATTTGGATGAATTCTCACAAACATCTCAGGGACGAGTTCTGCCAGATATTTAGACGCTCTAGTCTCAACACCGGCACCGTTATATACAACAAGTCTTCCGGTAACAAGGTTAATCGGAAACTCTTTTGACCAGTCTTTCTCTTTTTGTTTTGTGATATATTGGGTATCAACACGGAAAAAGTCTTTTTTGTCTGCCTGAGCAGGGTATTTTTTGGCCAAATCTGCTCTTTGAGAGTGTATAGGCTCCCTATGGATTGGCAGTTTATCGCCGAGGTTCCACGCAAATGCCCTAGCTCTTCCGTTTCCAAAAGGTGCCAAACCGTTTTCAAGGGCTTTTTTGACAAGAATACCGCTTCTATCGGTTTTCCAGTTTTTCCCTTTTACCTTTTCGGCCTCTTCCGGCGATAGCGCAATACCTAATTTTGTTAGCTCATCAGGTGTTATCTCCCCGTATCCGCCTGCTACTTTAGAGCCGACAGGGGCAAATCCGTCACCCGCCATAAGGTTTACACCGTCTTTTTCATAAACAGTTACAACTTTGCCTTCGGCGTTTTTGTCCGTCCAGCCGTTTCTAAACCCTAGACCGCCCTCCATAACCGATTTTGAAGTATCGTATAGGTTTGGACTTCCCGGATGATTTTCGCTCCAACAAGGCCAAGGAACACCGAAATACTCGTTAGCGCAAGTATCTTTGCCCATTAGGTCTTTGACGCTAAACAAATGCCAATTGTCGGAGTGCTTTTTTAGTCTCTCCGGCGTAGCCCCTTGCATACCGATCGTTAGTATGTTTTTGTTAATCTCTCTAGTCGCATCTTCCGGCCAACTAAAGTTTCCGTTTCCGTCGCCTAGCGATTTGGTGTACTCTTTGTAAAAACCGAGTCTTTTTGCAAGCTCGAACATAATCTCTTGATCCGGTTTTGCCTCATGCACAGGCTTAACAACTTGATGTCTCCACTGTATTGAACGGTTTGTTGCAACCACCGAACCGCTTGTCTCCATCTGCGTAGCCGCCGGAAGCAAGAAGACGTTGTCTTTTTTGTCGGTTAGTACTGCCGCCTCGTTTACAAAAGGATCTGCCAAAACAATCAATTCTAGCTTGTCCAAAGCCGCTTTTACTTTTGGCTGTAGCGCCGTAGAGGTTATACCGTTACCCAAAACCACCAATGCTTTCAGGTTTGTTCCGCCGTTATATATCTTCTCTTCTTCCAATACCCCCTGATTCCATCTGGCAAGCGTAAAGCCCACTTTTTCCATCAGGTCTTTGGATTTGAATCTGCCTTTCATCCACTCGTAATCAACACCCCATCCGGCGCTAAAATGCTTCCAAGCACCTTCTGCTAAGCCGTAATAACCGGGAAGCGTATCGGAGTTACAACCCATATCGGTAGCACCCTGTACATTATCGTGACCCCTTAGGATGTTACAACCGCCGCCTGCTTTACCCATATTGCCGAGAATCATCTGGATAGTAGGGGCAAGTCTTGCATTTGAAGCTCCTATGGTATGTTGCGTTAGCCCCATCGCCCACAATAAAGTACCCGGTTTGTTTTTGGCAAAAACCTCCGTTACCTCTCTTAGTAGGGCCGCCGGAACACCGGTAATATCTTGAACTACTTCCGGAGTATATTTTTTTGACTCCTCGATAGCTTTTTCCATACCGTAGACTCTGTTTAGGTAGAAATCTTTATCGTCCCATCCGTTTTGGATTATCAGATTTATCATCCCGTACATAAACGGTATATCGGTACCCGGTCTTACTCTGACGTAATAATCTGCCTTTGCGGCCGTTTTCGTATATCTAGGGTCAACAACGATTATCTTTGCACCGTGATGCTCTTTTGCCCTTAATATATGCTGCATACCTACAGGATGGTTCTCCGCAGGGTTTGAGCCTATTATCAATACGGCTTTAGAGTTTATGATATCGTTGATAGAATTGGTCATAGCACCATAACCAAAAGTATTCGCCACACCGGCGACTGTAGTGCTGTGTCAGATTCTAGCTTGATGATCTATATTGTTCGTCCCGTAAAAAGCCGCAAATTTTCTGAAATAGTAAGCCTGCTCGTTATTTAGCTTTGCAGAACCCAAAAACATAGTCGAATCGGGACCGTTTTTGCTTCTCAATTCAGAGAGTTTTTTGGAGATTTTATTGAACGCTTCATCCCAGCTAATTCTCTTCCACTCTCCGTTTACTTTTTCCATAGGATGCTTGACCCTAACTTCGCTTCTGACCATGTCGATCATAGAAGCACCTTTGCAGCAGTAGCCCCCTTGAGATATCGGATGGTCTATTGCCATCTCTTGGCGTAGCCACACCCCGTTTTTGACCTCTGCAACTATTCCGCAACCAACTGAGCAAGCCGAACAAACGGATCTTACCAGTTTTGAGCCGGAATGTGCCTCTTTGAGGTTGGATGCTGTTTTTGTGACTGCCGTGTTAGCCAAAGCTCCGGTTGACCCGAAAGCGGTAGCGGCGGCGGCCATTTTTAGAAAAGAGCGTCTTCCGACCTTTGCAGGACGGACATCGTTTCTTGTTTCCATTAGCCCCTGTTTCCTTTCATAGAAATTTAATTAACCGATGCGTAGTACTTATCCCATGTCGGACTAGATTCAAAAAGAATCTCTTTTTTGCGAGACTTACCGAACTTAACGTCGTCGCTGTCTGACTTCGGCAAATGTGGATGGGTTAATTCCACAAGACCCAGAGAACCCGCAATAGCAGCGGTTCCTATACCGGCTCTTTTTAGAAAATCCCTTCTCGGATTCACATTAGCTTCATCGTGCATTTCTTACCTCCTTTATAAGATAAACTGTTTTTATATCTCACAGCTTCCGCTGCTCTCTTGTTTTTTTCTTTTTTTCCCAAATTTAGGCGGCGATAGCAGATTTGCCTTTTCGCTTCTATGCGCTCTTACAATCCCGTACGACTCTCTTTCGAATGCAACAAAAAAATCCAGTATCACTGCTATGTCTTTGTAAAGTACCGAATTTGGATGCTGGCTCAACAATTCGGTAAAATCCGATACAAAAGGGTTGATTAGTTTTGAAAATAACTCAAGCTGAGCTTTTTCGGTCGCCTCTTCGGAGATCTCTTTTTGGATTAGAGTGTGCATAGATGAGAGTAAAAAACCTATAGTATCTTCTGATTCCGTATATACATCTTCATTTTTCTCAATACCGACACCCCATAGTATCTCTCTGGCGGTAATAAGTTTTTTCCCAAACTCCCTCCCCTCCTCATAATACGATGCGCTAAGCGGAACTAAAACATTAAACGGATTATAAAAAAGCTTATCTGCTTCAGAGACCAAAAGTCCAAAATCGCTCTCCAACACATCCGCAAGGCGCCCAAGAGAATCCGCCATCTCAGCTGTAGGCGAGTTATCCATTAAAGATTGAATTGCTTTTTTGACGGATGGGAGGTTGGACTCCAAAGCCGAATAGATAAAAAAATTAGATAGTAATCCGTAAAAAAAAGACCTTACTGTTAGCAACTCTTTGTTCATTATAGCCCCTCTCCTGCACCGAATTTTTGCTCCGCAAACGCCTCGACCGACAATCTAGCTTTGCAAGCAGGGCAACAATGAAGGGATTTTATTTTAAACATATCGTTTGCAAACAACGGGGTCATCATGGCGGTAACTTTTTCAATAGCTTTTTTAGGGGCAATCGGTACACCGCACTCAATGCACAAAAACGGCTCATCCGCAACAAGGGTTTTATGTGAGAAATACCCTCCGTTTAGGTGTACACCATCTCTTGCAACGGTTATACATTTTTCCGGACAGACCGCTTCACAGTATCCGCAAGTCGTGCACTCCGGAGCGCTAAACAAAAGCTCACCCTTCTCCTGATCGGCAAAAATGGCGTTAACGTTGCAAACCGTCGCACACCCGAGACACATAGTGCATCTGTCTTTGTCAACCTCTACAAGACCGTATTTTGTAAATTCATAAAAATCGAGCTTTCCGTAATCGTTGTTGCCGATCAGCCTTGCAATCCTGATAGCAACATCCTGTCTTTTTTTAGGGGCGTTAGTCTGTGTAAGAGGGATAAAAGAGCCGTCCACACAGGTTGCGCTTTGCATAGCCTCCGCCAGCGACTCTTTGTCTTTACATAAATGTATAGCTTTAGTATTAAAAACCCTCGTATAAAGGTCGTTTAGCATCTCGATAGCCTGCAATGTCCCAGGTGCTACTTTTTTACTGTAAAAAATAACCTGTGAGCCGCTTTCGCCGAGAAGGGTCAAAAATGCCCACTCCTCCAAAAATTTTGCGCCCGAAATAACAAAAGGGAGGAGATCGTGTCTAAGTTCTATATCCAAATCTTCAATCAGGTACTCCGGTACCACAAAAGGAATTTTGTCTTTAAACAGTTTTGACACCTCAAAAAAACTCTCTTTTGAAAAGCTCTGAAACTCCAAAGCTCCGGATGGGCAAACAGATACGCAACCCCCTTCTGCACAAACAGAACATTCGACACCGCTAAAAGAGAGCTTCATAACAGAGTCGTCGGCACTAACCCCCATGCTTGGGCAAACCGTCGCACAAGCTTTACATAAAGGAGTTTGTCTCTCATTATATTGACAAATAGTAGAGTCGTAAGACAATACTTTTTTATATTCAAAATTTCCAATCCTGCTTTGCAGTTTTGAAACGACACTATCATCCTCTATCTCACCCCCAAAGGCTACGATGCCTCCGAGCTTCAAAAGCGATTCACTCGGATTCTCGACAGCTATCTGCGATACATCGATACACTCCTCAGTCTCCCCTTTTTGAAGCCTTACTTTTATGCTTCCCAGTTCTCCGGATATACCGATAATATCAGAGCCGTCCGATAGATACACATCTGCAAAACCGGAGATTTTTGCACTTAGCCGATTGAGTGATTCGTCAGATTTGGAGATTATCAATATTTTATTGCCGAGATCGGCGCTCTCAAATTCTGTTTTTGAAAAATCATAAACAATCGCACGAGCCTCATACATTGATTTTATATTTGAGGCTTGCACAAAAAGCGGTGCACTGCTGTGCTTTAGATACCAGTCGATTTCAGGTGCCGTAATATCCGCTTTTGAATTATTAGAGATAAGAGCATTTTCGGTAAAAATCTCATCTTTTTCCTTTACCGATATCCCAAAGCTCTCAAGCAAGCGAGATATTTCGTCGTTTTTGCTATTTTTTATGTATAAAAATTCTGCGCCCATCTGTACCTACATTTTAAGTTGTATTTGCCCTGAACCTATACGAATCAATCGTTATTCTATAGGGGAATAATGCATTTTAGCTTTAAATTAACATTATTACAATTGCGAATATCTTAGCCGTTGAAATTTTAAAGTTTTATTAATTGAAAAAAATAATTATCTTATTAATTTAAGATAAGAAAACGATAATAATATAAAATATTTTTATTATTCAGCCAAAAAATAGGTTTGATAAAATATCTGAAATTAAAGGGTTTGCGGCTATTTTGGTTAAATTTATTTTTAATATAAAATGAAAGCAAAGATAGATTGCGGTTTCAATCAAAAATCCTTAACATTAAAACGATTTCGGCGACAAATTGACTTATTATTATATTAAGTTATATTTCAGTTCCCTTGTATATAATTGGCGGACGATATAAATCAGGCAAACAAGGTCTAAGTTTTAGACAGACAAAAAAGTTAAAGCCAACCTCTTTTTGTTTCGGCCGTTTATACAAATCCCATATTAGCAAGGTTGTCAAAATGGTTTTTTTAGATTTACGGGGGATGGAGTGCCCAAAACCTGTCGTCGAGACAAAGCGCTCGATACAAGAGGGTAAATTTCCGATAAAAATAGTAGTAAATGGGCAGGCTCCAAAAGAGAACATAGCCAGAATGCTGGACGGTATTAGCGCCGATTACCAAAAACATACGGAATCCGGTGAGACCGAATTTGTAATTTCAAATGCTGTTTTTTTGGCAGATACCGAGGAGATTATAGAGTGTTCACCGGAGAGGAAGAAAGAGAAAATATTTTTATTTAAAGGTGACTTTATAGGTTCCGACGAGGTGCTCGGCAAAAAACTGGCAAGAGGTTTTTTAAAGACGATTCTAAACCTTGACACCAAACCACAAGCGATTTTTTTTATAAATAGCGGTGTCAAACTGACAACTTCAGAGGAGACAGAGCTAAACGAAACCCTAAAAAATCTGGAAAACTCAAACATAGATATCTACTCCTGCGGTGTATGTCTTGAATATTTTGGTTTAACCGACTCTTTAAAAGTCGGCAAAATAGGCAATGCGCTTGATACGATGAACTCACTTGTAAAATATGAAACGGTTTCATTATGACGGATAAAATAATACGACTCACGCAAAGCGTAAAAGCGGCTGGTTGAGCGGCAAAAGCGGGCCCGTGCGGCCTACACGACGCATTGTCGGCCATAAAGCAAAACGCTAACGAAAAAGTAATAGTCGGCTTCGATACAAAAGATGATGCCGGTGTTTTTGAGATAGGCGACGGTCTTGTCTTGGTTCAAACCGTTGACTTTATAACGCCTGTGGTAGATGATCCGTACGAATACGGACAAATCGCCGCCGCAAACGCCCTAAGCGATTCGTACGCAATGAACATAAGGCCGCTTACGGCGTTAAATATCGCATGTTTTAATTTTAAAGAGTTTTCAGGCGAAACTCTAAAGGCTATATTATCCGGCGGTATGGACAAGGTATCTGAAGCTGGTTGTACACTCCTTGGAGGGCATACGGTTGAGGATTCGGAGATAAAATTCGGCCTTTCGGTTACCGGAATCGGTAAAAAAAATATGGTAGTAAGAAACAATACCCCAAAAGAGGGAGATTTGTTAATTTTGACAAAACCTTTGGGTAGCGGAATTATATCAACCGCTATAAAGGCAGGTGTTGCAGCCCCGTATCATATATATGAAGCCACTAAATGGATGAAAAAATTGAATAGATTAGAGGCTCTCTTGGATGGAAGGCTAAATGTTAATGCAATGACCGATATAACCGGTTTTGGCCTTATCGGGCACCTAAAAGAGATGCTATCCGAGCGGTTTTCGGCGGATTTGCATCTCGATAAAATACCGCTTATGGAAGGGGTCAAGGGGTATTTTTTGGACGGTTTCGTACCGGAGGGAAGCTATAAAAATAGACATGAATCCGGCGAAAATACATATATAAACGATGAGTTTTTTAATACATTGCTTTTTGATGCTCAGACATCGGGCGGGCTGTTAATATCCGTAGCGGAAAATATGGCAGAACCCATATTGCAAGAGGCGAAAAATGCAGGTTTTTTGCAGGCGGCTATCATCGGAGAGGTAAAACAAAGGGTGGAAGCCGAGATTATAGGGGGATAAACGGCGAGAAGGCGAAGGAGTCGAACCTTCCTCCAGACAGCCACCTGTCCGGACAGTGGGTTTGAAGCCCATGACGCCCCCGGGGTCGTATGCCTTCCGTGTTTTAAAAAGAGGATTCTACACGAGTGAATATTAAAAAGAGTTATAAATGATGGAAGAGCTAAAAAAAATACCGCAAATCGGAAAATTTCTTTTGAGAAAAGAGTTTGACGCCATAAACAAAACATCTTTACAAAAGATAATCAACAATTTTTTCTCAAAACTAAAAGACGGAGCAAAAAAGGGGCTTGCGATAAATCAAAGTCAGGATGAAATGGCAAAAGAGGTTTTGAAGATGTTAGACAATATTGCAGAAAACTCTTTAAAGCCGATTGTAAATGCGACCGGCGTAGTGTTGCATACAAATCTCGGCAGGGCTCCGATAGACAAGGAAATTATAGGTGAGGCCGAAAAAATAGCCGGATATTCAAATCTGGAATTTGATTTAAAAACAGGCAAAAGGGGGGAGAGGTATGCACATCTTGGGGAAAAACTCTCCTTTTTATTAGGATGTGAAGATGCCATAGTCGTTAACAACAATGCGGCGGCTGTTTTTTTGGTTTTAAACACCTTTTCAAAAAATAAAAATACTCTAGTCTCAAGAGGTGAACTAGTCGAGATCGGCGGATCATTTCGGGTTCCGGATGTTATGAGAGAGAGCGGCGCACTGCTAAAAGAGATCGGAACTACAAATAAAACAAAAATTTCAGACTATGAAAACGGGATCGATGAAAATACGGCAATACTGATGAAAGTCCACAAATCTAACTTTTCGATAGTCGGTTTTTGCGAGGAGACCGATTTTTTGGATATTACTGCCTTGGCTGCAAAAAAAGGGCTGGTCGATTATTTCGATGTCGGTAGCCTTGCTCTTAAAAAATACGATTTTATCGGCGATGAACCTAGCGCTGAGGAGATTTTTTCAAATAATCCGTCGCTTGTCAGTTTTAGCGGCGATAAGCTGTTCGGCTCCGTGCAAGCCGGAATAATAGCCGGGAAAAAAGAGCTCATAGAAAAAATCAAAAAAAATCAACTCCTTAGGATGCTTAGAGTCGATAAGTTTACTTTGGCAATATTGGAGGCAACTGTATCCAGATATATCGTAAGCGGTGAAAAGAAGATTAAAACGCTCCGTCTATTGTCAAAAACCAAAGAGCAGATGCATAAAGAGGCAGCCACCCTACTCTACCTTTTAGGAAATAACCCTATTTTTAAGATTAAAGAGGGCGAAACTTTTGTAGGCGGCGGCTCTTTGCCCGGTCACAAAATTCCAACCGTTTGCATAATAGTTGAGGATCAGGCCAAAAAAGCGGAAGCAAACCTAAAAGCACTCAGAGAGTACGGCATAATAGGTCGGATAGAATCTGATGCCGTGGTGATAGATCTAAAAAGTGTAGACGAGGATGAACTCCAGATAATCGCCGAAGGGCTTAATAAAATATTCGGAACAAGACAATGACCTCTGTAATTATCGGTCTGGCCGGACACGTTGACCACGGCAAAACAAGCCTGATAAAAGCAATCAGCGGCTTCGATGGAGATGAGACAAAAGAGGAGAAAAACAGAGGACTCACTATTGATCTTAGTTTTAGCTTTATAGAAAACGACTCAAAAAGGGTATTTTTTGTCGATGTGCCTGGGCATGAAAAGTTTGTAAAAAACTACCTTGCCGGAGTATTTGGTTTTGACTCTCTTTTGCTTATCGTTGCGGCAAATGATGGGATTAGGGAGCAGACTTACGAGCACTTGCAGATTGCAAAACTAGCCGGAATCATAGATGTAAACGTTGTAATCACAAAAGTAGATTTAGCCGACACCCAAACAATACAAAAACTAAAAACAGATATTGCAACGCTACTAAAGAGTAACGGTTTTTTACTCGGAGATATTTTTTCATTTTCAATAAAAATCGATGGAAGCGGCGAAAAAATCAAAGACAAACTACTATCATCAAAGATAGAAAAACGGTCCAAGGAGCCGCTTTTTAGATACTACATTGACAGGAGCTTCTCGGTTGAGGGGTTTGGAACCGTTGTAACCGGCAGTGCTCTCGGCGGCAAAGTATCCAAAAAAGATAAAGTATATATCCCAAATATCAAAAAAGACGCAATAGTAAAAAATATAGAATCGGCAAAGCAGAGCGCCGATACCGCAAACCCTTCGGAGAGGATAGCCCTAAATATTGCAGGGATCAAATCCTCAGAACTACGAAGAGGTTATCTAATCGTTGCCCCAAATTATCTACGGGGTTTTAAAGAGATAGACGTAAAAATAACCAGCCTAAACGATACCGGAATAAAGCACCTCTCCACCCTCTCAATGCACATAGGTTCGGCAAAACACGATGTAAAGGTAAAAATTCTGGAGGAAAACAAAGAGTTTTCATTTGCAACACTAGAGAGTAAAAATGATATCTTTTCGCTATTTTCAGAGAGATTTATACTCAGGAGTGAAACAGGGACTATCGGTGGCGGCGTTGTCCTAAACCCTATAGCAGAGCCTATGAAAAAAAAGCAAAAAATAGAGTTTTTGACACTACTTGCCGATAATTTGATGATAAAAGCTTTTGAGATGCTAGTCGGTGTCCACAAAAAAGGGTTCGGACTAATCGGGGCGTACCAACGTTTCGGATTGGAGCAGGAGAAAGCCCTAGAGATGGCCTCAAAAATGGAAAACGTTTTTGTAGATATCGGCGAAAAAGTAGTCTATCCAACGGCTACGGCTGAGCTTTTAAAAGAGGAGATACTTAAAATATTTAAAAAAAATAAAAGAGCTCTTTTGTCAAAAAATTCGATGAATAACAGATTTTCATGGGCCTCTGTTGCGGTTTGCGATTTTGCCTTAAAAAAACTGGAATCGGACGGTTTGCTAATCTTTGAAAACGGTCTTTATAAAAGCAAAGATTGCGATATCAAAGACATGAAGGCTTTTATAGAGGAGGCGATATACAAGGAGTTGGAAACGGGCGGGTTTTCACCGGTCGCCCCTTACAATATTTATGATGCCTTGGATATCGATAGAAAAACAGGGGATGAAGGGTTAAAAAAACTATGCTCATCGTCTAAAGCAATCAGACTCTCGCATAACCTATTTTTGACATCTCAAAATTTATCGGATGTAATGGTACTGCTTAGGAAAATAATCTCGGAAAAAGGTTTTGTGGATATCGAAACGGCCAAAAAAGAGACGGGGCTAAGCAGAAAGTATCTGATAGGATATCTGGAGTATTTGGATAAATTTTCTGATATTAAAAAAGACGGACAAAGAAGGTTTATATAAGATCTCCCCGCTTTGAGCGGGAAGTAAGTAGGTAGATTAACCTAGGAAAGGGTTTGCGTAAAGAGCGATTAGAGCGATAACAAGTGTATAGATAACTTGCGCTTCGATCATCGCAAGTGCGATAAACATTGTAGTAAGAAGCTTGCCGCCCATACCTGGGTTTCTAGCTGTACCGGCGATTGTTGCAGCAGCAGCATTACCCATACCGATAGCGCCACCAAGAGCGGCTATACCAAGACCAACGCCTGCAGCGATGATTGAAGCAGATTTAAGAGTTTGATTTGCAACTTCACCGTCAGCAGCGAAAGCAGCAGCAGCAAGAGCAAGAATCATAAGAACGATTTTTTTCATTGTGAGTCTCCATAAAAAATTTTTGCAAGTAAGTCTGTTCGGCTTGCGTATCCCTACTAAACACTTTTGCGGGTGGCATTATAGCCTAGTAAAACTTAGCATTTGCGAGTTCGACCTTGTTCTGGGCGGATGCCATTACTTTGACCTCCACTTCGTCGCCTTCGCTTAGATGATCTCTAACATTATTGATTCTCTTGTCGGAGACTTTTGAGATATGCATTAGCCCCTCTTGACCGTTTGGAAGCTCAACAAACGCACCGAAATCTACTATTTTTTTTACTTTCCCCTTCACTACTGCCCCAACCTCTAAAAGGTCATATTTTTTTGCCGGAGCTTTCGGTTTTGCAATCGTTAGTATGTGCTCTTTGGCTCCGTCAACTTTTGCTTTGTCTCTGCCGACAACTTTTACTCTACCTTTTTCACGATCCAGATCTATCGCAACCTCAAATCTCTCTATAATCTCTTTTATCGTTTTTCCGGCTTGTCCGATAATATCTACTATCTTGCCCGTATCGACATGAAATATCTCCGTGCTCGGTAATACCGAATCATTAAACACTATCTTTGCCTCTGCATCCTCCATCAAGGATAGTATATGCTCCCTACCCTCTTTAGCTTGCAAAAGCGCTGCTTTAAGCAGTTCAAAATCTAGTCCGCCAAGCTTTATATCCATCTGCAGAGCCGTTACCCCTTTTCTGGTTCCGGCCACTTTAAAGTCCATATCGCCGTCAAAGTCCTCAAGACCTATTATGTCGCTTAGGATTGCATATTTATCGTTTTCTTTTACAAGCCCCATAGCTATTCCGGCACATAGAGAGGTAAGCGGTACTTTTGCGGCCTTCATAGACAAAACACCGGCACATACGGTAGCCATCGATGACGAACCGTTTGATTCCAAAATCTCGGATACAACCCTTACAATCGGTTCATATGTTTTTGGGATCAAACACTCTATTGCTCTCTTAGCCAAATTTCCATGCCCAAGCTCCCTTCTGCCTGGAGCCCCGACACGACTTGCCTCGCCGACTGAGAAACCCGGAAAATTGTAGTGCAGCATAAATCTCTCGGCCTGAGAACCTTTGTCTGTTAGATTTTCAAAAGATTGTTTATCCATATCGCTTCCAAGTGTTGCGACGGCCAAAGCCTGCGTCTGACCTCTGGTAAAAAGGCAAGAGCCGTGTGCCATAGGGAGGATGTTTGTCTCGATACTAATAGGCCTCACCTCGTTTAGTTTTCTACCGTCAGGTCTTTGATGTTTATGGAGGATTAGCCCCCTTAGTATCTCTCTTTTTATCTTTTCTGCACTAAAAGCCACAAGCTCTTTGTCGTAGCCAAACTCTTGCACAAAAGGGTCTGCAACGATATCGTCAATTACGTTTTGAATCGCACTGCTTCTTTCCGATTTGCTAAGCTCCGTTATAGCGTTTTCCAATTTGCCGGTATAATAATTTTTGATATGCTCTATTAGCTTGTCGTCTTGGATTATTGTTTTTAGCCCGTAATCTCTAGTTTGTGCTTTTAGAGCCGATAGTTTAGGGGTTAGCTCCGTAGAGGCGGCTTTTATTGCATCGGATGCAAATTTTATAGCCTCCAACAACTCCTCTTCGGATATCTCGTTTGATTTGAAGTTTTCGATAATCTCCGCATTCAAACCTAAATCCAAAAACGGAACTACCGGCTGCATAGATCCTACTTCGATATCCTCGGTAGATACGGCTCTCATCTCTATCATCAGTATCTCTTCTTCTGTTCCGGCCACAAACAAATCAAGGGAGCTTTTTTCGTTTAAATCGGCTATTGATGGATTTAAAACAAGCTTTCCGTCTATTTTTGCAACCCTTACCCCTAGAACCAATTTTTCAACAGGGATGTCTGATATAAATACGGCCGCAGACGCAGAATTGAGAGCCAAAACTTGCAAGTCGGCACTTTCGTCACAGCTAAAAACAGTCGTAGTAATTTGGGTTTGATAGTTGTACCCTTTTGGGAAAAGCGGTCTAAGGCTTCTATCAATTAGTCTTGACGTAAGGGTCTCGAAGTCACTCGGCTTACTCTCTCTTTTTACAAAACCCCCTGGAAACTTTCCGGCAGCATAGCTTTTCTCAATATATTGAACCGTTAAAGGTAAAAAATCCTCATTTATCATTTTTCTTTCGCTTACAACCGCAGACAAAAGAACACTTTTTTCACTTGTGAGGGTTACCGATCCATCGGCAAATTTTGCCATTTTACCTGTTTCAAATACATCTTTTTTGCCGAAAACCTCAGTAGATACCGATGAGAACTTCATTATACGCCTTTTTAAAATCTAAATCTTTTTTTGTAATCTTCAAATGGATATTGAGAGGAGACCTCGCCCTCGTCCAATTTAAATCTGTAATTTTCCATATACCCCAAAAGGAGTTTATAACTTTTTGAGAGTTTTGACATACTCTCTTCGTCTCCACCGCAATCAGGGTGCATTTTTTTGGAGAGCTCTTTGTATCTTTTTTTTAGCTCTTTTGCCGTTATAAGCGGAGGGAGTTTCATAAAAGCCCTAGCCTCTTCAATCTCCCCGAAAAAACTCATTTTAGAAAACTGGAGGCTCCGCCGACCATATATTTTAAATCGTCATCTACAAAAGTTACGCCGACCCCACCGAATACGTTTGCCGCTTTTTTGTTAAGGAAGTTGTCATATCCGGCAACCAAATCCACATGCTTTAGGAGTCTGTATCTTACACTTGCTTTCAAATGCGCCTTGTCGCCTCTCACATCGTTTTGGGCGCTAAAATCATAAGCGTCAAATGAAGCTTTGATTTTATCGTTTTTAGCAAAATAATCTATACCGACTCCTCCGGTTGACTCAATTATCCCACCCCTAACCATAACGTTATCATATCTTTTACCAAATTGAGCCGATACATATGTCTTGCTTTTTGAGTGCTTTTCCGGTTCGACAAAATTTTTTGCCCCATCTGTTATTGTATTATCCCTATTAGATACTACGTCAACCAGATAGTGCTTTGTAGGCGAAGGGGAATAATCGGCGCTAAAATACCCTTTCGTAGTTTTATCTTTACCCATATACTCCCCTCTGAGGGCAAGCTCAAGACGACTATCGGTTCCTTTTGAGATATATTTGTCTAACTTTTTCATAGTATCGTTACCGTTTGCAAAAAAAGTGTCTACCGATTTTAGGGCACTATTTAGAGGCTGCTTATTCTCCCCTATAACCTCTTGTAACTCTTTTTCTATTGTGGCAAATCTATCCATTATTTCCGGAAGTTTTTTATTTACGTCTTTACCTGTTTGGGCAAACTCTCTTGAGAGGTCATCGATTTGAGCCAGAATTTTCGGAAGCCTTTCGTTTACCGTAACCCCCGTTGTTTTAAACTCTTTTGACATAGCCCCAAACTCTTTTGCCGCCACGGCTACGTTTTTAGCCATCTCATTAAAATTTTTGATAGTGTCTTGAATGT
This sequence comes from uncultured Helicobacteraceae bacterium, assembly GCA_937973585.1. GTDB lineage: Bacteria > Campylobacterota > Campylobacteria > Campylobacterales > UBA6016 > UBA6016. The sequence continues at coordinate 65,559 of CALJKN010000192.1, forward strand.
TTTCTCTCGAATCGGTATTAAAAGTCCCTCTAAGCTCCGATATAAACATCTTTAGCTCGTTTGCGGCAGAGTTTATGCTAGTAGCAGTCTCATCAAAAGAGGCAAACTTCTCCTCTTTTAACAACACACCCCCCTCGGTCAAGTAGTTTTTTTGCTTCCCGGGTCTAATCTCAACAAATTTTGTCCCGAGTAGTGAGTCTTGAGCTAGGTTAACGGTAGAGTCTGCAGGGATAAATACGGTTGAGAATATAACCATTGTTATTTTCGGCCTATTCCCCTCTAGTGTTTTTTGTTTGACAAAACCGACATCAACTCCGCCGATTTTTACTTTTGCATTCACATCTAGACCGGATAGGTTTTCCAGATATGCACTGAGGATATAGCCGTCTTTGCCGATATTGGTCACCTTGCTAACCTGTAGGCTTAGTAAAAATAACGCCACTAGCCCGACTAGTACGAATAACCCTACTTTTGCCTCTGTTTTCATTGTTGCCTCATTTGGAAGTACTTATCGAATAAGCCTGATTTACCCCGCCTAGAGGGATAAGATTGATACTAAAATATATTATATAGTTTTTAATTGAACTGGTATCTGTACTTGTTAGAATTGGGGTATTCTCATTTTTTATCTTAACGGCGTAATTGATACATCTTTTGCTCATAGATGCCCCTATACTCCAAGCCCTCGTCTCTTTTGCCGCTTCGTCGTATTCGTATGTGCCGAATACATCATAGATATATCCAAACTTTTGAGATGCGCCGAGGGTATAATAATTCCCTTTGTCGCTCCCCAAAAGGGTGGCTTTGTTTTTATAGACATGCGACAATGATACGGCACTCTCTTTATCATCGTATTTAATGGTAGTTGTGGAGGCCGATATCCGGCTATAGTCGTTTGAATAAAAAACGTCGGTTACAACTGAAAAATCTTTAGTCGGGTAGTATGCAATCTCATTTTCGGTATCCGAATATCTGTATGCGGCCCTAGAATCGTCGTGGTATATATATTGGTTTAACCTATGAATTAAAATTAGGCTCCCTTTTGTATCATAAAAAAACTGGCTTAGCTTAAATGCGCTATTTTCACTCTCGGAACTACTTGTGACAAGTGAAGTCAACTCGTCTTTCACGCTTGGGTAATTTTTCTCAGATTTCGTACCCGGCTTTGTATATGTATACTCCAAATTCAGATAATGGGTAAAATTCTCATATGGCTTTATTAGGTCTGTAAATAATCCTGCTTTATGGGTTGCACTATAAAATGAATAATCTTTCAATTCCGCATTCGCAATATTTGAAAAAGAGACTTTATTTGCGTAAAGATTCTCCGATACCTTTACTCCAACCAAATCATTAAAAAATCTATCGGTGTACGTTATAGGGAGTGCAATCTCATTTTGCAGGGCGTTTATGCCGCTCCTTCTATCAAACCTAGCGCTTTTTGCATCAGCTGAAAAAAGGAGTGTGTGTAGCCATAAACTATCAGTGCTATGATGATAATGAAATTTCGGATACTCTTGAATGGTATCATCATTTGATGTTTTAGAGGTATCTATGTAGTATTTTCCGTAAATACCGAAATAGTTATTTTGCTTTTGGTAAAAATAGTTGATTTTCGAGGTTGTTATTTTATCAACTACGTTATCCCGAAAGTTATCTCTGTTTTTTAGATTTACATAGTCGATGTCGTTTAGATAGTTGATATCTACGTAAAAACCGTCTTCCGAATCTTTTGAAAACTTATCGGTAAATACTTTCTCCCTATCGTAAAAAACTGAAAAACCGTAGTGTGAGCCGTATTTTAGGTTATAAATCTCTTTAAATGATTTTTCATCACCGAAATACCCGCCTTTGATATAACCTCTGGAGTACGGAGAATCCATAAACCTAAAAGTCTGGTTTATCCCCTTCCCTCTTTTTGTTCTAATCTGCGGATTTGTCTCACTATCCCAACCGGAATCCGGATCGGTTACAAAATATATCGGCTGCATATATATGAAGCCTTCGTTGCCTTTTAGCCCTATATCCGGTTTTAGTAGACCGCTCCTTCTGGTTTTATCTGTTGAAAAAGAGAAATACGGACTATAAAGAATCGGTACCGAACCTAGATATAGTGTTGCACTATTTAAAGCCATCACCTTTGAGTCGGTATCATATTCGCTACTTGAATATTCTAATCTCCAATCCGGATTTGCAGGGTTACAACTGGAGCTGACAGATGAATTCGTGGAATATACTTTTCCTTTTACATCCCCTTTTTTTGAGGATACCCATACGTCATCGGCAATATTTTGCATAAAAAACTTATCAAAAAAACCGCTCTTAGCCTCAGTATTAAACACCACATAATCAGACAATATCTGCATAGATGAATCTTTGAGGATAAAAATATCCCCATAACCCTCTATAGTAGAGTTTTTCTTGTCGTAAACCAGCTTGTCGGCTTTTATATAGTAGCCGTCTCCGGTAGCTACCGCCTCCCCTATCGCCGTTACTATCTCGTCGCTATGCTCTACTTTTTTTGCTACGATTTCGACTTTTTCATTTGCCAAAAGTGCCGAGGCGCACATAAAAGATAATAAAAAAAGTTTTTTAGCGCCCATCTAACACCAACGTTTTTGCGGCTTTATCGTGCCACCCTTGTCTGTATTTATCGAAAAAAGCCCACAAAAATCCGAGATAAAAAAGGGTCTCGCCTAAAAACCTAACCGCTGCCCTCAAAAAAGAGTATCTCCAGCCGGGATTATCCAAAAGCTCCATATCTACGACTCTTATTTTGAGTAGCATTTTTCCGATTGTCGCACCGTATAGTTTTGTAAAGATCGCCTGATAGCATATCTCCACGACAGTCGTAAAAACTATAGCCTGATTTAGAGCGGCTACAACGCCTTGCAGGTCTTTACCTTCAAACCGTCCACCCATGGCCGCAAATACTATAAGTGCCAATAGGAGTTTATCAAGAACAAATGCCAAAACCCTTTTTGACACCGGAGCAATACTCAGCTCCTCTTTGTATAGCCTATATTCTAAATCTCTTTCCATAAAGATCCTACAAAACCTGATACGCTATATCACTTCTATATTGCATCCCGCCAAAGCTAACCGTAGACATCACCTCGTAGGCATTTTTTTGAGCCGTTTTGATATCGCCTCCAAAACCCACAGCCGCCAATATCCTACCACCGTTTGCGTAAAGGCCGTCACTTCTGGCTTCAACACCGGCAAAAGAGATATGTCCTAAATTAGACATTTCGGATAATTTTTGTTCATCTATCTCGATCTTTACCGGTGCGGTATTTGAATACGGATATTTTTCGCTTGCAGCTATAACGGCTACGCTAAAGCTGTTTTTGATGGAAAATTGTAGATTCTCTACCTCTCCACCCGCACAAGCATCAAACAGCTCCAAAACATCACTCTCGATAAGGGTCATCAAAACCTCACACTCCGGATCGCCAAACCTGACGTTAAACTCCAATGTATACGGCTCATTATTCACAACCATTATCCCCGCAAAAAGGACACCCTCAAACGGACACCCCTCCGAGTGCATCGCTTTTACGGTAGGGGCTATGATATTTTTTTCGATTTTTTCCATAATTTCAGGGGTACATAGCGGAGTCGGGGCATAAGCTCCCATCCCTCCGGTATTTGGCCCCTCATTGCCGTCCTTTAGCCTTTTATGGTCTTGCGCCGCAGGGAGAATTTTGTAGTTTACACCGTCCGTCAATGCAAAGACGGACAACTCAAATCCATCCAAAAACTCTTCTATGACGACTTTTTTACCGGCATCTCCAAAGCTGTCGCCGTTTAGCATATCTTTTGCCGCTTCTTTGGCTTCATCTTTGGTTTCGCAGATTATAACCCCTTTGCCGGCACAAAGTCCGTCGGCCTTTACGACAATATAGCCATCCATGGCATCGATAAAATCGAATGCCTCGGCTTCACTGGAGGTCTCTATATATTTTGCCGTAGGGATATCGTATTTAGCCAAAATATTTTTCATAAAAGCTTTTGAGGACTCCAGCCTTGCCGCTTTTTTGGATGGGCCGAATATTTTTAGGTTATGTTTTTTGAATACATCTACTATGCCGGACGACAAAGGTGCTTCTGGTCCAACAATAGTCAAATCTATACTATTTTTCTTTGCAAAAGAGGCAAGCCCCTCATAATCGGTGATGTCGATATTCTCACCGACTCTACTTGTTGCACCGTTACCGGGTGCGAAATATAGCTTATTTAATTTTTTACTTTTTTTGACGGCTAATCCTATAGAAAACTCTCTAGCACCGTTACCGACTATTAAAACATTCATTTGTTTCCTTGGGAAGTTATAGAAAGGGAAAAAACCCGGACGGGCGTTCTCATTAGAGACTTTGGTCCTCCAAAGTCAAGTATTTGTGCTCTAGCCCGACCTTTAGGCGGCAACCTCTCGGAAATCAGATCCTCAGGCAAGGCCACCGAACACACCGGCGGGTCATTATGAGCAGACTGTTTATAGTTCGTTAGGACCCAAAATTTTACGGGTAGCGCACCGTCCAGGAAAAGAAGAGGCATTGTATGCCATCTTCGATTAACAATAGCTTACAAACGTTTTTGGATGCGGCCTTTACTTACGGCTAATATTTATATTTTTAGGCATACAATAGCTTACATCATTAATTATCGGAGAGTAGGATGGAGTGTCCTGTTTGCAATACACAAAACGGCGATGATTCAAATTTTTGCGTCGGATGCGGTACGCCTCTTGTATTTTTATGCCTACAATGCAGATGTCGTGCCGATACGGGCGATAAGTATTGCCGTGAGTGCGGACATAGATTGGTTTTGGTCTCGGATACCAAGATAATAGAGTCAAAAAAAACTGCGGTTCCGTCTAAAATACAAACAAAACAACCGGTTGTAACAGATAGCATTTCCGAGAGGAGAACCGTCACCGTACTATTTGCGGATGTCTCCGGTTTTACCTCTATGAGTGAAAAACTGGATCCCGAAGAGGTTACGACTATTATGAATAACTGCTTGCAGATGATGGGAGATACGGTTACGGCATACGAAGGGTACATCGATAAGTTTATAGGCGATTGTATCATGGCGCTTTTCGGAGCACCTACCGCACACGAAAACGATCCAGAATTGGCTGTCAGGGCAGCAATCGACATGATGAAAAAGATAGAGGACTATAACAAAACCCTCCCTTTAAAACTAGAAAAACCGCTCGGTCTCCATATCGGGATAAACACTGGACTCGTCGTAGCCGGACAGATAGGCTCCGATGCAAGAATGGACTATACGGTTATGGGCGATACCGTAAATCTCGCATCCAGACTCGAATCAAGCGCCACAAAAGGGCATATTTTCATCTCATCATACACATACCATCAGGTAAAAAACCTGTTTGAGTTTATCGAACAAGAGCCGATTACCGTCAAAGGGAAAGCAGAGCCGGTAGCTGTATATGAGGTTATTAGGGCACTCGACGTATCAGAGGTCAAAAATACGGTAACGTCAGATATTCCGCTTGTCGGTCGGATAAAAGAGATAGAGGCTCTCTCCGTGAGTGTAGAGAGACTACAAAAAGGTGAAGGGCAAACGATCTTTTTGATCTCTGACCCAGGCTTTGGAAAAAGCAGAATCCAATCTGAGGTGAAAAACAAGTTTAAACAAAAAAATACCCAAATCATAGAGGGGAGATGTCAATCATACGGCAAAAATACCGCCTACCATACGTTTATAGACATCTTCAAAAGGGTACTCGGAATCGACTCGGACGATACAAAAGAGACCGTATCGTCGAAGCTCTCAATCGGGATATCCCTCTTGATAGGTGAGGACAAAGATAGGCTATCCGACGAGGCCAAGAGCGCCATTACCCTTATTGCCAGACTCTTTGATATAGATTTGTCGTCTCAGCTAGGTGTTTCGTTTTCGGAGATGTCGGCACAAGAGGTTCATACTGCCACCATAAGGGCTATAGGGTGGTTTTTTGCGGCAATCAGCAGACAAAAAGCCACAATACTATCGATTGAAGATCTGCATAATGCCGATAACTCTACGATTGAGGTTATATCAACACTAATATCGGTCTCCAAAAATCACTCTGTGATGCTGCTTTTGATGGTTAGACCGGAAAAAAGCTCTCCGGCTTACAAGTTATTGCCGCTAGCTAGGCGGATACTTGGTGATAGAGCCGTAGAGATGACTTTTGAGAGACTCAGCAGAAACGAATGTGAAGCGTTTGTGGGCTTTGCACTCGGAAGTCATGAGATACCGAGAGAACTTATGGAGCTGATAGGTATGCGCTCGGATGGAAATCCGCTGTTTTTACAAGAGATAGTAAGGTCGCTTCTGGAGCAAAACGTCATCGAACAACAAAACGGAAAAATAACCGTCAAAAAAGAGCTCTCGAAAGTCACAATCCCAAACTCAATCACGGGACTCGTAATTGCTAGATTCGATCAGCTAAGCCATCTTCAAAAGGAGATTTTAAGCAGGGCGGCCGTATTTGGTCCGTCGTTTAGCCAAAAGCTGATCGAAGCCACAGTCAAAGACCCCGGACTAAATAATGCCCTGGAAGAGCTAATCAACTCTGAGATGATTTTTGAATCACAATCATTTCCGGATGTCGAATACTCTTTTCATACGACATTTATACAGGAGGCTATATACGATACGCTACTCCTAAAGAGGAGACAAGCACTCCATTTGGAGGCGGCCGAGACAATCAAAGAGGTCTACAAAGAGAGATTACAAGACTATGTTGAACAGTTAGCGGAGCACTATTTAAAAGGTGGAGACTACGATAATGCCTACAGTTTTTTGGTTCAAAGCGCCTACAAAGCAAAAGGGGTGTACTCAAACGAAAGTGCGGCACGATTTTTTGAAAAGGCAATCGAGATAGCGCCTAATATCAAAGAACAAAATCCGTCGGTTGAAAGCCTGTTTGAGCCTTATTCGGAGATTTTAGAACTTCTTGGAAATATGGAGGGGGCAATATCGGCATGGGAGCATATAAAACAAAATGCTGCCGATAGCACAAAAAAAGCCGATGCCATGAGAAATATCGGACGGATAGAGGAGAAGCGTGGAAACAAAGAGCGTTCGGTAAAGATATACGAAGAGGCTTTGAAGCTTATATCGGACAATAAAGATAGCATAGAATACGCAAAACTACTAATGAACCTCTCGTGGGTTCAAAACCGCTACAGGCAGACGGACGAAGCAATCAAAAACGCATCCGCAGCACTTTCGATACTAGAAAAAACAGAAAATAAAGAGCTTATAGCATTGTGTTGTAACAATCTTGCTGTCTTTTACGAGGGGCAAAAGGAGTTTGATACGGCACTCTCTTATAACGAAAAAAGCTTAGCACTTTTTGAAGAGGCAAAAAATAAAAGACAGATCGCAAATCTGGAGCTATCTTTAGGATACCTCAAAACAAAAATAACAAAAAATGAAGAGGCTCTAAAACATTTCAGCCGCTCTGCCGAACTAATGAATCAGATTGGAAGTAAGTTGGGAAGTGCGGCAGCACTATTGGCAAAAGGGAGGCTGTATGCAGATATCGGTAAGCATGATGAGGCAGTTATAGCACTTAGCGCAGCACTATCCGACTTTAGAGATATGGAAGCAAAAAGAAAAGAGGCCGCCACTATCATATCTTTGGTGCAGGTACTCATCGAACAAAAAAACCTTCAAGCCGGATACGACTATATAAACGAAGGGTTGGAGCTTACCGATACGGATGATTTTTTATCGGAGAGGGGAAAGCTATACAAACTATACGGCAGAGGCCTAAAATCAGAACATAAAGCTGCAGAGGCAAAAGAATACTACGAAAAGGCAGTGGAGATATTCGAGAAACTGGGTAGAAAAAATGATGCAGAGGATGCAAAAAAAGAGGGGAGCGGGGTATAAAACCCCGTCTTATTTTACTTTGTCCAAATATTCGCTAGTTCTGCTATCTACTCTAATTTTATCACCCTCAAGGACGTGATAAGGAACCTGAACCGTTAGACCTGTCTCTAGCTTAGCAGGCTTTCTGCTTCCGCTGGTAGTGTCGCCTTTGAAGTTAGGCGGTGTTTCAACAACCAACAACTCAACAACTTGCGGAACATCTACGGTGATAGGTTTTCCGTTATGGAAAAGAACTTCAACCTCTGTATTTTCAATGATAAAATCTTTTGCATCACCGACTTGGTCGTGTGTCAAAGGGTACATCTCATAGCTTTGTTGCTCTATAAAATGCATATAATCGTCATCGGAGTATGAGAAGTTCATAACCCTTTGCTCAAGATTCGGCTCATCCGCCTTATCACCGGCATGGAAGGTTTTTTCTATAACTTTGCCGTCGATAAGAGATTTTATTTTAGCTCTTACAAAAGCTGCACCCTTGCCCGGTTTTACGTGTTGATATTCTGTAATTCTATAAGGGATTCCGTCAAGTTCTATTCTAAGACCTTTTTTAAGATCGCCCATTGAGTATGCCATCAATTCTCCTAGGATTATTTTTTAAGTGCTTCCAATACATTAGAGGAGTTACTACCAAAGTGAGAATTGTAGCAATCATTACCCCAAAAATCAATGAAACGGCAAGCCCATTCCACACAGGGTCAAGGACTATCACAAACGATGCAAGTGCAATCGCAAGTGCCGTCAGCAAAATCGGCCTAAATCTAGTTGCAGCCGCCTCCAAAACGGCATTTTCGATACTTTTACCATCCCCAATCAGCTCATCCGTAAAATCTATAAGCATAATCGCATTTCTGACGACAATGCCGGCCAGAGCAATAAATCCTATCATACTCGTAGCGGTAAAATACGTAGGCGTAACAACGTTCATCACCCAATGGCCAAACATTATTCCGATTAAAGTCAACGGTATTGCGCTCGTAACAATCCCTGGCACTCTAAAGCTTTTGTAGTAAGCAACCATCAATAGGTAAATTAATAAAACCGCAACCCCGAATGCCGAACCCAAATCCCTAAACGTATCAAACGTTACCTTCCACTCTCCGTCCATTACGATCCGGTATTTTTTGCCTGTCGCAATCTCGGTCAAATCTACGTTAAATCTTGGACTACCGTCCCATTCGGCCTTAAATCCTTCCATTCTAAACAGCTCGCTTCTGGCCTCAAACTGAGCATATACAGAGCCTCTTTTGTCCATCTCACCTGTTACTATCGTAACCTCGTTCAAGTCTTTAGAAGTTAATGCCTTATCTCTCGAATCGATACTATATTCTGCAATATCTTTTATAGGTATCAACTCCCCCGTTGTTCTGGACTGAACGGTTAGATCCATCAAATTCTCTATACTCTCTTTTTGAGCCCTATCCAGTTTTATAAAAACATCGATAGGATCTTTGTCGTCGGATGTGAGTACTACCGCCGCCTTATCTCCTTCGCCGCCTATCTTTAGAGCGTATGCTATATCTTCAACGCTCACGCCCATTGATGCAGCTTTTTGGATATCCGGTTTTATGCTGTATTTTACGGAGGCTCTGTCCCCCATAACGTCGGTATCGACAACACCTTCAGTCTTTTTAAATATCCCTCTGATTTTCTCAGCCAAAATATCCCTTGATAATTTGTCTCCGCCGTATATCTCAAAAGCCAAGGTTGCCAACACCGGAGGCCCCGGAGGGTCTTCTACTAATTTGATATTGGCATCACTAGCCGCTTCGCAAGATTTTACTTTTTTTCTAATATCGCTAACCATATCGCTAGAGCCTAGCTTTCTATCCCCTTTTTCACGGAGATTTACCCTGATTTCGGCTACGTTGTCTCCGGTTTTAATAGAATTTCCACGGAGTAAGCCGTTGAAATCGGCTATTCCGGTCGTCCCGACAAAGGTCTCGAAATCTTTTATATCTCTCTCTTTTTTGAGGATATTTTCGATGCACACCGAAGTCTCTTTTGTCTTTTCTAGCGACGAGGAGGTTGGTAAATCTATGGTAATATTAAAAGTATTGACATTGCTAGCCGGAAGCATTTTCGCCTTTACAAGCCCTATTACCGGAAGTGTCAGAGAAAGACAGAAAAGTCCGATTACCGAAAACATAAACATATATCTTTTCTTCCGAACCAAAATCATCGGTCTGACGTAGTTGTCGTAAAACTTATATGTTTTTGTATCCTCAAAAGAAATACCGTGCTCCGCATGGTGTGGTTTTAAAAATCTATATGCCAACCATGGAGATAGGGCAAAAGCGATAATCAGCGATGAGAACATCGCAACCGGAACGTTAAACGGAATCGGCCCCATATAAGGCCCCATCATACCGGTAACAAAAGCCATAGGGATAAACGCCAATACAACCGCAACCGTAGCGACGTATGTCGGGTTTCCGACCTCGTTTGTCGCTTTTATGATTAGTTTTGCCTTGTCTTTTTCTTTTCCTAACGCAAAATGCCTATGGATATTCTCTATAACAACAATAGCATCATCAACAAGTAGCCCCAAAGAGAGGATGAGTGCAAACAGAGTAATCCTGTTTATCGTCTGATCAACAAGCATTCCGGCAAAAAGTGTCAATGCAAATACAAGCGGTATCGTGATTGAAACTATCATCGCCTCTTTGATACCAAGCATAAAATAAAGAAGTAAAACGATAATGCCGATAGAAATTGCAAGGTGGAACGTAAGCTCTCCAACAACATGTTTTGCTTTGTAGCCGTCGTTTCTGGTTATAATCAGCTCAACTCCGCCAGGAATAGAACCCTTTAGCTCTTCTATCCTTTTTTCAACTGCTTCGGCAACAAAAACAGCATTTGAACCCCGTTTTTTTGCCACAAACAGCGTAATCTGTCTACTTTTTTCTCCGCCAATACCGCCAAAAGCTTCCCCCTTGGTTACAAAAGCTTCTTGCTTTATATTTTTATTCTCTGAGTCCTCTATCACGGCCACGTCTTTTAGATAGACTATTTTTGAATTTTTAGCCGATACTACTACTTCGTTTAGGGTGTTAAAGTTTTTTAGATACCCGTCTAGCGTTATGTCAAGGCTCATATTTTTGGTATCTATTTTTCCAACAGGCATAGACGAAGAGGCCGACGAAAGGGCTTTTTGGACATCAAAAACCGTGATTTTGTAAGCCGAGAGTCTCTGCGCATCAAGAGTCACGTTAAACTGCCGTTTATTTTCAGGCTTTATCCCAACGACCGATACGTCTTTGATTTTACTCATTTCATCGGACAGCTCTCTTGCAACTTTATATAAATCTGTGTTTTGTCGTCCGTTTGATGCTATCGCAACCGTATAGATAGGTACCTCGTCTATATCCATCGGTTTTACGAGCGGCGTCATCGCATTTTTAGGGAGCAGATCCATATTTTGCATAACCCTGTCGTATAGCTTCAAAAGAGAATTCTCTTTATTCTCTCCCACCTTAAACTGCACGGTTACAACACCTAATCCGTTTTGCGCCATTCCAAATATATGCTCAACTCCGGTTAACTCGTTTAGTTTTTTTGACAACGGCTCCACAACGGCCTTTTGGACATCGGCCGATGAGCCGCCCGGATAGGCTACTATTACACTGGCGGAGGGGACATCTATTTGAGGGTTCTCCTCTTTTGGGGTAAACATAAAAGCAAAAATACCCATAACCAAAACAAAAACAGCAATAATCGGAGTTAACGGGTTGTTCAAAAAAGCCGAAGCAAGCCGCCCTGCAAAATTAAGACTGACCTCCTCTTTTAACTCACGCAACTCTTTTTTTGTCCCGTCTATCTCATGGGTTACTGCGTCGCAACTATTGTGTAGTTCTTTATCCATCCCCTACTCCGCCTTTTGTCCGTCCATAAGGCTCTCTTTTGGGTTCTCGATCAGCTTTGTACCGCCCAAAACTCCGTCCACAACAGCAAAATCACCGCCGGATTTTTTGATTTTGACTGGGATAAATTTCGCAATACCGTTTTGATATGCAAAAACTCCGGTCATCCCCCCTCTTTTTGCTATAACAGTAAGCGGAACTCTAGCTACAGAATCGTTTGTTGCCTGATTTGATAGTATCTTTACAAACATACCGCTATATAACCCGTCTAACTCTTTTGGTACGGCTCTAAGCATAAAACCTCTCGAGTTTGCACCGGACGGTGTTATGGAGAGTATCTTTGCCTCTTTTAGTGAGTTTTGAGCTTTGAATTTCACAAAATCGCCGACTTTTAGGTTTTTTAAATCGCTATCGTATATGTCTGCTCTGATTCTTAGATCCCCTTTGCCGCTAAATAATAGCACCGGTTGTCCAGGATTTGCCAAAGAGGCGACCGTGAGGTATTTTTTTAGCACCACACCGTCCATCGGAGCCCTCACGACAGAATATCCTAGCTCCCCCTTGGCCTGTGAAGCCAACGCCTGTCCGGCTATATACGATTGGTTTTTAACCTCGTAATTGAGCTTTGCCCTCTCATACTCTTTTTCAGACACCACACCTTTTTCAAAAAGATTTTTATATCTCTCCATGTCTTTTTTGGCATCCAGATATGCGGCTTTGGCGGCGGCGCTATTTGCGGTAGCAGATACTACTCCGGCCTCTACGGATGGGGCATCCACTTCAAACAAAAGTGCCCCTTTTTTTACAGTTTCACCCTCTTCAACGTAAAACTTTTTGATATATCCGCCTATTTTAGTAGAGACAGCACTTTCGTCTTTTGAGTAGACTACGGCGGAGAGTTCGGTGAATCCGCTTGAGCCCTTATCTATGGTATACAGTTTTGGAGCGGCGCACAATGATAACGCCGCAAAAGATACAAAAAAAGCAATTTTTCTCATATTATTCCTTTACCCCTTGGCCTAGAGCATATTTGTATTCGGCTTTTGCATTTAAATATGCCGCCGTAGCGCCTATCAAAGCTGCTTGCGACAAACTATCCTCGGCCTCTTTTTTGACAAGATCCGAAACCGACGTAAGACCGTTTTTGTATTTTATTTTGTAGTTTTCAAAAATATTCGATGCTAGAGCTTTTGCCGATTTAGCCTCAGAGAGTTGCAACTCTTTTTGTTTTAGCTCAAGCTCTTTTTGTTTTAGCTCAAATTTTGCAAAACTCTTTGTGGCAGCCTCATCGTATGAAGCTTTTAAAAATTCGGCTCTGGCACCCTCTGTCTTTGCCGAGGTAGCTCCAAAGTCGGTTATATTGTAGCTAATGCCGACACCGGCAAGATAAAAATCTTTTGAAGAAGATAGCGTCAAAGAGTTATCGTTGTAACCGTATTTAGCAAATGCAAATACCTTTGGATAAAAATCGGCCGACGACGCATCGCTGATTTTTTTTGAGGCATCCTTGATAGCAGATTTTGCGGCTATATCGTCTCTTTTTAATTCTATTGTCTTGTTTAGCCGAGGCTCAAAAAAACCGCCTACACCGTCAACAGCCTCATCGTCCGTCAAAAATTTTAGATAACTAATCGCAACTTCATAGTTTTTTTCCGCTTCAAACAGCCTTGCCCTTGACACAGAATCAGCATACTCTGCCTCCATCAGGTCTGTTTTTGAGGCTAGCTTCTCTTTTAACATCTCTGACGTATTTGAAACTATCATCTCAACACTTTTTTTAGAAACCCTCATCGCTTCCAAATACTTTTGCGCCGCCACTGCATTGTTATATGCCCTAAGCGTCTCTACCGCAAGCGCTTTTTCATCTTTTGCCGCAAAAAGTTTTGCCGCCTCTTCTATCTTTTTTGCCGCCGCCTCTTGGTTTGAGAGAGCAAAACCGGCAAAAATAGGGAGCTTGTACTCAACAAAGCTCTCATAGTTGTCTCTGGGTTTTGGATTGTTGAGCTCATCCGGAGTAATAGAGAGTGGATTTTGACCGGAGGCTTGCGCCGACAAAAAATCTCCAAACCCGAAATCGGCAAATGTAGCTTCTCTGGAGGAGAGCTTATTCATAAATACATATCCGGCATGATTAGTCCTTGTGTAGTTATGTCCAATATTTAACTCGCCGAATTTTTTTGCCGAAATCTCAGAAACCCTCGATTTTGCGATCTCAATATCTATTTTTTTCGCTTTTAACGAGTTGTTATTGGTCAAAGCTTTTTCCAAAATCTCTTCAAAGCCATACTCTCTGGCTGCTAGCAATATAGGTAGATAAAGGGCGAATAGAACCTTTTTCAAAAAAGCTCCTTAAGAAATTATAATAATTCGTTAATTATAGCATAATGCAGCATTATTATCAATATGATGAATGTGGGACTCCCCTTTTTAGGGGAGACTAAAGCAAGTTTTAAAAAGTATATAGAGGGCGAATCAGATCTCTGCGTATGTAACGCTAATGGCCGCTTTTATTTTTCCAAGCTCAGCCAAAACGTCTGTAGTAATATCGTTATCGACTATGATAACGGCTAGTGCTTCTTTGTGCTGGCTCCTGCCGAGTCTAAAGTCTGCTATATTGATGTTGTGTTTTGCCAAAGTAGCCCCTACATCACCGATTACACCGGGAACGTCCGAGTTTTTAAAGAATATCATTTTGCCCTTCGGCTCCACGTCAACCTCAAAACCGTTAATATTCATAACCCTTGCCGTATTTTCGTCAAACATCGTTCCGCAAATTGTAGTTATATTGCCTCCGGCAGTTGTAAGCTTGACACCAATTTTATTTTTGTATCCGCTTGTATTTTTATCTGCTTTTGTAGAGACTTCGACACCCATCTCTTTCATCAAAAACATCGCATTCACGTAATTTACGTTTTCACCTACAGACTGACTGGCGGCACCGACGATAGCAAAAGTAGCCAGAGGGTCCAAATAGTCTGCTATCTCACCCTCGGCGGTTACTTTTATAGACTCGATAGCCCCTTTGTTGATTTGCGATGCCAAAAATGCCATCTTTTGTGCAAGCTCCAAAAATCCTAGAGCAAACTCGGGAACCTCGCTAACTTTTACAGGCAGATTTAGGGCGTTTGGATACGCAATCCCCCTTGCTGCTTGCAATGCGTTTGTTGCTGCTTCGATTGCTATTTTCTCCTGACTCTCGAGCGTATTTGCACCAAGGTGAGCCGTAACACAGATATTATCAAGATCCAAAAGCGGGTTGCTCGTTGCAGGTTCTTTGTTAAAGACATCCATTCCGGCAAAAGATACTTTTTTTGATTTTAATCCCTCATACAAATCCTCTTCGTTATACAGACCGCCTCTGGCGCAGTTTATCAGTACGACACCCTCTTTCATTTTGGCTATCTCTTTTGAGGTTATCATATTAACGGTCTCTTTGTTTTTCGGAGTGTGAATAGTGATAATGTCGCATGACAAAATGTCATCAAAACTAGTCGTATACGCAACGCCAAGGTCTGTCGCTTTTGTAGGCTTAATATATGGGTCATACGTCACAACCTCCATACCGAATGCCAAAGCTCTCGTAGCAACCCTGCTCCCTATATTTCCAAACCCTATAACGCCGAGCTTTTTACCGTTCAACTCTCTACCGTACCAATCTTCTCTCTTCCATACCCTCTTGTCTTTTAGTTGCGAATGTGCATACGGAAAAGTCCTCATGCAGCTGAGCATATGAGCCATTGTAAGCTCTACGGCTGCTATAGTGTTTGCTGTCGGGACATTCATAACTATGATCCCTTTTTTACTGCAAGACTCTATATCTACGTTATCAACCCCGACCCCTGCCCTTACTACGGCTTTTAGCTTATCGGCTCCGGTCAAAAAATTTACGTCTACGTCGGTAGAACTTCTAGTAATCGCTATATCTGCGCCTTTGATTAGTTCCGGCACTTTATCTTTCGGTTCATTGGCTATGTTTATATATTCTATATCCTTGGCATTCTCTAGGATTTCAAGACCTTTTTTATGAATGTGGTCGCATACAATTATTCTTGGCATTACAATTCCTTCGTAAAGTTGTTATAGAGTTTTTTTGAGTTCGTCAATAAGAGCATTCATCGATTCCTTATCTCTAAAGGATACGTTCACAGAGTAGCTACTCTTCTCTTTTTTGACCGTGTATAGCAGATTTAATGATTTTAGCCTATTCTCAACATTTTGTAGTTGCTCTTCGTCTAGTTTTGATATTGATAGAATATGGTAATACTCTTTGTCGTCGCTCTTTTGCTCTCCCAGATCTATGCTGTATGTAGCCTCGATAGCAGGATATAAATCACCGGTTTTTTTTCCGGTTAGCCTGTCAAACCAACTCCCGATCCCGCTACCTCGCATATCAAGCGGGAGCTGTTTTATCGGTGTAACGGAGGTAGAAAAAATAACCTCCGTCGTCAGTTTAATATAAAAAAATACGCCGACTGCACCGCACAGAAGTAAGGCAGACCATATCAATAAAAACAGTTTTTGTCTGCTCATCTAGTCAAATCAGCTTTTTATCTGTTCTCTAAGCGTCTGGTTGAAAAAAGGGTCATCTGAGCTTTTGTTTGCCTCCCTGATAGCCTCTTTCTCTTTGTCTTTTTGGACTTTTCTTGTAGAGAGCCTTATTTTGCTATCTTCCAAAATAACTATTGCCGCCTCTATATCATCGCCTATTTTTAGTTCAGATGATTTTTTAGGGTATAGATCATCGTTTCTAATAAGGCCGTCAACACCTCTGGCAAGCTCAACAAATACGCCGAACTCTTTTATGTCCCTGATTTTGCCCGTTACTGTATCACCTATTTTGTGTGTTTTGGAGAAAGCTTTTGAAGGGTTTTCTTGCAATTCTTTTATACTCAACGATATCTTCTCTTTCTGAGCATCTATTTTGATGATTTTAACATCTACACTATCACCTTCTTTTAGGAAGTCTTTGCACTTTTCATCCCTAAACCATGAGGCATCTTCGTTGTGTAGCAACCCTTCAACTTCACCTATTTTTACGAATGCGCCGAAATCGGTAACCGATGTAACCACCCCTTTGACGCTCTGTCCTACGGAAAAATCAGATGAGAATTTATCAAAAGGTTTTTGTAAAAGTCTTTTTACCGATAGTCTTAGCTTTCTATTTTGCAAATCAAGCTCTATAATCTCGGCATTTAGCTCTTGCCCTACAGTCAACACCTCGCTTGGATGTTTGATATTTTTCTGCCATGAGATCTCTGAGATATGCAAAAAGCCTTCGATATCATTGCCGATATCTAAAAATGCACCGTAATTTTCTATATTTGATACGGTAGCTTTTACTGCATCGCCCACCTCAAGCTCATTTTTTATATCTTCCCACGGATCAGACATCGCAGCTTTGATAGAGAATGAAAGATGCTTTTTCTCTTTGTCGTAGTTGATTGCTTTTACAGCTACATTATCACCTATACTGTACATCGTAGATGGATTTACCGGACCTTTATAGCTTATCTCATTGTAATGCACGAGACCGTCTATGCCGTCAACCTCAACAAAAAGGCCGTAACTTGCTATTTTTTTGACAATACCGTCTACAACTTCACCGTCTTCGATAAGTCTTTTTATTACGTCTCTTTTGGCTTTTCTCTTATCGTTTAACAGTTTTTTTCTGGATATTATGATGGAGCCGCTGTTTTCATCTACTTTTACTATGACGGCCGATACCCTTTTGCCTATAGTATCTTTTTCATCTTTTTTAATAAGAGCAAGGGAGTTAGGGAGGAAAAATTCAACCTCATTGTCGTCTTCGACTACAAAACCGCCTTTATTTTTCTTAGTTATAACACCCTCAACGGCTATATCCCTACTTTCAAAATCCATTACCGATTTAGCAAAAGCGGTTTGAACCTCTTTTTTTACTGCATTCTTGTGCGATATTATCGGCCTTTCGTTTTTTGCGCCGGAAATTGCAACTAAAATTTTATCACCTACTGCAAATTTGAAAGAGCCGTCTTTGTTTTTTATCTCAGAAACAGGCAGTCTACCCTCTATTTTTTTACCTACATCCACCGATGCGTAATCGTCTTTTATATCGACTATCACACCCTCTACAACCCTGTCGCTCTTCTCGTTTTTAAACGACTCCTCGAGCATTGCGGCAAAATCTTCCTCTTCGCCTATCTCTTCAAAACCCATCGGCCCCTGAATCATTGAAATCCCTTTTGTTTTTGTTATTATGATTGCCTTACTTAGCTTAAAATTTGCTTACCTTATCTATTACTCCCGTTATTACCCAATCCGGAGTTGAAGCCCCAGCCGTAATTCCGCATAG
The DNA here is from genome assembly GCA_937973585.1 of uncultured Helicobacteraceae bacterium. Taxonomy (GTDB): domain Bacteria; phylum Campylobacterota; class Campylobacteria; order Campylobacterales; family UBA6016; genus UBA6016. Next base: position 83,667 of record CALJKN010000192.1, read on the forward strand.
TTTTTTGCCATTTAACCAGTTTTCGTCTATATCTTCACTTGACTCAACAAGGTAGCTCTCATCGCAGTTTTTCTTGCATATTTCCAAAAGCTGCTTTGTATTTGATGAGTTTTTACCCCCGACAACAAGGACGATATCGGCCTCTTTTGATAGTTTTTTTGCAGCCTCCTGATTTTCACCGGTAGCGTTACAGATTGTATTAAACACCCTAACCTCTTTTGAGGCTAGAATTAACTTTGAGACTATCTCCATAAACTCATCAAATTTTCTGGTCGTCTGTGAAACTACGGCCACCCTCTCTCTAATACAAAGCGTATCAAGCTCACTCGGTTCTAAAACCACAAAAACACCGCTTTTTTCACTCGCATAACTCATAACCCCTTTTACCTCTGGGTGATTCTGATCCCCGAATATAACAATGTCATATCCCTCTTCCGACATTTTTTTGCAAATCTCTTGAGGTTTTGTGACATACGGGCAGGTTGCATCTACAATACTAAAATCGTTTTGCTTTAGTCTATCAAGCTCGTTTTTTTGTATCCCGTGTGTCCTGATTACAACCGTTCTATCGGAACTCAAAGCATCAAAATCTTCAACTAAACCGACATTAAAGCCGCTTTTTAGCCTCTCTATCTCCATTTTGTTATGGATTAGAGGGCCGTATGTTGCGCTATTGGGGGTATTTTCTGCTATTTTTATAGCCCTTTTAACCCCAAAGCAAAAACCGTAGTTTTCAGCTAGTTTATAGTTCATAAACCGCCGTCTCTGTAATTTTGGATAAAAGCTCGATAAAGTTTGGGAAAGATGTACTGACTGCCTCAAAACCGTCTATCTCTCCACCGCATTTGAGGGCGGCTATTGCAAAACTCATAGCGATTCGATGGTCGCCGAAGCTGGTTACGTGAGCCGGCTTTAAAGAGCCTCCGGATATCCTATATCCGTCGTCAAACTCTTCACAACTTACCCCAAAAGCCTTCAGATTGTCCATTACGGTTGTTATCCTATCGGACTCTTTAACCCTTAGCTCTTTCGCATTTTTGACAACACTCTCCCCTTCGGCTACAGCCATAGCAATAGACAGCGCCGGAAGCTCGTCTATGAGCCATGATATATTTTCACAAACCTCGACAGCTTTTAGTTTTGCACCCTGCACAATGATGTCGCCTATCGGCTCATAAACGTTTTCTCTCTCGATAAATTCGACTTTAGCCCCCATTTTTTGGAGTACGACAAAAGCCTCTATTCTAGTCGGATTTAACGTCAGATTTTTCAGTGTTACTTTTGATCCCTCAGTAATAGCGGCAGCAACTGCGAAGAAAAAAGCACTGGATGGATCAGAGGGAACACCCATGTGAAGTGGTTTTAGCGGCTTTGTCATTGGAGAGACGTGTATTTTGCCATCCTCTACTTTTATGTCGGCTCCCATTCCGGCTAACATCCTCTCTGTATGGTCACGACTAAGCTCCGGTTCGCTGATTACGGACGGCGATTTTGCATTTAGTGCCGCCAAGACAAGGGCGCTTTTGACCTGAGCCGACGATATTTTACTCTCAAAAACAATTCCATCCAGCTTGACCCCACGTATTGCAAGAGGGGCTAAATTTCCACACTCTCTGCCGTCTATCGATGCACCTACGCTTCTGAGTGGATCCGCAACCCTCCTCATCGGTCTTCGTCTCAAATATTTATCGCCGGTCAAAACAAAAAAACCGTCTATAGACGACAAAAAACCGGACATTAGACGGATGGTCGTACCGGAATTTCCGCAATCTAGCACATCGGATGGCTCTACCAGTTTCTCCGGAGGGGTTATCGTTAGCGTATCACCGTCCCACTCCGCTTTTGCCCCAAGAGCTACCGCAATACCCAGAGAGTTTAGCGTATCCTCTGCTTTTAGAAAATTTTTTATAACCGAGGGTTTATCCGAGAGTAGTGAAAAAATGGCGCATCTGTGCGAAATAGACTTATCGGATGCAATCGTATCTATCTGAATATCGAATTTTCCGCTTTTGTGTACCCGAAGCCCTTTACTAAACTCTTTTGACATTATTTTAGCCCTATTCCAAGTTCGCTTTGCAGTGCCGCAAGAGCCTTATCGACTACGCCGACTATATCCCTCTCCTCCAAAGTCCTCTCATTTGATTGCATCACGAGCCTAATCGTAAGCGCTATATGCTCTTTATCGGATTTGTCTTTGTAGACATCTATCGGATAAAACTCTTTTAATAACGGTTCACAGAGTGAGTCGAGACATTTTTTTATAGGGGCAAACGCAAAAGTAGAAGAGACATTTAGAGTAATATCTCTATCGCTTTTTTGGAATTTTGAAAACTCTGCTGCTTTAACTTTTTTTTGCGTACCGCTTCCTACCGAAATCTCACACACAAAAGTATCTTTTAATTCAAAAAACTCTTCTGCGCCATGGTTCAGTTTTGAGATAAACCCTATATTTGCACCGTCTTTAATAATTCTGGCGTATTGATAAGGGTGGAAAAACTCGGATTTCGGCTCCTCTTGGACAAGCTCCACTTCACCTATTATATTTACGATTTTAGAGATAAAACCGCCGAGATCCATCATAGCCGGTTTTCCGCTATTTTTTATCCCCTCAAAAGAGTCTGCTCCGCTCCACACGAATGCCATCGAATGACTCTCTGACCTATCGGCGGCAAAAACGGTTCCGGATTCAAAAAGGGCAATCTTTTTTTGTGAGTTTTTGCCGTTTTTGGATGCCGAAGAGAGGATATTTAAAAGTAGAGTACTCCTAAGAGTGTTGAGCTCGGACGTTATCGGATTTAGTAGCTCCAAAGACTCATCCAAACTCTCAAAACCAAATCTCTCCTGCAGGGTTCTGTCGGCAAAAATAAAATGGACGCTCTCAAAAAATCCTTGAGCCGCCGCCTTTTCTCTTAATTTTTTAAGATAGAGATATTTTGAATAAGATTCGTTTATCCTGTTTTTTTCGCAAAAAGACATAGGCACCGATGCAATAGTGTCAATTCCTTTAATCCTGACTATCTCCTCTGCCAAATCATAGACGTTTGATATATCGTGCCTAAATGCCGGAATCTGAACTACACAACTGTCAAACTCTGCATTTACGGTCACGCCGAAATATAGTTTTCTGAGGAGTGTAACAATGTGGTTTTTATCGAGAGCGGCACCGACAATCGTATTTATCTTGCCGATATCGACCTTTATAGGGTCTTTGCCTATCGGTTTTTCATCTTCGGCTAATCCGGCATAAAACACGACATCGCAACACTTTGACATCATTCCGGCGGCGTAGTTAATCCCTAAAGATAGATTCGGCTCACTCCCCCTAGAGCTTCTAAAGTATAAACTGTCGTCTTTTTGTTTATCACCCCAATTCGCCTCCAAAACAACATTCGGCGGGATATACGTAGCGCACAGCAATATATTTTCATCTGTCTCTTTTGGCTTGCTATCATCCAACTGTCTAACGCCGATAGTTAAAAGCTCCCCTTTTTTACCGCCGATAACCTCTAGCCCACTATCTAACGTATCAATTTTGACGTCTATTTTCCCCTCTGTTTTTGAAAAGGAGCTATCTCCCAAAAATGCTACGTTTACCCCTACGGCTTTTGCCGTATAGTCGCAAATCTTGTCGAGAGTTTTTTTTGTGTGGCTACCGTCCTCAAACAGCGAAAGTCTAAGATCAACCAAAAACGAATCGTTAACGGATGTACTTGACGCATCATAAACTCTAAAGGCGGTATTGGCCGATATTTTTGAGTTTGAGTGCAAAGACAATATTCTGCCAATCCCTTTTTCGCTCTCTTTTATTGCTTTTACATCTATCTCTTTTAGCTCAAGACCATAGTATGCGCCAAGCTCTCTGGCTATTCCGTAGACACTTAGGCAGTCCCCTCTGTTAGGTGTAATCTCGACCTCAAAAACAGAGTCTGCAATCTGTGGATAATGAGCAAGCTCTTCACCGATTTTTATTTTTTCTATACTGCCGTCTAAAATCATAATCCCGTCATTTGACTTCGGCAATCCAAGCTCCGTGGACGAACAGAGCATACCATAGCTTTGAACACCTCTAAGCTCTGCGTGTTTTATCGTTACCCCACCGGGGAGTTTTGCCCCTATCGTAGCAAGCGCCACAAGTGCATCTTTTTTGACATTTTGCGCTCCGCATACGATATCCTGTACCCCGATACCGCTATCTACTTTGCAAACCGATAGTTTATCGGCATTTGGATGTTTTTCAAAGTCTATTATTTTCCCCACAACTACCCCTTTCGGTAGCTCCAGTTTTTTATATGCGGCAACCTCAATACCGGTTTTATTTAGGGTATCCATAATCTGGACATCGGATATAGCCTCAATATCTATAAATTCAGATAACCAACTTCTAGTAAAAATCATACAAATTGCTCCAACAGTCTAAGATCTCCCTCAAATAGCGACCTCATATCCGAGGTGTTATTTAGTAGCATCGAAAATCTTTCGACTCCGAGGCCGAATGCGTATCCGCTTACGTTTTTATATCCTACCGCCTCAAAAACGTTAGGATCCACTACGCCGCATCCCAGTACTTCCAACCACCCGGTTTGCTTGCACACCCTACAGCCGTCACCGCCGCAAAATACACACGATATATCGACCTCGGCCGACGGCTCCGTAAACGGGAAAAAGCTAGGCCTGAACCTGACTTTTATATCGCCGAACATATATTTTAGGAAGTCTTCCAAAAGAGATTTTAGGTTTGCAAACGAAACCTTATCCCCCTCCTCTACCACAAGCCCTTCAACCTGATGAAACATAGGGACGTGAGTAAGATCATAGTCTCTTCTACAGACTGCCCCAGGAGCTATCATCCTGATCGGCGGCTTAGAGTTTAGCATCGTTCTTATCTGGACACTTGACGTATGGGTGCGAAGCAGCATGGAGTCTTTCATATAAAAAGTATCCTGCATATCCCTTGCCGGATGGTGTTTTGGGAGGTTTAGAGCCTCAAAGTTATTAAAATCGTTCTCCACTATCGGACCGGTCTCAATCGAAAAGTTTTGGGAGGCAAAATACTCAATCATCTTGTCCATAGTGGCTAAAACCGGATGGAGTGCACCGGAACCGATTCTTGTATCAAGAAGGGTTATATCCACCCTCTCCTTTTCGAGTTTTAGCTTCAGAGCCTCAGCACTAAGGGCTGCCTTTTTCTCATCAAGGGCAACACGCATCCCCTCTTTAATCTCGTTTAGCACTTTTGCCAGATTCTTTTTCTCTTCACCGTCTAGAGTTTTCATTTTTTCAAACTCTGCGGCCAAAAACCCTTTTTTCCCGAAAACCTCGATCCGTAGCTCTTCAAGTTTATCAAGATTTTTGCATTTCTCTACTTTTTTTAGCCAATCTTGCAAAACTAATATTCCTTTGTACCGTGTATTTATGGTATTTTACTATAGAGTTCATTATAATAGCCGAGGTAAAACTCAAAGGAGCTTCGATGGAAACGGTATTTCATAAAATTTTAAAAGGGGAGATACCCTGCTCAAAAGTATACGAAGATGAGCATACTCTGGCCTTTCACGACATCAATCCGAAAGCGCCTATTCATATACTCGTAATTCCAAAAATATTTTCAAAAGATTTTGAAGATGTAGAGAATGATCCACTAATACATATGGCAAAAGCGGTTAGAGAGGTTGCGAAAATCACCGGCTTAAACGAGAGCGGCTATAGACTCATTACAAACATCGGAAAAGATGGCGGACAAGAGGTGCCATATATCCATTTTCACGTTTTGGGCGGCAAAAAACTAAAGTGGACCCATTTAGCAGATGAGACGGAAAGTCACAAAGCTATGTAACCCGCCTACGCCTTTCTGCCGCTTTTGCGGCTAACTTTAGCGCCTCGGCGGCCAGCGTAGCCGGACGGGCTTCGCTCGTCCGTGCGTACTACCTTAATTACAGCAACCGCCTATGTCTTCGGTCATATATTCAACTCCGACTTTTGATATCTTGGCATTTTTTACTATCTCTACCCCGTTTTGAATAATCGTATAAGTCAAATCTACGCAATTTCTAACAGTATTGATTGTTGAACAATATGTCTCGATGCTTGACATAACCCATCTTTTTACCATTGTCTCGTCGGCATCACAGTCGATTTTGTAGAGTATTTCGGCAGAGTTAAATTTTTTTGGAAAATCCTCATTTCTAACACCGTTCATACTCATTGAAAAAGATTTTACCTCTATGCTATTTTTCTCAGCCATAGCTACTATATCGACACCGGAACACGATATAAGCCCCAATCCGAAATATTCAAGAGGGGTTATCACGGTTGGATCTATCACAAAAGAGCCGCCACCGCCAAAAGCCTCAAATTTTTTACCGTCAATATGTTTTATCTCTAACTTCATCAACCTAGTCCTTAAAATTTATCTGTGCCAATTCATGCTTTAAAGTATGTATCGCCTCGCCGTAATCAAAATCGTGAACTCCAGATAACGCCTTTTGCTCTATCACAAGGCTTATCTCTCTAAGCTTGTCAAGCCTTAGATTTCCGGCGGCACCTTTGATTTTGTGAGCATAGTTGCCAAGCTCTTTTAAATCGCCTCTGCCAAAAGCATCCTCCAAAGAGGCTAGGTCTTCGGCTGCTTCAACGGCGAAGTCCTCCAATAGCATCATTAGGCTCTCTTTGTCTAGGCCAAGCGCCTCCTCCAAAATACACAACAAATCTTCAGTTGTCCTCTCCGGCTTTGTCGCTATATCATCCGGTCTCTCGCTCAAAATCTCCAATATAGCCCTCTCCTCTAAAGGTTTTTGCAGATATCCGTCAAATCCGATAGCAATATACTTCTCCCTATCTCCGGTCAACGCATTCGCTGTCAAAGCGGCGATATACGGAGCCTTCTCTTTGTATTTTTCCCTTATAGCGACCAATGTTTCAACACCGTCGAGATTTGGCATATTAATATCCAAAAAGACAAAATCAAATTTCTCTCTCTCAAGTGCATACAGAGCTTGCAAGCCGTCGCCTACGACCGAAGATACGTAACCGTGCTTGGAAAGTATCGCCGCTACAAGTTTTTGATTTACCGTATTATCATCGGCAACTAATACTTTTACCGTTTGGGAGTGCTTTTTGACATCTTCCACTTTTTTCTCTATCGGCTGAAAATCGGTTTTTGAAAGCGCTTTGACTATTTTTGTGGCATTTATCGGGTACTTGACTATAGCAGATCCCACCATCCCGTCGTTACCGTAAAAAGGGCTTGACGATATTATGATAGTTTTTTGAGGGTCGTCCGAATATTTTATTCCGCTCTCACACACAAAGGTCTTGTCGGCGTTTTGAATACCCCCTACGGTTCCCGTCGTATAAGTCAGATTTAGCGACTCCAGATATCTTGCAAGCAGCAAAACGGCACTTTTGTCGATGGAGCCGTCAATAAGAGTGCTATATTTCCCTTCAGCTGTTATAGATGGGGCATAATCGGCTATATCGGTTTTTAACTCAAACCAAAATCTACTCCCGCTCCCCTCTTCGCTATCAACCGCAAGCTTACCCCCCATTAGCGAAACTAGGTTTGAGGATATCGACAGCCCGAGTCCTGTACCGCCGTATTTACGTGATATTCCGGCATCCGCTTGCGAGAACGGAGAGAAGATCTTTTCCGATTTATCCTTAGATATCCCTATGCCCTCGTCAATCACCTCAAAAAGTATAGTAGCACAGCCGTCGTCTATGCCGCTCAAAATCACGTTAACGTTAATGTGCTTCTCTTCAGGAGTAAATTTTATAGCATTTGATAGGAGGTTGAGGATAATCTGTTTTATTCTAAGCGGATCTCCGATAATTTTTTTAGGCAACCTGGGGTCTATAAACGTCAGCAGCTTAATCCGTTTCTCATAAGCCTTCATCGCAAATAGCTCAACGGCAGACTCAAACTCCTCCAGAGGCTCAAACTCTGCTTTTTCTATCTCAAATGAACCACTCTCTATTTTCGAGTAATCCAATATATCGTTTATTATGGCCAAAAGGCTTTTGCCGCTTGATTCTATAATGGAGATATACTCGTCTCTGACCGACTTCATCTCGGTCTCTTTTAGTAGCGACGTAAACCCGAGTATTGCGTTTAGCGGAGTTCTAATCTCGTGGCTCATGGCAGCCAAAAAGTCCCCTTTTGCTTTTTCGGCAAGCTTTGCACGCAAAAGGGCGTTTTCAAGGGCGGTAACGTCGGTTCTAATAGAGATGTACTCCTCTATCTCTCCGTTTTCATCCACAATCGGCAAAACTGTCGTATCAACTATATATGTCTCATTGGTTTTGGAGAGATTTTTTACTATCCCTCTCCAAATTTTTTTTGCCTTCACGGTACTCCATAAATCGGCAAAAGTCTCTTTTGGCATATCGGCATGCCTGATTATATTATGGGATTTGCCGATTAGCTCATCTTTTGAGTATCCGGAGACGTTACAAAAAAGTTCGTTGACGTATGTAATAATACCGTTCTTATCAGCTTTGGAGACTATGTTTGCAGCATCTACGGCACTTTTGTATTGTTCCAAAAGGGCAGTTTTTTGCCTGTTATCCCTTTGGAGATTGACAATCTCGCCAACCATTACGAGAGCCTCTTTTAACTGCTCAAGTTCTATCGGTTTAACTAAAAAGTTTGTTACCCCTAGCCTAATAGCCTCCAAAAAATGCTCAGTCTCATTGTGAGCCGTGATTGCCACTATAGGGATTAGCTTGTCTTTTTTTCTGACCTCTGCCGCCATCTCAAATCCGGTCATCCTCGGCATTTTAACGTCGGTGATGATGATATCCGGATTTTTTTCATAGTAAAGACCGAGAGCCTCCTCGCCGTTTGTTGCGACGTATACCTCTTTGGTTAATTTACCCAGTATCCTCTCGAAAATATTTCTTATCTGCTCTTCGTCTTCGGCGTAGAGGACTCTTAAATCAAACAAGCGCCATCCCTAGTGTAAAAAGTGTCTAACTCCGGTAAAATACATAGCCATCCCATATTCGTTTGCGGCCTCCACCACCTCTTCGTCTCTCATGCTACCGCCAGGCTCTACGATAGCCGATACCCCGACGGTTGCCGCCGCATCTATAGAATCTCTAAACGGAAAAAACGCCTCTGAAGCAAGTACGGAGCCTCTTAGGTCAAGTCCTAAGTCCTCGGCTTTTCTGATTGCGGCCTTTGCAGCATCAACACGGCTAGTCATCCCCATACCTATAGCAACCATTGCGCTATCTTTTACGTATACGACACAGTTTGATTTTGTAAGGGCGGCTACTTTGTAGGCTATCTCTATATCCTTTAGCTCTCTCTCATCCGCCTCTCTGGAGGTTACTAGTTTTCCGTTTTTAATCTCATCGTCTTTGACCTCATCTTCATCCTGAGCCACAAATCCGCCCATTACATGCCTAAAGTCGTTTGCGTCTTTGATTTTTGGCAGATAATCGCCATTGCCGTGAAGCTCGAACAGTTTGATTCTTTTTTTGGCCTCAAATACCGCTATAGCCTCATCGGAGATTTTCGGAGCTATTAAAACCTCTATATATGTTTCGTTGATTTTTCTGGCAAGCTCTTCGTCAACCGTTCCGTTAACTGCTACAACGCCGCCGTAAGCAGATACCGGATCGCATTTGAGGGCTTCTACGTAGCTCTCCAAAAGGGTATCTTTTAGGGCAAAGCCGCACGGATTTGCATGCTTAATGATAGAGACTGCCGGTCTATCCCCAAAACTAGCAGCCAGTTTTACCGCTCCGTTTAGATCGGTCAGGTTGTTAAACGACGCTTCGCCTTTTATCACTTTAAAATTTTTAGACCAGAAGCCGTCAAATTCGTATAGCGCCCCTTTTTGGTGCGGATTCTCGCCGTATCTCGTATCAAAAGCTTTTTTTCCTGATACAAACAGTTTGTCTCCGAGACCGCCTTTGAATCTTTTGTTCATATAGTTTGCTATCATGCTATCGTAAGCGGCGGTATGCTCGTAAGCTTTTATCATCAAATCCCGTCTAAACTCAAAGTCGTCTTTGCCCTCTTTGATAGCCTCCAAAACAACCGGATAGTCCGCCGGATCAGTGACAATTAATACATCTTCGAAGTTTTTTGCCGCACTTCTTACCATTGCTGGGCCGCCAATGTCTATATTCTCAATAATCTCGTCAAAATCGTCGGTTCTCTCTATAGTCGCTTTAAACGGATATAGATTTACACAAACAATGTCTATCCTTTTGATACCGAATGTTTTTGCGGTCTCTCTATGTGCCTTATCTTTTCTCTTGTGAAGTATCGCCCCGTGCACCATCGGATTTAGCGTCTTTACCCTACCGTCAAACATCTCGGGAAAGCCGGTAAACTTGCTAATGTCTTTTGCTTTTATCCCCTCGTCCGTCAGGCTTTTTAGCGTACCGCCCGTGCTCACTATTTTGCAACCAAGCTCTTTTAGCCCTTTTGCAAACTCTATTACTCCGCTTTTATCGGATACAGAAATCAACGCTCTCATTACAAATCCTGTTCAACTATTTTTTTGAAGCTCTCAAAATAAAGCTCTTTTAGTTTTTCGCTTGATAAATTTATAGAGTCAAGCTTCATATCTTTCTCAGTCACTTCGCCGATTTTCATCACTTTTAGCGCATATGAAGGGGCAAATCTCATAAACTCCTCTTCTTTCTCTTTTGATACCTCAACCACGACACGGCTTAGGCTCTCGGAGAAATTGTCAAGCTCGTTTGCAAAGCCGCCTTTACCTTCAAATCCAAGTCCGCTAAGTGCGCACATTTTGGCAATCGCAACGGCTAGACCGCCGATTGATAGGTCTTTTGCCGACTCAAGAAGCCCTTTTTTGTTTGCTTCAATCACCATATCCCACAGCGTAAGCTCTCTTGAGAGATTAACCTCTGGGTGCTTGCCCGCTACCGTACCGCCAAATACTTTCATATACAGCGAGCCGCCGAATTCGCTCATCGTATCGCCTATCAAAAAGACGCTATTTCCCGCTTTTTTAAACTCGTTTGTCAGTAGCTTATCGGCATCGTCAAGAAGCCCTACCATACCGATAGAAGGAGTCGGGAACACGCTTACTTTGTTTGTTTCGTTATAAAGAGAGACATTTCCGCTGACAACCGGAGTATGAAGTGAGCGGCAAGCGTCTTTGATCCCCTCGCAAGCCTCTTTAAACTGCCACATAACCTCGGGATTTTCAGGGTTACCAAAGTTCAAGCAGTCCGTGATAGCAAGAGGTCTAGCCCCCGTAGTCGCTACATTTCGCCCAGCCTCCATGACCGCCGCAGATGCGCCAAGTCTAGGGTTGATATAGACTTGTCTAGGGTTGCAGTCTACGCTTACGGCAAGGGCTTTATTTGTCCCTTTTACCCTGATAACTCCGGCGTCGTTTTTCCCTACTTTTGTCATAGAATTTGTCTGAACAGTTGAGTCGTATTGACTATATATAAAGCTCTTATCGGCAACCTCTTGATGAGCCATCAAGGTTTCTAACGCCTCTTGCGGACTAACTTTTTTGCATACTTCGACGGTTGTATTTGCTATATCTGCTAGATATTTAGGTTCAGCTATCGGTCTCGTGTAACATGGAGCCTCATCTGTTATCGGAGCTACCGGAATCTCTCCTGCAATCTCGCCGTTCCAAGTAAGAACCATATTTCCGGTATCGGTTACTTCGCCGATTACCGCAAAATCAAGATCCCACTTCTCGAATATCACCTCAAGCTCTTTTTCTCTCCCTTTTACGGCACAGATTAGCATCCTCTCCTGCGATTCTGAGAGCATAAGCTCATAAGGGTTCATCCCCTCTTCTCTCATCGGCACTTTATCAAGCCACATTACCATACCGCTACCGGCACGGCTCGCCATCTCAAAAGACGAACTCGTAAGTCCTGCCGCACCCATATCCTGAATACCGATAATTGCACCCGTTTTGAATGCCTCAAGGCAAGCCTCAAGAAGTAGTTTTTCGGTAAAAGGGTCACCCACTTGCACAGTAGGTCTTTTGGTTTTTGCGTCTGCCCCAAAGCTATCGGAGCTCATAACCGCACCGCCGAGTCCGTCTCTCCCTGTTTTTGAACCTACATATATGACAGAGTTGCCTATCCCTTTGGCTTTTCCGTAAAAAATCTCGTCGGATTTGACAAGACCTAAAGTAAACGCATTTACAAGATTGTTGCCCGCATAACACTCATCAAACGTAGTCTCCCCTGCAAGCATCGGAACACCCATGCAATTGCCGTAACTTGATATCCCCTCGACAACGCCTCTTAGTAGATGTCTATGTAGTTTTCCCTGTTCGCCTTTGTCTGAAATATCTCCAAATCTTAGAGAGTTCATATTTGCAACAGGTCTAGCCCCCATCGTAAATACGTCTCTGAGTATCCCGCCGACCCCTGTCGCTGCACCTTGAAACGGCTCAATAAAGCTTGGATGGTTATGACTCTCCATCTTAAAGACCGCCGCATTACCGTCGCCTATATCTATAACTCCGGCATTTTCGCCCGGGCCTTGAATAACCCACGGAGCCTCCGTAGGAAAACCTTTCAGGTATACCCTTGATGATTTATAGCTACAGTGCTCCGACCACATAGCACTAAAAATACCTAGTTCAACGAGATTCGGCTCCCTGCCAAGTATCTTTTTTATATGTTCGTAATCTTCGTTTGTTAATTTATGAGATTTAAGTAGAGCTTCCAGATTTTCCAAAACAGAATCCTTAGTGGAGTTATGTAAGAGTTAACCGGAATGATACAAAAAGGCCGCTAAATATTAAAGGATAATTTGTCCAAACAAGGCTCAACTAAAAGCAAAAGGTTGTTAATATGCTTAGCACAAAAGTTTCATTTATTTTTAGTCTTAGGAGACAGTCTGTATGAAGTGGATTAAATTTTTCGGGGAGCTCAGAAACAGCGACGTAAGCCTAGTAGGCGGTAAAAATGCGAGTCTCGGCGAAATGTATCAACTACTCGTACCGAAAGGTATTAGGGTTCCAAACGGTTTTGCTATAACAAGCGACGCATACTGGTCATTGCTTGACAGTGAAAATTTGAGAGAACCTATAAGAAAAGAGTTGGAAGATATCGATATCACTGATATAGACGTTCTTAGAGTAAGGGCTCAAAGAATTAGAGATATGATTTTTGGAACACCGCTTCCAAAAGAGCTAAAACAGGAGATAGTGGACGCTTATCATAAACTCTCAAAAGAGTACGGTATGGAGGAGGCCGACGTAGCCGTCAGAAGTTCGGCGACTGCCGAAGACTTGCCTGACGCATCTTTTGCCGGACAGCAAGATACTTATCTAAACGTTCAAGGTGAAGCAAGCCTAATTCACCACGTAAAATCATGCTTTGCATCTCTTTTTACCGATAGAGCGATTAGCTATAGAGCCTCAAGAGGTTTTGACCACTTTCAGGTCGCCCTTTCTGTCGGTGTACAAAAAATGGTCAGAAGCGACAAAGGCTCAAGCGGCGTTATGTTCTCGATAGACACCGAAACAGGTTTTAGAGAAGCGGCATTTATCACATCCGCTTGGGGTCTCGGCGAAAACGTAGTCGGCGGAACGGTATCTCCGGATGAATTTTATGTATTCAAACCGACTCTCAAAGAGGGTAAAAAACCTATCCTAAAAAGAAAACTGGGTCACAAAGACGTAAAAATGGTCTACACGGCTCCGGGAAGCAGCCACAAACACCTCACACACAATATCCCTACAACACCGGAAGAATTTAATACATTCTCTCTAACGGACGAAGAGGTATTGGAGCTTGCCAGATATGCGGTAATCATAGAAGAGCACTACTGCGAAGAGGCCGGCGAGTACAGACCGATGGATATGGAGTGGGCAAAAGACGGTATCAGCGGTGATATATTTATCGTTCAAGCGAGACCTGAGACGGTTCAAAGCCAAAAAGCAAAACACGGTGCTAACGTACTTGAGACATTTATCCTAAAGGCTAAAAACGAAGATAAAAAACTTATCTGCAAAGGGACTCCGGTAGGTGCAAAAATCGGTGTCGGTAAAGTCAGAATCCTAGAAGACCTAAACAGAATGAATGAATTTCAAGAAGGTGAAATTCTAGTTACCGATAATACAAATCCGGACTGGGAACCGGTAATGAAAAAAGCGGCTGCAATCGTCACAAATAGAGGGGGAAGAACCTGCCATGCCGCAATCGTCGCCAGAGAGATCGGCGTTCCTGCTCTTGTCGGGGCTATAGGTGCTACCGAAGCGGTAGAAGACGGACAAACTATTACGGTAAGCTGCGCCGAAGGTGAAACGGGCTTTGTGTACGACGGTGCGCTACCGTACGAGGTAGAAACGCTAGAACTAGGCAATCTACCTAAACTAAAAACAAAACTCTATATGAATATCGGCGACCCTCAAAAAGCATTCGGATTTAGCCACATTCCAAACGACGGTGTAGGTCTTGCAAGGATGGAGATGATTATTCAACACATTCACGCTCACCCGCTTGCCCTTAGAGATATGGAAAACGGTAAAACAGATATAGCCGACATCGAAGAGATCAAAAAAACAATGGCCGGATACGCAACTCCAAAAGAGTTCTTTATCAAAAAAATTACCGAAGGGGTCGGTATGATAGCCGCCGCTTTCTACCCAAAACCAGTAATCGTCAGAACATCCGACTTTAAATCAAACGAATACAAAGAGATGCCGGGCGGACACGATTATGAGCCGCATGAGGAAAACCCGATGATAGGCTATAGGGGTGCCAGCAGATACTACTCTGAGCAATACAGAGAGGCTTTTGAGTGGGAGTGTGAAGCGCTTAAAAAAGTTAGAGACGAGATGGGGCTAACAAATATGAAGCTGATGCTTCCGTTTGTTAGAACTCCTGAAGAGGGTAGAAAAGTTCTCTCAATCATGAAAGAACAAGGGCTTGTGCAGGGCGAAAACGGCCTTGAAGTATACGTAATGTGCGAACTTCCGTCAAACGTAATTTTGGCCGATGAGTACCTAAAAGATTTTGACGGCTTCTCTATCGGCTCAAACGACCTTACACAGCTTACCCTTGGTGTAGACAGAGACGGCGAGCTTGTTGCACATATATTTGATGAGAGAAATGAAGCGGTAAAAAGAATGCTGAAAATGGCCGTCAAAGCATGCAAGGATGTAGGAAAATATGTAGGTATATGCGGACAAGCTCCGTCCGATTATCCTGAAGTGGCTGCATTTTTAGTAAAAGAGGGGATTACGTCTATATCACTAAATCCGGATTCCATGATTAATACTTGGAAAAACCTAGCAGAAATCGAAGCGGAACTGGGCAAATAATGGAGCAAAAAAGCGCCATAAGCTATTTCTATTCGGTATTCATCGCTGCAATAGTAGGCTCTATAGCTATCTACTTTTACTCAGGTTGGATGGGGGTCTATCAGACCAACATCCTCTCCGTCTTGGAGCTATCGCTATCATTCGATAATGCCGTTATAAACGCCCTCATACTAGCCAATATGACCCTTTTTTGGCGAAAAATGTTTATCACATGGGGTATGCTAATAGCGGTTTTCGGGATGAGGCTTCTGTTTCCTATCCTGATAGTCTATGCTACTACAGATTTAGGTTTTATTGAGGCATTTAGCCTATCGCTAAACAATCCTGTTAAATACGAAGAGGTGATCCAAAACTCACATCATATACTTATGAGCTTTGGCGGAACGTTTTTGCTGATGGTATTTTTCACGTTTTTATTTGACAAAGAGAGAGAGGTTCACTGGATCGCTTTTATCGAAAAAAGAGCCTCAAAATGGGCATCTCTCGGTGAAATAAAAATAGCTACGGTTATGATCACTATGTCCGTCATAGGATATTTTGCGCCAAACGAGGTACTAGCCGGAGACAGAGTGCTAACCATAGATAAATCCGAGATAGTTTTGGGTATGGTGTATGGTGTTACGCTATATGTCATCATTGAGCTAATCAGAGGGATGCTAGAGGGCAAAGATGAGAGTGAAAACGAACTTGAAGGGGTAAGTAAACAGGCTCAGGCAAATGCCCTTAAAGGCGGTTTTGCATCTTTTATGTATCTTGAGCTTATCGATGCCTCCTTCTCTTTCGATGGAGTGCTTGGAGCTTTTGCGGTAACCCAAAATATTATTATTATGATGATAGGGCTTGGTATCGGTGCTTTTGCAGTCAGGTCTTTGACTCTGCTACTCGTGGATAGAAAAACGGTGCAAGAGTATAGATATTTGGAACACGGTGCTATGTGGTCTATCGGGATGCTAGCCGTAAGTATGATTATTCAAATTTTTGTACATCTACCGTCCTTTATCATTACGACGATAGCAATTTTGCCGATTACGGTTGCATTTATAAACTCAATCAGCGCAAATAAAAAACTGTTAGAAAATCCTGAAAACTAACCCTTTTTAAGGGCTTTTCTAACATATTCTCCAAAGCTCTCCATATATTCCGAAGCTAGTCCGTCTAGCATCTTCATCCGCTCCCTACCCTTGGGGAGCGAATCTCTTTTTTCTCTCATCATAACCAGAAAATCGGATATACCGTCAGGAATAAGCCGTTCAAAAAATCTCTTTAGATGCTTAGCTAATGCCGGAGAGGAGCCTGAGGTAGAGAAGGCCATTATAAAATCGTCACGTCTGATTATGGATGGAAATATAAAATCGCAATATGACGGCAAATCAACGGCATTACAAAGAACCCCTCTTTTTCTAGCCTCACCGAAAATCCGGCTTTGGAGTTCCTGCGAATCTACCGCTGCAATAACTATATCAACCCCTTCCAAATCGGAATCTGCAAACTCCCTGCGATAAATAGTTAGATTATTGTTTTCAATGTACTCCTCCATCTTCTCGGAACAATCTGGCGCAACCACCGTAATATCCTTGGTGCAGTCAAGAAGCCTCCCTATTTTTTCAGACGCTATGGCTCCACCTCCGACCAGAAGTATTTTTTTGCCTCTCATATCTAACATAACCGGAAGATAGTGCGAATCACCCATTCCCCTACCCTTTTTCCTCAAAAAGGACGACCCTGTAGGAGCTTTTTTTGACTACTATCTGTCTGTTTTTAGGGACCAGACTCTCTGCTTTTTTTGTGTTCAATTCACATCTCAGCGAATCGACCTCCTGCTGAAGTGCCCTTACCTGATGTTTTAGCTGTAAAACAAGATCCACCCCTGCCAGATTAACCCCAAGCTCCCTCGTCAGACGCATCACAAGACGTAGATCCTCTACATCTTTTTTGGAGTAGACTCTAATTTTTCCGCTGGTTCTGGATGGAACTATGAGCCCCTCCCTCTCGTAGTGTCTGAGAGTTTGCGGGTGAATTCCCAGTAGTTCGGCTACCATGCTAATCTGATATATCGGATCTTCAAAATCTTCCATCATCTCCCCCTTTACGGTAGTTTCTCTTCCATTATTTTTGCCAAAGAGGTATCAAGTGAATCGGCGGATGGTATTAATACGTTTGCCCGTAGATACAAATCCCCTTTTGCTTTTGTTTTTCTGTTGATTACACCACGCTCTTTTACCCTAAATCTCTGTCCGCATTTAGTCCCTGCCGGAACTTTTAGGTTTATCTCTCCATCTAGCGTATTTATAGAGACTTTTCCACCAAATATCGCAGTTTTAAGAGAAAGATCAAACCCTTTTGTCAGGTCATCCCCCTCCCTCTCGTATTCCGGATTTTTGGCTATCGTGACCTTTAGGAGCAAATCCCCTTTTTGCCCTTGATGGATTTTACCCTTACCTTTGATTCTAAGTGTCTCGCCGTCGTTGATTCCTGCCGGAATTTTGATATCAAACCCATCATTGTTCAACGATATATGTTGGCTTCCACCAAGTACTGCAACCTCAAACGGAATCGTCACGGTGGCATTGATATCCAAATCTACGCCGCCGAAGCCACCAAAACCTCCGAATCCACCCCCTCTTTGTCCTCCAAAGCCGCCAAATCCGCCGCCGCCTCCAAAGATATTCCGAAGGATATCCTCAAAATCAACTCCTGCACCCTGAGAACTTCTAAAATCATGAAAGCTCTGCCCTCCGAACATATCATCCCCGTACATATCGTACTTTTTACGCTTCTCTTCATCGGATAATATCTCGTATGCCCCGTTAATCTCTTTGAATTTCTCTTCCGCCTCCGGAGTTTTATTGATATCGGGATGGTATTTTCTAGCTAATTTTCTATATGCTTTTTTTATCTCATCGGCAGAGGCACCTTGAGTGATCTCCAACGTTTCATATAAACTCTTCTTCGCCATTATCAAAAGTCCTTTGATATTATTTTTTTGCCGTTATTATATCAAAAAACTTTAGTCTTGTACTATCAACTTTGGATTAATTTTACTATCCCATTTTCAACTTCAACCTCTCCGTCAAGCTCCATCTCATAAGCTTTATCGCCGTATACGGCCACAAAATCGGAAAAGCTGGGACGGGTTGCCAAAAACGATTGCAAAGAGTCTCTCTCTAGGCGATGCGTATCCGCAAAACCGGATAAAACGCCGAACGAATCCAAAAAATCATCGATCGAAAATATCGGCTTTGCCTTCTTCTCCCTTATTAGCGCATTTGTTCCGGCGCTTTCATCGATTCTATGCGATAAAACATAAATAGGGATACCGTATTTTAGGGCATACTCGGCTGAGCGGATAGAGCCGCTTTTCGTATCGGCTTCCGTTATTACGACCGCCTCACTCATCCCTACAACTAGCCTATTTCTATGTACAAACGTATAAGCTCTAGCCCTCTCGCCGTCGGCGTATTCGCTAATAGCCAAAGAGTTTGAGTAGATATTTTTTAGGAGGCTTGAATTTGACGGCGGATACAATATATCAAGGCCGCACGGCATAACGGCTATAGTATTTTGCCCTGCCCCTTTGTGGGCTTCCGAATCTATCCCCTCGGCCCCGCCGCTAACTACCGCAAAACCGGCTTTTGAGAGTTTGGACGCAAGCAAAAAAGTATAATATTTGGAGTATTTTGTAGCCTTTCGCGAGCCGACTATTGCAATTTTCCGTTTTTGCAAAAGCGAAATATCACCGTGATAGTAAATTTGGGAGGGGAGTTCTTTTTTTGGGATTTTTCCGAATAGACCGGAGAGCGTATCACTATCCAGTATATTCGGGTGGGGCATTTTTATTTATCCAGTATTATTTCAACTTCGAGAAGATCGATATTTTGGTTGTTATCGGTTTTGATACTGATCTCTTTGACTTTGGTGTATTTTTTTATTACCTCCAAAATCTCCCGTTTAATATCTTCCATATGGGGCAAAGCATTGCTACCTCTCTCGGTTGCCAGCATTACGGTTAGCCTGTCTTTTGCTACTTTTGCGCTCTGCTCTTTTTTGCCGAAAATAAGATCGATAAGGCTCACTTGAATAGCCCCTTTATTTTAGAGAAAAAGCCGCTTTTTTCACTCAAATCCAAATACTCAACCTCTTCTCCGAGTAGTCGTCTGGCGATACGTCTAAACGCTTCACCGGATTTTGAGTTTTCATCGTGGACTACAGGTTCTCCGGTGTTTGTACTGGATATAACCTTTTCATCATCTGGGACAACGCCGATTAGTTTGATAGCCAATATCTGGAGGACATCTTCGATAGAGAGCATATCTCCCCTCTCTACAAGACCCGGCTTTACACGGTTTACGATGAGGAATTTCTCTATCTCTTCACCGTTTATCGCTTTTTCGCTTTTTGCATCCATAATACCGATTACCCTATCGGCATCCCTGACCGCAGAAACATCCGGAGTAGAGATAATCAAAGCCTTGTCTGCCAAAAATATAGCATGTTCAAAACCACCCTCAATACCGGCCGGAGAGTCTATAATGATGTAGTCAAACTGAGGCTTCATATCCTCCAAAAGCTTTCTGACTTTCTCTTTATCAAGAACGTGTTTGTCTTTTGTTTGACTGGCAGGTAAAAAGTATAACCCTTGCGTTTTTTTGTCCGCAATAAGTGCCTGAGAGAGATTGCAATCTCCCTCCATAACGTTTACCACGTCATACACTATTCTATTTTCAAGACCCAGTATCATATCCAGATTTCTAAGCCCGATATCAAAATCGATAGCGACTACCCTTTTGCCGTTTTTGGCCAAAGCTGTAGCGACGTTAGCGGCGGTCGTTGATTTGCCGACACCGCCTTTTCCGCTGGTAACCGTAAGGATAAAACCCATAAAAAGCCTTCCATCTTATTTTTATCGCCTACAAATGAGTAAAAAAACTCTTTGTAGAGGTATAGTCGCAAGCGTCCCTACGACCCCCTGAAGCTACCCGCTAAAGCGGGAGAATTTTAGTTTTTAGCCTGATCTACTATTTTATTTGCGTTGATCCACGGCATCATAGCTCTTAGTTGTCTACCTGTTACTTCAAGCGGATGGTTGTATAGATATGCTCTCTCAGCCGTCATTCTAGGGTATCCCGTCATACCTTCAAGGATAAAGTCTTTTGCGAATTTGCCGTTTTGGATTTCAGTCAAAATCTCTTTCATTGCCGCTTTTGAAGTCTCATTGATTACCCTAGGGCCGCTAACCATATCGCCATACTCAGCCGTATTGGAGATTGAGTATCTCATATCGGCTACGCCGCCCTGGAACATCAAATCTACTATCAGTTTTAGCTCATGTAGGCACTCGAAATATGCCATCTCAGGTGGATAGCCGGCCTCTGTCAGTGTCTCGAATCCTGCTTTTACAAGTGCGCTTACGCCGCCGCAAAGTACCGCTTGCTCACCGAATAGGTCAGTCTCAGTCTCGTCTTTGAATGTTGTTTCGATGATACCGGTTCTACCGCCACCGATTGCCGACGCATAGCTCAGCGCAAGAGCTTTTGTAGAGCCGCTTGGGTCTTGGTGTACGGCGATAAGGTCAGGGATACCGCCGCCTCTTACAAATTCGCTTCTTACGGTATGACCCGGAGCTTTTGGAGCTACCATCATTACGTTGATATTTGCCGCAGGTTTTACTCTTCCGTAGAGAATATTAAAACCGTGGCCGAACGCTATAGTAGCACCGTCTTTTAGATTCGGAGCTATCTCTTTTTCATATACTGATGCTTGAGACTCATCCGGTAAAAGGATCATAACAACGTCTGCTTTTGCAGTAGCATCGGCCACCGTCAAAACCTCAAACCCTTTTGCCTCCGCTTTTGCCCAGCTAGCTCCGCCTTTTTTTAGACCGATACATACGTCAACGCCGCTATCTCTTAGGTTTTCGGCGTGGGCATGGCCTTGGCTTCCAAAGCCTATCATAGCTACTTTTTTGCCCTTGATTATATTGATATCGCAGTCTTTGTCATAGTATACGGTCATTGCCATAAATAACATTCCTTTTTTGTATAAAATTTTGAACTAAGTGTACAAAAACAGAGCTTACAAAGGTGTTTTTTGGGTGCGTGAAGGCCGAGTTTTAAGATAATATAATCAGCATGACCCTTGGAGATAATAATCGATAGTGTATGTCAAATCGGTATCTTCACCTTTTTTATTATCTCGTAGCCAGACAAGATATGACGGGTCTTTTTTTGCCACACTCTCAAAACTCTCGCCCCTATGTTTTCCAAACATTAGAGTCTCCAACAAAACAGGCTTAGATGTGAGCTCGATTAGTTTTTTATAGTCACCCGCAACATCAATCAAATGAAAAAAAAGTTTTTTGAGAACGTATATATCAAACAACGCATTGTGAGCATTCATCATATCCCCAAACTGCGCCACGAGGGCATGGTATTCCTCATCTTTTTCGCTCTTATAAAGCCCCAGAGAGTACCGCAGATACTGCATCGCATAACTATCTGATTTTAAGAGGTGTTTGGCGCATCTGAAGGTATCTATCACATACCCATTCCACTCTATCCCCTCTTTTTTTGCCATGTCGATGTCGAATTTTGCATTGTGGGCTATGACTACAGATTTTTCGGTATTGAGGGAATTTAGTAGTTTTGCCGTATCCGTATCCCAAAAAGAGGGTTTATCCGCCACATCCTCTTCGGTAATCCCGTGAACAGCCATGGCACCGTAGCTAATCGGCAAAGGGGGTTTGCAAAAATCGGAGTAGTAATCACACCCGTCTTTTTTTAGCACACCCAAAGCTATCTGGCATATTCTGTCGTTTTCTCCGCCTCCGGTCGTCTCCGTATCAAATAGTACAAACGGCAACTTATTTTCTTAAAAGTTCGTTTTTATTTAGATAGTGCTCGCATCCATCTTTTGCTTTCACCTCTACCCAATCTTCCGTTATAGCGAACAGATTACAGGAGCCGGAAGCCTTATAGTATGCGCAACCGTCGCATTTTGTAGTGTTTTTTGAGAATATTTCAAAGAATTTTGATATTTTTTTAATTATTGTCGCCATATTTCCTCCAAATTATCGTAGAATAATACCAAAAAGGGGTTCAAACTCCAAAAAATGCTCCGTAATTTGCCGCAAAGGGGTGTGGTATGAGAGGTTTATACCAGAATAATTTTATTCCGGCTATCGTATTGTTTGCCGTCGGTGTTAGTGTTTTTGTTATCTTGTTTTTCTACTCCACCGGATTCTACCTAATCAAACACCCGACCTTTGAGAACCTAAACGGAGTTACGGTCACCCTAACCGCAATTATGCTACTTCTTACTATCGCTTTTGTTTTTATTGTCGGATGGCTTGCAAAAAGGTATTTTATAAAAGAGGTTGAGGAGAGCTTAGAACTCTCTTTGACATTTAAAAGTATTACCGACAATATGGGTGATGGAGTTATCACTCTCGATAAAAACGGGGTTATCACATTTGCAAACACAAAAGCATGCATCATACTAGGTTATTCGCAAAACGAGCTGGTCGGAGAAAACGCCCATTCTCTCATCCACTACGAGACAAAAGACGGAAGATTCGTCTCAAACGAAGATTGTCCGACGATGAAAAAACTCAAAGAGAATCTGGAATACTCCTGTGAAGACGATACCTATATAAAAAAAGACAAATCAAAAATCGATGTCGCATATAAAGCGACTCCACTAATCGTAAACGGTGCAACCAAAGGGTCTATCATCCTGTTTTCCGACATCACCGAAAAAAAGAAAAATATCAAAAAACTAAAACTCTCGGATACGATAGTAAAAAATATCCACGAAGGGGTAATAGTAGCCGACAAATACGGCGATATCGTATTTGCAAACAACTTCATCAGAACGGTAACCGGATACACACCGGAAGAGCTTATCGGTGAGAACCCTAAAATCCTAAAATCCGGCAAACATGATGAAAAATTCTACGAAGCGATGTGGGAGCGAATCAATAAAGACGGGTGTTGGCAAGGGGAGATATGGAATAAAAGAAAAGACGGCGAGGTATATGCCGAATGGATCACTATAACGGCAGTAACCGCCGAATCGGTATACTATGTGGCGGTGTTTAGCGACATTACCGATAAAAAACTGCAAGAGATAGAACTTGTAAAAGCAAAAGAGCTATTTGAGTTGCAGGCTACCTATGATGGGATGACAAAGCTATATAACAGACAAAAAACCGAAGATATACTCAAAATAGAGATAGATAGATCCAGACGCTACGGGATAGAGTTATCTGTTTTGATGCTAGATATAGACGATTTCAAAAAAATAAACGACACATACGGTCATCCGACCGGCGACACGGTTCTCAGAGAGATTTCGAGACTAATACGAAAATGCATCAGAAAAACAGATTATGCCGGCAGATGGGGCGGGGAGGAGTTTATCGTCATCGCACCCCATACCGATCTTAAAGGCGCATCCGTATTTGCCGAAAGTATCAGGGAGATAGTAGAGGCGACCGATTTTGCAGGGGTCGGAAGGGTTACGTGTAGTATCGGGGCTACCTATTTTCAAAAAACAGACAACGAAGAGTCAGTCGTAAAAAGGGCAGATGAGGCACTATATGAGTCCAAAAAAGACGGTAAAAATAGAGTCACACTCTTGTGATGTTCTCTACCAAAAATAGTTTTTAGTTTTTTACCCTTACGCACGCTTAAGCGTATTCTCCCGGATACGCAGGTAGTTTTAGGGGGATACAAGGGACATTTATGTCCCTGCCATAGATACGGGCTTAGCTCGCATCTATGCGTAATATCAGTTTTTCAATATCCCTCTTACGTCCCCAAAAAACAGTACATCTTTTAGTGTTGCCTTGACACAATCGTTTTTTGCATCAAACGCAAGCCAAAGCTCACCCCGCTCGGAAGAGAAAATCTTTTGATTGATAAAAACCACGACATAGCTAGCCGCTTTCGGCTCCTCCAGCCCCTCTTTTATCTCCGATAGTTTGGCTCCGTGAGGGATTATGAGATCCACCCGTCCGTCTTTAGGATTCGCACCGACGGCATAATATACTTTTTTAGCTCCGGCCGGCATCCCCTTAAAATCATCGGAGATATTAAAATACAATGTCAAAATATCATTGTCGGCATAGTATTTATTTGGCTCCTCCCCCTTGTCTACAAGTCTGCCGTCTTCGTATTTCTCTTTTATTTTTTTGACATCTTTTTTTGTGTGATCAAACAGATACGTCGTCCGCTCTTCTTTGTCGCTCCATCTTTTGTATTGGACAAATCTGTACGGAAGATACCCGTTTTTAGTCGTAACACCAAAGCTCTCATACACCTCTTCTCTTTTTTGGCTCAAAAATCTGGCAAGCCCCTCTGTTTTTGCATGAATTTTCATATGGTAGTTTTGACCGGATACCGTTAGCTTTGCATCGGCAAAACCAAGCTCTCTAAAAACTCCGTACTCAACCTCGTAAAGCGCTTTCTTCTCAAATCCAAACAGCGCAAAAACCAGACAGCAACAAATCAAAAAAACTCTCACAACCCCTCCAGACGACGTTTTTGCCGATTATAACTTAACCTCAATTTGGCAAAAGTATAATACATGCCAAAGTTAGAGACAAAGGGGTTTTAATGGGGTATTTGATGGCGATAGATGCCGGTACCGGAAGCGGCAGAGCGGTTATTTTCGACGAATCCGGTAATCAACTTGGAGTCGGGCAAAAAGAGTGGAGCCACCACGGAGAGGACGGCATACCGGGGGCTATGAATTTTGATACCGATAAAGGGTGGAAGCTAATTTGCGAATGCATCAAAGAGGCGCTTTTAAATGCAAACATCAAAGCCTCCGACATATCTGCCGTTACCTCTACCAGCATGAGAGAGGGGATAGTCCTTTACGACAAAGACGGAAACGAGATTTGGGCGGTTGCAAACGTCGATTCGAGAGCCGGCGGCGAAGTGGCGTATCTAAATAGTACATTTGAAGGAGCCGAAGAGGAGTTTTATTCGCATAGCGGTCAGACGTTTGCCCTTGGAGCACTGCCTAGATTATTGTGGCTCAAAAACAACAAACCGTCAGTCTATGAAAAAACAAAAACTCTAACAATGATCGACTCATGGGTTTTGTATAGGCTATCCGGAGAGTTTGGGTGCGACCCTTCAAACGGCGGAACGACTGGGGTGTTTGACCTAAAGACCAGAAACTGGGCAGATTGGATGGCGCAAAAAGTGGGGATCAAAAGCGATATTTTCCCAAAAATTTACGAACCGTCCTCAATCATAGGAACCGTAACCAAAAAAGCAGCCGAAGAATCCGGACTGACGGAGGGGACTCCTGTCGTGATGGGCGGCGGCGATGTACAGATGGGTTCTGCCGGACTAGGTGTCGTGGAGTGCTCCGAGTGCGCCGTACTTGGCGGGACGTTTTGGCAACAGGTGGTAAATATAGAGGCCGGAACCGTTGATCCGTCAATGAATCTACGGATAAATCCACATGTCGTAACAGGGTTGTCGCAGGCCGAGGGGATTACGTTTTTTGCCGGAATGATTATGAGGTGGTTTAGAGATTCTCTGGCAAAAAAAGAGAGAGACGAAGCGAGTGCCAAAGGGGTGGATCCTTATGCCTATCTGGAGCGTCTGGCGGCAGATATTCCGGTTGGGAGCTACGGGATAATACCGATTTTCTCCGACTCGATGAAATACAAAAAATGGATTCACGCCGCCCCGTCATTTTTGAATCTCCCTTTTGATGCCGACAAAATGGGCGTTGCCGCTTTGTTTAGGGCACTAGAGGAGAATGCGGCGATAGTGAGCACGGTAAATCTGGAGGAGATTATGAGGTTTAGCGGTGCAAAGCCTGAAAAGATCGTATTTGCCGGAGGGGCGGCAAAAGGGTTTTTATGGCCTCAGATTTTGGCGGATGCCACAGGAATAACTGTCAAAACTCCGGTAGTCAAAGAAGCCACAAGCCTCGGAGCGGCATTTGCGGCCGGTACCGGTGTAGGTATATACTCTAGCATATCTGACGGAGCAAAAAATCTAGTCAAATGGGACAAAGAGTTTATCCCGAATCCGGCAAACAAACCGATATACGACGAGGCAAAAACAAACTGGCAAAACGCCTACTCAAAAATGCTCCAACTCGTAAACGAAAAAGCCGTAGCCCCAATGTGGAAAGCTCCGGGGCTATAAAGCAGACGAATAATGACTCAGGGCTGTATTATAGTTGTGGTTGTGGGTTTAATGGGTGTTTTCAAAAATGCTTTAAAGTACTGATTTTAAAGGGTGGTGCGATAAAGGTTTTACTACTTTCGGCATTTTTTGATATACCTTGATATGTGTTTTTTGGTAAGTACCAAGAATATATCAAAAAATATATCAAAAACAAAGGGCTTATATGGATTTTTGTGAACCGTAAAAAATCTTATGATTTTGATTGAGAGCCTATTTTATAGGGGTTTGTGGGATGTTATGGGATTTTGTGAAATGAATAAATGGTGCGGTCAGAGAGATTCGAACTCTCACACCAGAAGGCACCACCCCCTCAAGATGGCGTGTCTACCAATTCCACCATGACCGCATAAAAAGAAGTTCCCGTTTTAGGGATGGGAATTTTACCGTTTGAAACTTTAAAGTTTATTTAGTGAGGCCGTCAGGCTATTGAACCGCCCGAACTTTTACCGCTTTAAACCTCGAAGTTTTGGTAATCTCATCCCCCTCATCCCCAAACAGATAGTTGACACCCGATTCTCTGTAGTGAAACGTAGTGTATAGTGTCCCTTTTTTGATTGTTTTGGACTCTTTTAGCCGCATTGGGGCGCTCTCTCCGTATTCGGAGACGAGTTTTACCCTCTTTGTCATATCAAACCGTTTCGCATCGTCATGGCTCACCAGTATCACATCTTCGTCGTATGCGGATTTTAGCTTTTCTACGACTCTGGTTTGGGAGGCATTGTTGTAATGGGCTATGATTCGCCCCGTTGTGAGCCAATATCCCTCACTGCTCTCGGCAATTAACTCCGATACGTGCCCTCTCATCTCGTATTTTTGATAGTAGAGCTTTGCGATACCGTCTGCTGTTCTGAATTTTTTTTCGTGTAGCCTAGGAGTATCCGAATCCATAGATACCGGCCATTGAAGACCGTCATTATTTGCCGATAATCTCTCGTACGTCGCCCCTTCGTATCTTTTTACGACACTTCTGGCCTCTGCCCATAGCTCATCTTGGGAGCTAAAAACCAAAGACGGGTCAACCCTTTTTGTTATCTCGTTTAGTATCTCCCAGTCATCCGGTAAATCCGACTCTACAAGTGGAGCCGATAGGTGTAGCCTCCTCTCGGCATTTGTGTAGACCCCTTTTTTCTCATACGCCGATTTGACCCCGAATACCACATCGGCTTTTGCCGTCATATCGGCCTCGATCACCTCGTGGGTAATGAGGAGTTCAAGAGCCGATAACCCTCCGTTTACCTTTGACAGGTTGGCGTGAATATGCGAGAGATCCTCCCCTATGTTGTAAATCGCTTTTACGCCCCCATCTATCGCCGACTCTATCACCTCTTGGGTCTTTAGCCCCTCTCTTGGCGGCACTTGATAGTCAGGGGCAAAATACGGCAGACACCCCATATCACATGTCCCCTGTACGTTGTTTTGACCCCTTAGAGGCATTAGTCCGACACTCTCTTTGCCGATATTTCCGGTTAGAAGAGCTAGATTTGCAATAGCGCTAACGGCGGCAGAACCGTCCAGATGCTCGGTAACGCCTAGACCCCATAGTATCATTGAGCGGCTTTTTGCGTATGTTCTGGCTACCTCTTTGATTTTTATCGTCAGATTTTCGTATCCGTGTATCTTTGCAAATAGCTCAGGGTTTGCATATTCGTCGGATAGTATCGCCTCTTTGTACCCCTCAAAACCCGCTACCCTTTTTTTTACAAACTCTTTGTCGTATAGCTTCTCTTTTAGTATCACATAGGCCATCATATTTAAAACCAATAGATTCGCCTCGTACGGGATCGTGAGCTGAAAATTCGCTTTTTTACTCAGCTGAATCTCTCTCACATCCATAACGGCCAATGTCGCCCCTTTTGAGAGCGCATCCAAAACCCTGTTTGCCACTATCGGGTGCGCCTCTGTAGTATTTGAGCCGATAACTAGCAAAAACTCGGCCCCTAGTATGTCGTCAAAAGGGTTTGTAGCCGCCCCCTCCCCTACAGTCCGGCGAAGACCCGCAAGAGACGGTGAATGGCATACTCTAGCGCAGTTGTCTATATTTGGAGAGCCTAGCGTCTGTCTGATAAACCTTTGAAACGAGTAGCTACCCTCACACGAGGTTCTGGCTCCACCTATCCCCGCTATTGACTCTGGACCGTATTTTTGTTTTATCTCTTGCAGTTTTGCCGCCACCGCATCGTACACCTCATCGTATCCGAGCACATAGTATCCGCTATCTGCGGTAGAGATTGTAGGTTTTTTAGTAACAAAAAGCCCTTTGTTTGCCTCAAAAAAGCTCTTTTTTACCCTCGCCTCTTTGATTCTAAGGGGGCTATACAGGTATCTCCACCCCTCTTTGCCTTTGATACAGAGCTTTCCTCGGCTGACCTTGCCGTCCTCTTTTGCGTATACCTTTTTGATTTCTCCGTTTTCTACTACGGCGGCGATATCACACCCTACGCCGCAATATGTGCATACCGAGTCAATTATCTTGTGGTGGTTGTGGTTGTTGTGTCTGCTCAAGATTTTCTCCGAAAACTAATGCGGGCTTCTCTGTGGCCCGAAAATACTTTTTTGCGTCAAGCACCTTTTGGACGTATCTACGTCCCTGCATACTATCCATTTCGCCGGTTAGCCTCTTTAGTACCTCGTCGCTACCTATGGCGTTTATGATTTTTACAGCCTCCCCTTTATCTTTGTGAAAAGTCCTCAGAACCGTTCCCGCTCCGGCATTATAAGCGGCTATCGTACAGTACTCCAGACTTTTTTTGTCGGTAATCTCCCTAAAAAACCTGTTTTGAATCAGGTACAGATAAGCAACCCCAAGTCTGACGTTTACCCTAGGGTCAAACAATATCTCGGAAGGGGGGAGTGTCTCTTTTAGGTAGCTAAGTACATACACGTCTTTTACGGCCGTATCCATCTTTAGTTGCATCAACCCCAAAGCATTTGAGACGCTAACGGCATACGGATTAAAGTTGCTCTCGACTTTTACGATAGAGAGAGCCAGTAGCTTGTCGATACTTTGCCCCTCTGCCTCCTCTTTTATCATCTTTATCATCTCCGCCTCGCTCATAGTGGGAAGTATCCCTTGTTGTTGCGGATATAAAGGTGGTTTCTCCTCTGTTAGTTGCCTTAGCGGTGGTTCGGACTGTATTTGAGGCTGTATCGGGTTTCCGTTGTCGTCGTTTATCAAAAATCCGGTATCGGCAAATATCGACACCGCAAGTGACAAAGCACACAAAAAAAGTCTCAAACTACGCCACCCTCTGCGTATTTTGGCCTATTTGACGTAGTTTTTGGAGCAAGGTATCCGACACCATCACATTTGTCTCCATTTTTACGCTCTCCTTCTCCCCTTCAATTTTCAAAACCAACCTTTTTGAACCCGGACACTCAAGGGCTAGCTGATAGAGCTTATCTATGATTTCGCTCTCCCTCTCTATACCTATCGAAACTATCAAATTCTCGATGAGATTTGGGACGGCGCTCTCTGTGACCTCTTTTTTGACCTCTTTTTTGAGGGATATTTTTTGCCCTTTTGCCTCGGAGAGCGGGAGGATTTTTTTTGCGTTTATTCTGGTGAATTGCTCTGTTTTTGAGATACTGATAGTTATCGCTACAGGCTCTTCCGGTTCCATCGTCTCCAAAGTCTTTAGGTGATCGTCAAACACCATAAGCTCCAAAGAGCCGTGCAAATCCATAATCGTGAGTATCGCAAATTTGCGGTTATTTTTTTTGGAGATTTTTGTTTTTATCTCCTCTACCCGCCCGATAATCATCGTATCCGACCCGTCTGCCAAATCCTCCAGTTCACTCGATAACGTATAGTTTATCTTTGCCAGTTCATCCCTGTAGCTATCTAGCGGGTGGCCTGAGACATAAAAGCCGAGCGTCTCTTTTTCAAATTCCAAAATCTCTTTTAGGGCGTATTCTGGGATATCTGAGATGGAGATATTCGCCTTTACCATCTCCTCGTCATCCCCAAAAAGCGAACCGACCGCCTCTTTTTTTGCCCTCGACGACTCGTGTGCCGCCTCCACAAGAGCTTCTACATTGAACAAAAGGGTCTTTCTGGTGTAGCCGAAATTGTCCATAGAACCTGATTTTATTAGGCTCTCCAGAACTTTTTTGTTTGCTTTTTGACTGTCTATCCGGCTCAAAAAGTCTTCCAAATCTACGAACCGCTCTTTTTGCCTCTCCTCCAGTATGCTCTGAAGTGCGGCGGCTCCGACCCCCTTGACCGCCCCTAGTCCAAATAGTATCGCCTCTTCACCCTCTTCCGTCTTTGCCGGCCTAAAGTCTACGGAGCTTTGGACTACGCTAGGCGGGAGGAGTGCAATATTCATCCGCTTAATCTCATCGATGTATTTTACGACCTTGTCGGTGTTGTCCATCTCACTTGTGAGCAGTGCGGCCATAAAAGCGGTCGGATAATGGGCTTTTAGATACCCTGTCCGATAGGTGATCATGGCGTATGCGGCGGAGTGGGATTTGTTAAATCCGTATCCGGCAAATTTTAGGATGAGATCGAAAAGCTCTTCCGCTTTTTTGCCGTCAAGCCCTTGTGCGGCGGCTCCGGAGGCAAAATGCGCCTTTTGCTCCTCGATATATTTGATATCTTTTTTACCCATACCACGACGGACAAGGTCGGCTTGCCCCAAAGAGAAGCCCCCTATCTTTTGGACTATCTGCATTACCTGCTCTTGATAGACGATAACGCCGTATGTAGGCTCCAATATCTCCTCTAGCTCGGCAAACATATACTCGATTTTTTTTCGGCCATGCTTTCTTTCGATAAAGTCATCAAGCATCCCAGACTCCATAGGCCCCGGACGATATAGCGCCAAAATCGCAATAATATCCTCAAAAGTCGTTGGTTTTAGCCTCGTAACCAGATTTTGCATCCCGCTCGACTCTATCTGGAATAGCCCCAGAGTAGCACCGCTTTGGATTAGGTCAAAAACAACCTTGTCGTCCATCTCCATCTTGTTCCAGTCTATCTGGACACCGTAACTCTCTTTTACTATTTTGACGGCATTGTCTATAACGGTAAGGGTCTTGAGACCCAAAAAGTCGAACTTTATAAGGTCAACATCCTCCAAGAACCTACCGTCATACTGGGTCGCTATGGTTCCAACATTGCTTCTAAAGAGCGGGGTTTTGTGCCAAAGCTCCTCGTTTGAGATAACAAGCCCTGCCGCATGGGTTCCGGCATTTCGCTTTAGCCCCTCCAGCTTTACGGCAAACTCCCACATCTTTGTAATTTTCGGGTCGGACTCCACAACCTCTTTTATTTTCGGTTCCTGCTCAAAAGCCTCTTTGAGCGTAATCCCCAGTTTTTCAGGAATTAGCTTTGCTATCGCATCGGCCTGTGCATACGCTATCCCCATGACTCTGGCGACATCCCTGATAACACCTTTTGCAAGCAAAGAACCAAACGTGATTACCTGTGCGACGTTTAGTCGCCCATAAGCCTCGGCCACATAGTCGATTACCTCGTCTCTACGCTCCTGACAAAAGTCGGTATCGATATCGGGCATCGATACCCTCTCAGGATTCAAAAACCTCTCAAACAGCAGATTGTACGGGAGTGGGTCGATGTCTGTTATCTCCAGAGCAAACGCTACGAGACTACCTGCGGCACTCCCCCTGCCGGGTCCCACCGGAATACCGTTCTCTTTTGCATACCTGATATAGTCCCAAACGATTAGCATATACCCCGGAAACTTCATTTTGTTGATAATATCTATCTCAATTTCCAGTCTCGCCCTATACTCGTCGTGTTTATCGGCCGGAATATTCAAAAGCCTTTTATCCAGACCCTCTCTGGCCTTAAACGCAAATAGCTCATCGTCGTCTGCAAATGCTACATTCGTCTCAGGATTGATCCAGTCTTTTGTAAATTTAAAATTTGGAGGGGTCGGAGAGCCTAGCTTTATGTCCAGAGCGCATTTATCTACTATCTCTTGAGTGTTTATGAGCGCCTCCGGAATATCGGCATATATCTCTGCCATCTGCTCTGCGGATTTGACGTAAAACTCATGCACGGAGTGTTTTAGCCTTTTTGGGTCGTCTAGCGTAGTCTGCTGAGAGATACACATAAACGCCTCATGCGCCTCGGAGTCCTCAGGCTCGGTATAGTGGGTGTCGTTTGTCGCTATAAGCTTGATTCCGGTCTCTATGGAGAGCCTGATAGTATCTTCATCTATAGAGAGCTGATCCTCTATCCCGTGCCTCATAATCTCCAGATAAAAATCATCTCCAAAAATCTCTCTATACTCTAGCGCAACACCCTTTGCCGCTTCGTATCCGCCTGGTGTAAAGTGTTTGTAGTTTCGTTTTGTCTCGACGTTTAGGTGTCTGGCTACCTCTCCGGCTAGACAAGCGCTTGAACATATCAGCCCCTCGGAATGTGCCTTTAAGAGTTGCTTGTTGATTCTTGGGGCATAGTAAAACCCCTCCAAAAACGCTTTTGAGGCCAAAATCATCAAATTTTTATAGCCGATTTCGTTTTTCGCAAAGAGGCAGGCGTGGAAGCTCTGGACATTTTTGTCGTCGATATTTTCGCCGTTGTGGATGTACGCCTCAAGGCCGATTATCGGTTTTATCCCTGATTTTTTGAGGGTTTTATAAAAGTGTATAGCCCCAAACATCGCTCCGTGGTCGGTAATGGCGCATGCGGTTAGCCCAAGCTCGGATAGTTTTTTGGCAAGCGCCTCCACCTTGTTTGCTCCATCAAGTAGCGAATACTCGGTATGTAGATGCAAATGGGTAAAAGGTAGTCCGCCCAAACTAAAAGCCTAATTTCAAAATATTTGACCGGATTGTATCAATTTTTGGGTAAGCCTCGTATTTAGCGTAAAAATATAGACTGTATGATTTTTATGGCTTTTTGCAATGCTTTAAAAAACTGGTGTACGGGATAAAAGACGATGAGGTGCATATATTGACTTGTCGGTATCATTATGGGAGATAGCGGCTACTTGACACACTTTTTGTAGTTTTGCCTTTGTGTCTTTAGCATCACCGACTCTTTGGCGATGTCTATGTCATCTACAGGTGTCACTTTGCCCTGTATTTCCGGCTAGTGTCTCGATAATGGAACGTTGTTTGACAGGGTCGGTGACCGCTATCTTTTGGTTTTTGTATTGCTGTTTATCCTACCTCAAAACGAATTTGCCTTTCCGTCATCCACATCGTAGTCCACTGCGAGTTCCTTGAAATGTTCTCCGCCACAACGGATTTTGTCTTTTTCGTCGCCTCTCAGTCCACCTTCTTGCGTCGTGCCTTTGGTCTCCCTGATGAGATATACTTTTTCACCGTTTTGCTTGACTATCGCCCAGTCTGGATTGTATGCGCCTATCGGAGTATCCACCTTGAACCAAAACGGCAATTTGACAAACAGCTTCACATCTTCTCTGGTGTTTAGCTTAAGGGCCATGCCTCTCTCTACGTCGCTGTCAAATTCTATGTGGCTATATATTCCCTTTTTCTCGTTTTCGACTTTTATTAGATTGTCCTCAAAACTCTCAAAACTATCTTTAAACCCCTCCCTGTGTTCTTCATCCCAACTAACATGATAGTATTCATCTATTTTTTCATACTTAATGCTATCTATAAATATCCTGTTTTTTACATATTTGATGATGGTTGTGATGTTTATCAGGAATTCTTCTGGGTTTTTAAAAACATCTTCTAAACCATTGATACCCATGAGTATTCTGGCTATCGTTGTTCTCGTTAGATGAGTCTCTTTTTGCAGGTGAGAGATAATATCCGGGACATATTTGTTATTGGTTTCTATGGCTATCGGTGTGCTTATTTTTGCCAGTTTTGTCTCTATGCCCTCATCAGTCAGTACGACTTTTACTTTGTCTACGCCTATGTTTGCATTTGACGCCAGTAGCATATGATTGTTGATTTGCTCCGTGCATCGTTTGACAAGTTCGTCCGTATCAAAGTCCACTTTATACTTCGTTTTATGCTTGATTTTTTCCCATAGCTCTTTGAAGTTTTCATCTAGCCTATAGCCTTTTCGCAAGGTTACGGTGATTTTTTTGCGTTTATTTTTGACTGGCGGTGTACCGACTATGCCTTCTTCCTCATACTCTTTTTGGAGATTTTTGGCGTACGCTTCATATCTCTCGTTTGCGATTATCGTTAGTCGGTTTATCTCTCTGTCGTAGTTTCTCTCGCCGCTATTGTCCACGCAGATACGCAGACCCCTTCCTATCTCTTGTCGTTTTTTGATGACAGAGTGCGTCTCGTTTAGTGTGCATATCTGAAATACATTTGGGTTGTCCCAACCTTCACGCAGTGCCGAGTGGCTGAAGATAAATCTGAGTGGCTCGTCGAGGCTTAGCAGTCTCTCTTTGTCTTTCATTATGAGGTTGTATGCGTCATCATCCGCTTTTGTACTTCCATTTGTGTCTTTTGCCTCACCTTTACTACCTCTGGCAAAGTAGCCGTTGTGGATGTTGTCTATATCCAAGTCTTTGATGATACCGCCAAACACTGGGTCTTTTTTGAGCTCTTCAAACTCTTCAATAAATGCCTTGCGGATAAATCCATCATCCTCGGCATAGCTCGCCACTCTATCGATAAAAAACAGACTGAGTACCTTGATGCCTTTTGGTCTTAGCCGCCTCTCTTTTTCAAAGTGCTCTTTTATCGTCTCTCGTATCTGGACTCTTTTTATCTCGTCTGGATAGCCGCCCATTGTCTGATTTGACTCGATACGCACACTATTTGAGAAGCTGACATACTGCTCCGCACTATCTATGGTATCAACGATAAAGCCCTCATAGCTACCGAGTCCTCCACTGAGCACAAACAAGTCGCTATTTTTCTCAACAGGCTTTTCTTTTTTCTCTATCTTTTCGCCGTTTGCACTTTTTACATACATCTCTATTTTGGCAGATATTTTTGTGCTTGTTGCCTTGAAGCCATTTAGCTTGAGATATACACCGCTATAGTCTTTGTCGGCATAGACGCTTGAGACTTCTATCTGCTTTACCATGCCTTGATTGTAGGCTTCTACGGCTCCAAACTTATAGACTAGATTGTACACATTTCTATGCGTCGCAGAATACCTGAGTGTAAAGAGTGGGCTTAGGCTGG
The DNA here is from genome assembly GCA_937973585.1 of uncultured Helicobacteraceae bacterium. GTDB lineage: Bacteria > Campylobacterota > Campylobacteria > Campylobacterales > UBA6016 > UBA6016. The sequence continues at coordinate 119,275 of CALJKN010000192.1, forward strand.
AGAGTGCCTCTTTTGCCTTGTCGCTCTCCATGTTTTGGGGTTCGTCTAGGATAAGTATCGGGTTTACCGATGTTACAAAATCGCTTGGCTTTCCTTGAATGCGGTCATCATAGCGATTAAAGATATTTGAGTCTTTGTTGAAGCTGTCTATGTTTATTATCATTATGGATATTTCGTTTGACACGGCAAAGCTTCGGACGTTTGATAGCTTGCTGCCATCATAGACAAAGTGGTTGAATGGCACATTTTCAAAATGCTCTTTGAAGTGCTCTTTTGTCATCTCTATGGTTTTGAGCACGCCTTCTCTTATCGCTACGCTCGGTACTACTATCAGAAACTTTTTGAAGCCGTATTTTTTGTTTAGCTCAAAGACGCTTCGCAGGTATGTATATGTCTTGCCCGTGCCGGTCTCCATCTCTATGGAGAAGTTCATGCCTTCTAGCTTCTCGGACTTCTCAAGATCATTGCCTTTTTGGATATAGCGGAGATTTTCCAGTATGTCTTCTTCGCTTATGGTGAGCACATTTCGGATAAGCGTCGAGCGAAAGTCTAGTATCTCGTCGTTTCCACCGCCCACTTCGACAAATGTACCGTCTGTCTTGGCTTGACCGTTGAATATACCTATAGTGGAGTCAATAGCCCCCAGCTGATACTCCATATTTGGATTAAATTTTATTTTAAGTATTCCGCTTTGCTTCATCACTTTTTGCCTTTCAGCTCTTTGACTGCTCTGTCAAAATCGGACACATAAAGCTTGTCTTGTTCTTGTTTAAACTTTTCATATTCATCATGAGCTTTTTGCAATGCTTGCTTGTGAGATACCTTGCCAAGCCCGTCAAGCACACGATATTCATTAAACTCCAAAAATTTTGTTATGCTATTTTGTAGGTCTATCATGGTCATTGCCGTTTTGTTTTCGGCTATGTTTTCGATATAGTCAAAATACATCGATACCAGTCTCTCTAGCTTTTTTATCTCTGCTTCACTGAGATAATTTTTGGCTATTTCTACATCTGATTTGTAGATGCGACCGTTAGGTGAGTTTTTCCAAGTCGTCAGCCCCATATTTGGCTTTTGCTTGTCTGCTTTTGCGTGAACTATTTCGGCGGCGGTTTGTCCCGTTATGGCGTAGTGAAATTTGTTTTGGACAAGTGCGTAGAAGTTTTTGGCTATCGATGAATCTTTATCGTAGTCTATACTACACTCCGCAAAAATATCGGTGATTTGTTGATATATTTTTCGTTCACTATTGCGGATGGTGCGGATGCGTCCCAAAAGCTCTTTGAAGTAGTCTTCACCAAAGTGTTTTCCGCTTGCAAGCCTCTCGTCGTCCATCGTGAAGCCCTTGATGATGTACTCTTTTAGCCTCTCTGTCGCCCATATACGAAACTGTGTCGCTTTAGCCGAACTCACACGGTATCCTACGGCTATGACCATATCGAGATTGAAGAAGTCTATTTGTCTCGTAACTTCTCTATCGCCCTCTTGTCCAACTTGTGCAATTTTTGCACAAGTTGAAGAGTCAAGCTCTTCTTCTGCCAAAATATTTTTAATATGCTTTGCAATGACGCTTCTATCTACTCCAAAAAGCTCCGCCATCTGTTTTTGAGAGAGCCAAAATGTCTCCTTATCAAAAATCATCTCTACATTTTGTTTTGTATTTCCCGTGCGATAAAAAACTATTTCGTGTCGTTTCATCTTACACCGTCTCGAATGGGTTTTCGTCGTTCGGGAATAGGCTTTTGAATGTCTGCCATGTGTTTGTTTTGAGCTGGTCGTTGCCTTCAAACGCTCGGTCTAGGACTATGAAGTGTGCCGGGCGAAGTATCAATACTTCGTCTATCGTCGCCGTAGATATTTTGTCGTCAAGGCATATTAGCATTGAGCCGTCCACTGCAAATATCTCGTTGTCGGCTATTTTGCGGCTCTCTACTTTTGCGTTTAGGCTGTAGCCTTTTTTGAGTAGTAGTTCGTAGAGCATATCGGTTTTATCGGCTCCCTCCGTCACATTGTCGGCAAAATCCAAAAGCGATTTTCGCAAACTCTCTACATCGG
>CALJKN010000193.1 GCA_937973585.1 uncultured Helicobacteraceae bacterium
CAACATATCCACACATAAATGCAAGCGATATACCTATGGCCATATTTGAATATGCTACAAATCTACTGCCTGAATCAATCGACAAAAGACCGACTGCCAAGAAAGGCAAAGTCATCACAAGACGAGGCTCTACAAAAAGCATAAATACAAAAGACGCTATGGCAATATAAAAAACCAGATGTGAAACAGCCGACATCTGCATCACCCTATCAAAAGAGAGGCCCATAGACTCGCTAACCGTCTTAAGAGAGGTGAAGTAGTGTAGTCCAAGCTCACCCCCGCCACTATCGGCAACGCTTCTAAAAAAATACATCTTAAAAGGCCCAACCATAGGCTCAAAACCACCCAGCATAGCAAAGATGGCGATGATGGAAAGGAGGAGGACCGCCCTCGCCTTTTGGCTCATAAGGGCAAACGTATCGTAAAAATAAGAGATGAATAGCACGGAGGCCAGTCTCATCCACAGCGGCATATCCGATAGTCCCAGTAGCATCACCCCAACGGCCAGATACAGCCCAAATCTGCGTCTATCAAACAATAGGGTATAGATGAAGAGCATGATGGCAAGAGCCGAGATGATAGAAAAGGACTTTGGATACCACCACTGATAAAAGAGGACTGTTAGACCTAAGAATATAAGATTTTTTGTGTTTTGAGTTTTGGCTACGAGAAGCGTGGCGTAGAGTACCCATAGGGGCATCTGGAGGGTGAGGAGGTCGTCATCGAAGTACCCAAACCCCATACGCCCGTAAAATCCGGGAAGAGAGACCACAAAAAGTGCAGAGAGAAGCCCAAAAATCGGCTGAGAGTAGAGCCTCCCGATAAGGACAAGCGGGATGACAGAGAGCGAGCCGATGACGACGGGAGAGTAAAACATGATAGTCTCCAAAGACAAAAACGGCAAGACGCTCTTTAGTACGGCGGCGAGTTTGGCTAGAGAGGCTACTTGCATATTCCCATCAGCAATCCCCACCGCTCCGGCCAAAGCATCTTTGGCGCCCTTGCCAAAGAACCATCCATCCGGAGAGGTGATGATGTATTCGCCGTTGAACTTAAATATCTCGTTGCCGCCAAATACCTTGAACCAATAAGCATGTATGGCGATACTAAAGATATAAGCCACAAGAATCAAAAGCACATAAGTACGATTCGTAGCCTCCGTCTGAGGCAAGGAGAGATACCCCCGCACACCCCCCATCTTCGCCTTGATACTATCCATTATTTCCCCTTTTTTGGTCATTTTTGTCCTTTTCTCTTCTATTTTAATAAAAACTCTTTGGCATTTATTTTGCACTGCTTTAATATAGCTCGCAAAGTACCCTCTTTTATCTCTTTATGATGCGGAATTGTCGTATATAAATCTTTTTCTCTGTCGTGCCAAATCTCGTGATCCCCCTTGGCGGCTCTAAGAAACTCAAATCCAAATTTTTTCAATTTCTCAACAACTTCTCGATAGCTAAAACCGCCTAGCTTTCCCAACTTTCTATGCCTCCAAAAAAATTGGACATGAAAAACTTCTTGGAACGGTGTGGAAAATTTTTTTTATCTCTTTTTTTGTTTTTGCCATCATGATAGTCTTGGCAACATCTTTTGCTATCTCAACAGTCTCTTCAATCGTTTTGCCCTCAGCCACAAGGCCTTGTAGATTGTCGCTAGTGGCAACATAATATTCGACGCCTTTGTCTTTGTGCTTTTTGATTTTTAATTCAAGCATTGCGATCATCGTTATCTTCCTTTGTTTTCAAAAAGCGCATACATCCGATTTATAGCCGCCGTCTTCGCCCTGATACTATCCATTATTTCCCCTTTTTTGGTCATTTTTGTTTGCCTCTCTTGGCGGAGTCTCTGAAACGGCCTGCATCAAATGCTATATAACTAAGCACTGATACAAAAAAAATTAGCGATACCAACGGTATTATCCCTTCCATTACAAATCTCCTAATTCTTTGATATGTTTTTTGATTTTAACGTGCAGATACAGCGCCATTGCCCCGCTAATGACTATTGTTACAAAAGCGGCTATCTGTATTACAATTGAAGTGTTTTGATAATTGAGAGTCAACCAGCTAATTAATGAAAACATCAATGTCATAAAGGCCAGCAATAGAGCCTTTGAATAACCAATATCTTCTTTTATCTCATCAATTTTACCCATTTTTGCCCTTTTCAAACGGGTTTGGGATGATATCCCACAGCTTTTCGTCCCTGTCATATCTGATGGATACTGCGTAGATAGCGGCTATGGCAGAGAGGGCGGCGACTATGGCGGAGACGTATCTCAGATGCGCCGATAGATTGGGCAAAAACACGGAGACCAAAAAAGTAAAAAACACCGCACCGACAAGAAGCGCAAAAAACAAAACCGCAACCCTAGAGAGTAGCTCTAACAATATATGAATAGCTTTCACAAAATACCCTTTTTTGAGTGATAAAAAATTGCCGCTATTTTAGCGAAAGAGGGCTAACAAAGGGAGTAATAACCGCCTTGATGATAAAATAGGGCTAAGTAATTTTGATTTATAAGGCTTTTTTGATGATTGTTTATTTTTTGTTGCTCGCTTTTTTGGGGGCGATATCTTTTTTGCTCGGTAAGAAAGCATCGAAGCTACTAGGAGTTGAGAGTGCGGACGGCAATATCGTATATATCTGGATAGGGGTCGGACTAATAGGCATAGTGGGTACCGGGCTTGGGCTGGTAGGTCCTATCGGCGTATATCTGTTTGCGGCGATTTCGGCGGTAGTCATCCTCAACGCCAAAAACGAAATACGAGAGGGGCTCTCATCGCTAAGCGCTACAAGCGTCGCAGGGATAGCGGCTCTGCTCTCGCTTAGCGCTTTTTGGTGCAATCAGGCGGTGTTTTGGTATGACTCGGGATTGTATCACATCCAATCCGTCAAATGGCTCTCAACATACGGCTACGTCTGGGGCGAAGGACTGCTGCACACTAGACTTGGGGTGATATCTAGCTGGTTTTCTATTCCTGCATTTTTGGATGATTTTGCCCTTGAGGGGAGAGTCTATACCGTAGGCGGCGGCGTGGCGACGCTTCTTATCCTCTCTCACCTTTCAGTTGCGGCGGCAAAGATATTTGCAAGACGGGGGGAGCTGTCCCATTATTTCGCATTTTTTGCGTATCTATTAGCTCTGCCAAAAATACTCAGCTGGGGGGTGGGGATATCGCCATCTCCGGATTTGCCCATCATCGCCCTCTCAATCGTAGTAGGTAGCCTCGTCATTAGGCATATCGAGACAAAAGAGGATACATATATAAAGCAAGCTTTGATACTTGGCGTCATAGCCACCACTATCAAACTCAGCGGGGCGGCGATAGTAATAGGGGTGGGAGCCTATATGCTCCTATCCAAAAGAGGGAAGCTACTCCAAAGATCAAACCTCATCCTCATAACTGTATGCGCCGCTTTGCTACTACCAAACATAGCCGCAAGCGTCAAAACTACGGGGAGCCTATGGTATCCCGCTCCAATCGTCCTTGATACCGCATGGGGGTTATCCAAAGAGACGGCTCAAAAAGAGGTCGAGACCATTCGCAACTGGGCTAGATGGGACGGCGGACAACCGGAGGGCAAAGGGGGATTAGAGTGGATACTCCCAAAAAACAAACCGGACGTACTAGCCGCAGGCAAAGTGACTCAGTATCTGCTACTTTTGGCTAGCGGGGCGATACTTGTGGCGGCGCTAGCGGTGTCGGCATACAAGAGAAACAGAAAATATCTGTTTTTTGCCGCATTTTCGGCGTGGCTCGTCGCTTTCTGGCTCTACTCCGCCCCTACCCTTAGATTTGGGCTTGGGGTACTGGTGTGGCTACCGGCTTTTGCCCTTGCGTACTGGAGATATAAGGCAAGCCTACGAAAAAAAGCGGTGCTTGTCCAGTGGGCTAGCTTTGGAGCGGCAGCTCTAGTGGTGACCATACTGCTTAAGCTCGTCGGACACAATGTGATAGAAGAGGGAGTGTATAGAGGGCTTATAGCAAAAGAGCAAAAGATAGAGTGGCTACTACCGACGGAGTCCATGAGTCTAACGGTCGGAGCTAGAATAATGGGCAACAAAGCAATCCCCGCCGCCGCGCCGATACAACTTGAGAGCCTAAAAACAGAGAATTTTGAATATGTGGCCGCGACAAAAGACGGCATGTGTTGGGATGCCCCACTCCCGTGTGTCCAGTCAGAGCTAAAAGGTATTAAACTAAAAGACAAAGATAGCGGTATTCCCGGAGGATTTATAAAAACCGATATTCAATAAATCCCGGGGATAAACTTGTATTTTGTGATGGTTTTGTAACTCTCGTAGTTGACGTCTTGCGATAGGTGTCTCTCTTCGGTAATGGCTCTTAGGGTATAGATAATATTCCAAAATATCATAGAGACGGCGGCAAGCGGACTAAAAAATGCGGCCGGAGCCTCAAGCCACCACGATATATTCTTTGAGATGTATGCGGGATGTCTGACAAACCTATACGGTCCGGACGATACGATACCCCTATTTGTTAGGTTGCTAAATCTAAAGCCTAACGCCACGGTTCCCCAGACATAGAGCATATACATAGCAAGCGAGGCATAAACGATGAATGTAAGGACGGCATCGGAGAGGTCTAGAGCGTGAACATTTGCCCCGCCAAAAAATATGCTTGAAATCATAGTGTTAAAGGGGGGATAACAAGCGATAGCCACCCACCAGCCAAACATTGTTCCATCTACGCTCTTTGTCCTATTTTGAAGCCATCTACTAGCTACCGTATATCCTACAATTGCGATGGAGACGTCAACCAAAAAAATAGAGTTAAAGATTATCTGGTGCCACGTATAAAGCTTGTTGGAGTAAGTATAAGACTGGTAGGCGGCCGAAAAAAGATGGTCAAAAGCAAGCCTCAAAGCCTCAAATTCAGTCACGACAAACCTGCACATAAGAGTCGAGAAAAAGAAGTTTACTATATAGACAAGCATTACTTTTGATATTCGCCTATTAGCTAAAATAGTTTTGTATTTTGCCATTACCACTTTATTTTCACTGGTTGAAAGCTTGTATATAGATTTGAACATCAAAATGGTAAGTATCGCATAATCTCCATACTCATACTTTGCCGCACCTCTATATGAAAGCGTAATATAAATATAAGGAATGCCCAAAACGGCATATATAGCCACCAAAATCTCAAAAAACTCCAAAGCCGGCTTAAAAAGTTTTGAGCTAGCATAGTACCCAAGAGAGTGTGTGACGGCATAAAAAATAAGTATCGGTATAAAGAGAGCGACAAATCTATATAAAGTAGACTTTAACCTATTCCCAAAGGATAAACTAAATGCAAAAGAGCTCAATGGATCAAGGTGATGCCGACTCAAATACAAAAACTCTACAACGCTCATGACAATAAATACCAATCCAACAATAATAAACATTATATAAGAGCTTGGAAGATTTATTGCTATAATTTTCATAGCAACGAGTATTGAAAGCACGATAGCTGCCAACGCCCCGAAGTATCCGGCTGGCGAATTATAAAACTTTACACTCCCAGAGGCTGTGCTCATCTTTTGTCCTTTTTTACATTGGCAGAGTATCTGGAATAAGCAATCTGGTAGCAAATAATAAATATAACAGATATTAAAAATGCTAAGTAACCTGTATTATAAACAAAAAGAGCTATCGACTGAAAAGGGGAAAAACAAAGTATTATTAAAAGTGCAGCTTTAAAATTTGCTAGCCTGCGACTTCGCATAAACACTTGGTGAAAATGCATTTTATCCGGTTCTGTTGCTTTTTTACCGCTTAGTTTTCTCCGCCTATAAATAGAAAAAACAACCTCCCAAATGGGGTAAATCACTACGGCCAGACAAAACCATGCGCTAACCTCAGGGTGCCTGACAACCGTCAAAACTGATATGGCCGAAAGCATGAACCCTAGATAATACGCTCCGCCGTCACCTAAAAATATCTTCCCTGCCGGAAAATTAAACACAAAAAATCCAAGTGTCGTCGCAAATAACACCGCACAGACCCACATCAAATGCAGATCGCCAAGCATTAATGAAAAAATTCCAAATACAGCAAAGGCCCCCATCGACACCCCTGATGCAAGACCGTTTAGACCGTCTATTATATTGATTGAGTTTGTTACACCCACAATAGCAAAAACGGTAAATAAAACTGCTATAAAATACGGAAACTCCACACCCATGCCGACGGTTTTTAGATAATACCCTCCTGCAATCACAAACACTAAAGCCGCAATGCTCTGAATTAAGAGCCTAGTTTTTTGTGATATGTTCCCCTTCATATCCTCAATGATTCCACTAAAAAAAGCAATCGAGGCCGCAAATGCCACAACAAATCCTAGAAAATGCCAAATAAGCGATATTGAAGCAACAAATATTGCCAACCCGCCAACCCTAGGGGTTGGAACGTCATGGAACCTCTGCGGCTTATCAGATTGATGGCAATCTATGAATATCTGCTTTTTGTGGGAATAGTATATTAGAAAGTATGATAAAATAGCAGATAATAAAAAAGAGATTAATATTGTTAACATTTTACATCTCTCCTAAAATCATCTTCTAGTCTGATTATATCATCTTCACCGAGATATTCGCCGACTTGAGCCTCTATGATTACAAGGTCTATTCTCCCTTCGTTCTCAAGCCTATGCACCTCACCCATCGGTATATACGTCGATTCATTTTGGCGAACCAAAAACGATTCGCTCCCGACCGTGACTTTTGCGGTTCCGCTGACCACTATCCAGTGCTCACTTCTGTGAAGATGTTTTTGGAGACTTAGCTTTTTGCCCGACTTCACGACAATACGTTTGATTTTGTAGTTTTTTTGCTCTTCTAGGATTGTATATGTCCCCCAGGGTCTATGGACGGTGAGGTGTATATTATGAAGCTCGCTTCCTCTCTCTTTTAGCTTTGAGACAACCTCTTTTACCTGCTGACCGCTCCCCTGTTTTGCAACCAAAAGAGCATCCGGAGTATCCACAATCACCATCCCCTCTAGCCCTATAGCGGCTATTTGTCTCTCGGATGAGAGGATGAGATTATTTTTTGAGTCTATAGATATAGCATTTGAAATGGTATTGCCGTCTTTATCTTTTTCTAGTTCAGCATACAACGAATCAAAGCTACCCAGATCGCTCCACCCTATATCACAAGGGACCACTTTTACCAGTGCGCTTTTTTCCATAACGGCATAATCTATACTGTCATCCGGAATGTTTAGCATATCGGAAAGTCTGATTTTTGCCTTATTCTCATCGGTAATTCTTGAGTCAAAAGCATTTTTAGAGGCGTTGTATATATCCGGAGCATACATAGCAAGCTCGGTCAAAAATACGTCTGCCCTAAAGCAGAACATACCGCTGTTCCAGTAATAATTTCCGGATTCTAGATATTTTGCGGCAGTATTTGCATCCGGTTTTTCCTTGAAAGATTTTACATCTTCACCCTCAGACTCTATATATCCATATCCGGTCTCAGGGTATGTGGGCTTAATCCCAAACGTAACGATATGCCCGTCTTTGGCAAGCTCTACCGCTCTGGATACCGCATCTTTATATGCCGCTTCGTCTTTGATAAGATGATCTGATGAGCTAACTAGTAACACCTCATTAGGCTCTACGCCAAAAGCGGCCAAGGCGATGGCCGGAGCGGTATTTCTCCCTACAGGCTCAAGCAAAAAAGAGTATTTGCTAGCTTTGCACTCCTCTAGTTGGTCGTGAGCCAAAAAAAACTGTTCGGAATTTGAAACGATAAGAGAGCTATTGCAAATTCCGATATTTCTCTCGTACGTTTTTTGAAACAAAGACTCCCCGTCAAATAGCTTCACAAACTGCTTCGTCAATAAAGTCCTAGAGATCGGCCAGAGCCTTGTCCCGCTCCCGCCGGAGAGTATGACGTTTGTCAATTTTTTTCCTTTAGATACCAGTCATAAACACCGCTTATCCCATCTTTTAGGGATATTTTTCTCTTCCAACCGAGAGCATTTAATTTCTCAACATTAGATAGCTTGCGCATTGTCCCGTCCGGCTTTTCTGTATTAAAAAACAGCTCCCCGTCAAACCCGACTATATCTTTTACAAGATATGCAAGCTCTTTTATACTTATCTCTTCGCCGCTACCTATGTTTATATGCGTATTTCTAATCTCTTTTTTGCCGTTTGACACATCTGCAAAGTCTATATTTTCCATTATATACACGGAGGCATCGGCCATGTCCGATGAATGCAAAAACTCCCTAGTCGGCTTACCGCTTCCCCATATCTCAACTTTTTCGGCGCTCACGCCAAATCTAGTCAAATACTCAATGGCCTTTTGCATGTCCTCTACGCCGATATCTTTGATAAGTGCATCATAATCTTTGTGTTTTAAAAGCTTTGCCAAATGCACCTTTCTAATCATCGCCGGCAATACGTGTGATTTTTCAAGATCAAAATTATCATTTAGACCGTAAAGGTTTGTCGGCATAACCGATATAAAATTGGTACCGTACTGAATATTGTAGCTTTCACACATTTTTATTCCGGCAATCTTTGCTATAGCATACGGCTCATTTGTATATTCAAGCGGAGATGCAAGCAGACTCTCCTCGTCCATAGGCTGGGGAGCCTCTTTGGGATATATACAGGTGCTACCCAAAAATAGTAATTTCTTGACTCCGTTTAGATAGCTTTGGTGGATAACATTGTTTTGAATCTGGAGATTTTGATATATAAAATCTGCCCTATAGGTATTATTGGCAACAATCCCGCCAACTTTTGCAGCTGCCAAAAAAACATATTCCGGCTTCTCAGACTCAAAAAAATCGGCAACCGCTTTTTGGTCCAAGAGATCAAGCTCGGCATGTGTTCTGCCGATAATGTTCGTATATCCTTTAGAGCCTAGATTGGAAGCTATCGCACTACCGACCAACCCTCTATGCCCGGCAACATATATTTTGGCATTTTTTTCCATCATTACTCAAAATACCTTAGGGTTTTATATCCGGCCTCTTGAAGGAATTTATCTTTTTGCATTAGTTTTATGTCACTAGACATCATATCTTTTACAAGCGCAGGAAGGTCGTATTTAGGAACCCACCCGAGTTTTGTTTTTGATTTTGTAGGATCACCAAGTAACAAATCAACCTCCGTAGGCCTAAAGTATTTTGGATCTACGCTAACTATCTCTTTGCCTATCTCTACTTGAAATTCAGGCTTGGAACAAGATTTTACATACCCTTTTTCATCAACACCTTCGCCTCTAAACTCAACCTCTATTCCGGCCTCGGCAAATGCCATCCTCACAAACTCTCGAACCTCTGTTGTAATTCCGGTAGCAATTACAAAGTCCTCCGGAGTCTCTTGTTGGAGAATCAAATACATCGCCTCTATATAGTCTTTTGCGTGACCCCAGTCCCTTTTTGCGGATAGATTTCCGAGATATAGTTTATCTTGAAGTCCGAGAGCGATTTTTGCCGCAGCCCTTGTGATCTTGCGCGTCACAAACGTCTCTCCCCTGATAGGAGACTCATGGTTAAAGAGTATGCCGTTGCAAGCGAACATCCCATAAGCTTCACGGTAGTTTACCGTGATCCAATAAGCATACATTTTCGCAACAGCGTAGGGTGAACGCGGATAAAACGGCGTAGTTTCACGTTGTGGAGTTTCTTGCACCAAGCCATACAACTCGGATGTAGATGCCTGGTAAATACGCGTCTTCGGGATCAAGTTCAGCAAACGGACCGCCTCTAGGATACGCAATACGCCCAAACCATCCGCATTCGCCGTATATTCGGGAGTGTCGAAACTTACTTTTACATGGCTCATGGCGGCCAGATTATAGATCTCGTCCGGTTGAACCTCGCCAATGATACGTGTAAGATTCAAACTATCCGTTAAATCGCCATAATGCAAAATCAAATTACGGTTTTCCACATGCGGATCTTGATACAAATGATCGATACGGTCCGTATTGAACATGGAAGAACGACGCTTGATACCATGTACCGTATATCCTTTCTTGATCAAGAACTCGGTAAGATAAGCCCCATCCTGTCCCGTAATACCCGTTATTAACGCTACTTTGCCCATTTCTCTAATTTTCAATTTTCAATTCTCATTTTTCAATTCCCAAGTACCATTCATAGAGTCGCTTCACGCCCTCCTCGATCTCGATCGTATGGCGCCAACCCAAGGCATGCAACTTGCTTACATCCGTCAGCTTACGAAGCGTACCGTCCGGCTTGGACGAGTTAAACCTCAACTCGCCCTCGAACCCGATCTCTCGCCGGATCAGTTCGGCGACCTCACGGATCGAAAGCTCGATACCCGTACCTATATTAATATGTGTATTCCGGACCTCGCCCTCCTTCTGGCGGACATCCTCGAAATCCACGTGTTCCATGATATAAACAGAAGCGTCGGCCATCTCCTCGCTCC
>CALJKN010000194.1 GCA_937973585.1 uncultured Helicobacteraceae bacterium
TACCGTATGGATTCCGAGCGCAATAGCAATATGCATAGTCCCTGTGTCGTTGGTTACTAGTACGTCCATCTCGTTTATTAAATTCGGTAGATTCTCGATTGGAAATTTACCGCAAAAGTTTTGTATCCTTTGTGGATTTACATCTTTTATGGCCTCTCCTAGTTTGCCCTCTTTTTTGCTTCCCGTAACCGCTATTATGACGTTCGGATATTCAGTCAAAAGCCTACTTGCAAGCTCTTTGAAGCTCTCTATCGGCCACATTTTGTATATATTTGCGGCTCCCGGCTGAAATCCTATCACAACGGCATCAGGCGGCAAAATATTCCGCCCTTTATCCTCATAATACCGCTTCGGTAACGTCATTCTGATTGTTGTTTTATCTCCCCCGAGTCCTTTTACGAGATCCAATCTATCCTCTATCGTATGCTGTTCTTTTTTCTCAAATTCATAGCTTAGATAGTGTTTGTAGCCGCTTTTTGTCGGGGTTTTAAGGATTATTTTTGCTCCGCTCATGATTGCCATCGGGATATCTTGCGGGCCGTTTGAGTGCAGTAGTAGCGCCACGTCTGCTTTTAGATGCCTAAGCTGCATAACGGTAGCAAAAAACTTTTTGTACCCTCCGTAGTAGATTACAAAATTGTCTATATAATCGGCTCCCTCTAAAAGCGGATAAACGTTTTTGTGGATAAAAAGGGTGACTCTGGCATTGGGAAAAGAGCTTTTTATACTTCTGATAGCCGGAGTTGAGAGGAGAGTATCGCCTAGTGCCGTATTTGAAAAAACGAGTATTGAGTTTAGAGGGGTGCTTTTTATATCGTCATATCCTATTTTTATGGGGCGATGATTCAACAAAATATATATCCTCAAAAACAAATCCATTATCCGCTTATAAATGTATTTCAATGTCGCCTCGTATATTTTTTGTGAACTATAAATTTAAATCTAGTTACTCTAAGAAATAGGGGTTCCAACTATACAATCTTGTCGCAAAAAATTAGCTTTTTTAGGGTAACATTACGAAAAAATCGGGGGTAAACATAGAATGAGAATAAGATCTACGCACGCTCCCTACATCGCAAATAAAATCACTTTGGATTTGTTAAATTGCGGGTTTGTTGAAATGAAAAAAGGGATAGAGCCTATTAAGGCGGCTTGTCTAAAGGTTATCGATGAGGATATCGAATTAGAGTATTCCGTGGACGAAAAAGTTAGAAAGCTTTTGGAGCAAAACGAAGAGGAGATAGAGTTTTTAAGCCCTGATAGAAAACAGCTATTCTGGATGGTAAAACGGAAAGTGGCCGCTGAGACGGGGTTTTTTCTGGAACAGGAGGAGAGATTTAGCTCTATAGCCCACAAAATACTAGATGAGATATGGAATGAGGATTTAGCCGACTACACCGTAACCGAAACGAGAATAAAAACGGTTATAGTAAAAGCTATACTTGATTTTGTAAAGAGTCAAGACTCTATCGAGGATTCGGTAAAAGAGAAGGTCAGAAATTATAAACGTACAATCGTAGAGGGTAGCGAGGAGTACGATATAGTAGTTCAAAAACTATACGAAGATGAATTAACAAAAAGAGGGATGCTATGAAGGTAGCGCTATATCTGGAAAACGGAGTATATCTTGAGGGGGAGTCTTTCGGGGCAGAGGGGACAAGTGTCGGGGAAATAGTATTCAACACCTCTCTGACCGGCTATCAGGAGATTATCTCCGACCCTAGCTACGCTGGGCAGTTTATCACTTTTACAATGCCGGAAATCGGAAATGTAGGGGTAAACAGTGATGACCAAGAGAGCCGTGGGGTATATGCAAAAGCGGTGATAGTCAGAAATTATCAGGCTGACTACTCAAATTTTAGAGGAGCCGAGACTCTAGGTGAGTATCTAAAAAAACACGGTATCATCGGAATATGCGGGATTGACACGAGGTTTTTGACAAAGGCGATGAGGGAGGAGGGGGCTATGCCCGCTATCGCCTCTACGGAGTGCTTTGACAAAGATGAGTTGGCCAAAAAGTTAGCATCTAGCCCAAAAATAGGTGATATCAACTATATCAAAGAAGTCAGTACTACGGAGGCTTATACACACAGTCAAGCTGCGTGGAACGAGATGAGTTTTTGCTACAAAGAGTCTTGCGGGGATCTAAAAAAAATAGTTGCTTACGATTTTGGCGCAAAACTAAATATCCTAAACGAGCTTGTCGAAGCGGGAGCCGCCGTTGAGGTTGTCCCGCATCATACAAAAGCGGACGGGATAATAGAGAGATTCAAAAGCGGTGAGGTTAAAGGGGTGTTTTTGTCAAACGGCCCGGGTGATCCGCTTGTGCTAAAAGAAGAAGTGGCTGAGATCAAAAAGCTAATAGCGGCAGATATTCCGATATTCGGTATATGTCTAGGTCATCAGCTTTTGTCTATCGCATTTGGATATGAGACATACAAGCTAAAATTCGGCCATCACGGCGGAAACCATCCTGTTAAAAATCTAAAAACCGGCGGCGTGGAGATAACGGCTCAAAACCATAACTACAACGTACCAAACGAGATACTTGAGGTTGCCGAGCCGACACATATCAATCTATTTGACGACACTATTGAGGGGTTAAGATACAAAAACAAAAATGTATTTAGTGTTCAGTTTCACCCCGAAAGCTCCCCGGGGCCGCATGAGAGTAAATATCTATTTAAGGAGTTTTTAGAGGTTCTCTAAAATATGCTCAAAACTTGAAGCAAAGCTCCAAGTTTAGGTCTTCGGCAGACGGCTCGCGCGACTAGTCGCTTTTAAATATCTAATATCGAGGCTCATATGCTCTACACCTTACTATCCCCCGCCGAGGCTAAAGAGGCAGGGGGAAATCTGGCTCCTATATCTCCAAAATCTTTTATTTTTCCGTCTTTATATGAAAAACGGCTAGAACTGTTGCAAAAATTTGAAAATTACAAAAAAACCTTGAGCGAAAAAGAGCTTTTGGAATTTTTTGAGTTAAAAACTCTTGAGGATAATAGTGAATATAGGGATAGCGTATTCGGGTTAGGAACCGACAAAGCGATACTCAGGTATTCCGGAGTCGCATACAAGGCGTTGGATTTTTATAGCCTTAGTACGGAGGCCAAAAAATATGTTTTTGATAATGTGATTATATTCTCAAATCTGTTTGGCCCGATACTTTCATCGGATGAGATCCCAAACTACAAGCTAAAGCAAGGGGCAAAGATTGGTGGCCTAGATGCAGCCAAGCACTATAAAAAAGAGTTTTCGCAGGCTTTGGATGAGATGTTTGACGGGTGCGAAATCGTTGATTTGTTGGCCGGATATTATGAGAAGTTTTATACCCCTAAAGTGCGAACCCTAAAGCCAAAGTTTTTAAAAATGGGTAAAGTCGTAAGCCATAATGCCAAAGAGTATAGGGGTCTTTTTTTGAGAATGTTGGCAGAGAGTGGAGCGGGCACTATAGATGATGCTTTGTCATCTGAGTTTGACGGGCTAAAACTCGTTGAAATTATCGAAAAAGGGGTGATTGTGGAGCCTATTTTTGAGACTTATAAACCTTTTAAAACCGTTTGACGCTAAAACGTTACCAAGTTTATCTATATTTTGGTAGTATAAATTAACCAAATGCAAGGTATCCCAAAAGCAACTAGTTGCGTGAGCGCTCGCTTTGAAGACCTAATTTACGGCTTTGCCGTAAATTTGAGAATAAATTATAAAAAAAGGGCTAGATTATGATGTTTGTGAAGCCTACAGTTCCGAATGACCCACGGTATAAGGCTCTTGACCGTGCAATGAAAAAAATGGGGTATGAAAAATCATCCCTCATAGAATCTTTGCATGCCGCACAAGAGGCTTTTGGCTTTTTGGATGATGAGCCTATGAAGTTTGTCGCCGCCTCTCTTCGCCTTCCGCTCTCAAAAGTTTACGGTGTCGCCACTTTTTACCACTACTTTACGCTAAAGCCTGCCGGCGAGCACTCATGCGTAGTTTGTACCGGAACGGCCTGCTATATCAAAGGAGCCAACAAAATCGTTGACGGTGTATGCAAAAAATACAAAATTAAAGCCGGAGAGACCACGAAAGACGGCAAACTCTCCTTGCTGACAGCTAGATGTATCGGCTGTTGCGGTATTGCCCCTGCCGCCGTATTTGACGGAGAGGTGCTGGGTAATCTGGACGAGGATAAAACATTGACTAAAATAGAAGGTATGTTGCGATGATTACCCATATTGAAGAGCTAGAAGAGATTGCCGCACGGATAAAGGCGGCGGATGACGGTTTTGATGAGATAATATCCGTTTGTACCGGAACGGCGTGTATAGCGGTCGGAAGCGATAAGCTATTGGAGGCGGTCAAAGGAGAGCTTGTCAAATGCGGACTTGATAAGTGCAAGGCTAAAGGTGTCGGATGCAAGGGGCTTTGCTCAAAAGGGCCTCTTGTGAATCTGGATAAAAAAGGGGAGCTTTACGAGGCGTTAACCGTCGATGAAGCTGAGCCTTTTGTAAAGGCCGTGTCTGAGAAAAAAAGCTACGAACCTCGCCTAGCCGATGCAAATTCAAGTTTTTTTGCCAAACAAAAAAAGATAGTTTTGGAAAACTCAGGCGTGATAGATCCTGAAAACATAGAGGAGTATATTGCTAGAGACGGATATGTAGCCTTGCTAAAAGCTATAACCGAGATGAGCCAATCGTCCGTTGTAGATGAGGTCAGAAACAGCGGACTTAGAGGCAGAGGGGGCGGCGGATATCCTACCGGTCTCAAATGGCAGACGGTTGCAAAATCGTCCGGAGCTCAAAAATATGTTATTTGTAATGGCGACGAGGGGGATCCGGGCGCATTTATGGATAGAAGCGTCATGGAGGCCGACCCGCATAGAGTGATTGAGGGGATGGCGATAGCGGGATATGCCATAGGTGCAGATACCGGATACTTGTATGTTAGAGCCGAATACCCGCTTGCCGTCAAAATGCTCAAAAAAGCGATAAAAGACGCTGAGAGATGTGGACTCCTCGGCAAAAATATAGCAGGGACAAATTTTAGTTTCCACGTCGAGGTAAGACTCGGTGCCGGGGCTTTTGTTTGTGGCGAAGAGACCGCTCTTATAGCCTCCATAGAGGGCAAACGCGGTATGCCTCGCCCTAGACCGCCGTTTCCGGCGATGAAGGGTCTATTTGGCAAGCCAACCCTGATAAACAATGTTGAGAGTTTTGCAAATATCGCCCCGATTATTAGGCATGGAGCCTCATATCTAAACTCTATCGGAACAGAAAAAAGCAAAGGGACAAAGGTATTTGCCCTAACCGGAAATATCGTAAATGCGGGAATCGTAGAGGTACCGATGGGGATGAGCCTCCGTGAAATCGTATTTGATATAGGCGGCGGAATTGCCAGCGGTAAAGCGTTTAAAGCGGTTCAAACCGGCGGTCCTTCAGGCGGCTGCATCCCGCCTGAACACCTAGACCTGCCTGTTGATTATGACTCATTGCTATCCATAGGCTCCATGATGGGTTCAGGCGGTATGATAGTGATGGATGAGAGTTCAAACATGGTTGATGTCGCACGGTTTTTTATGGAGTTTTGTATGTCCGAGTCTTGCGGCAAATGTGTACCGTGTCGTGTGGGAACGGTTCAGATGTACAATCTACTAGGCAAAATAGTAGACGGCAAGGCTGACGGGTGTGATATGGAGAGACTGGAAAAACTATGCCATACGGTCAAAAACACAAGTCTTTGCGGTCTTGGTCAATCGGCACCAAATCCGATACTAAGTACCCTAAAATTTTTCCGCTCCGAGTATATGGCATTTGAAGCGTGTGAGAGGTAGGCGATGAACGAGATAAAAACACTAAAAATAAACGGCGTAGATGTTAGCGGGCGCTCGGGCGAGACCGTGCTAGAGGTTGCCAGAGAGAATAATATATTTATACCTACCCTATGCTATCTGGAGGGGCTAAGCTCTTATGGGGCTTGCAGGCTTTGTCTTGTGGAGGTAAAAGGCTCAAATAAGCTACTTCCGGCTTGTACATCTTTTATCGAAGAGGGGATGGAGATTGAGACGGAGACGGATAAGCTAAAAGATTACAGAAAAACAATCCTTAGTATGATGTTTGCGGAGCGAAATCACACTTGTTCGGTGTGTGTCACAAACGGCGATTGTGAGCTTCAGGGTATGGCTGTTACCCTTGGGATGGAGCACTCCGAGGTGGATTATCTGTATCCAAAAGTAGAAGTTGACGCTTCTCATGACGAATTTATACTAGACCATAACAGATGCATCCTGTGTGCTAGATGTGTTAGAGTGTGCGACGAGGTCGAAGGGGCTCACGTTTGGGATCTTAAAAACAGAGGGATAAACGCAAGGGTGATTACCGGATTTAATCAGGAGTGGGGCGATGTAGATACTTGCACCTCTTGCGGCAAATGCGTCGCCGTATGCCCAACCGGAACACTCACCCACAAAGGTAGAAGTGCCGGAGAGGAACATAAAAACAGAGCTTTGTTATTAAATCTTTTGAGGGTCAAGGAGGCTACACATGAAGCTTAAGTTTGCAACTGTTTGGCTGGATGGATGTAGCGGATGCCACATGAGTTTTCTCGATATGGATGAAAAGCTATTGGAGCTAAACGAAAAAGTAGAGGTCGTATGCTCTCCGTATGTTGACGCAAAAGAGTTTCCGGAGGGGGTAGACCTTGTGCTCGTGGAGGGTGCGGTAAGTAGCGAAGAGGATATCGAAAAGCTCAAAAAAATCAGAAAAAGGGCGAAAAAAATCATTGCGTTCGGTGATTGCGCCGTGACCGGAAACGTGACCGCTATGAGAAATATATGCGGCCTAGAAGATGCGATGGAGCTTGCCTACAAAGAGAATGCAAATATCACCTCAGATACCTTTCCGGCGCCTGTGCTCCCTGTACAGCTAGAGCATGTCGTACCACTAAACGAAGTCGTACACATAGACTATTTCCTCCCAGGTTGCCCGCCTCCGGCAGTTGCTATCGAAGAGATGCTTTTTGCGATCATAGAAGGTAGAGAGCCAAATATCAACCACTTAACTCGTTTTGGGAAGTAATTAAGAGCAGCTAGCTGCGAGAGCTGTCTGCTGAAGACCTAATTTCAGGCTTTGCCGGAAATTTGAGAATTAATGAGGATAATTATGAAGAAGATAACGATAGATCCGGTAACAAGAATAGAAGGCCACGCAAAAATAACGATAGATTTGGATGATGCCGGAAATGCGGTTGACGCAAAAATTCATGTGACGCAGTTTCGTGGATTTGAAAAGTTTTGTCAGGGTAGACCTTTTAGTGAAATGCCGTCGCTTATGGCTAGAACATGCGGTATATGTCCTGTTAGCCACCTAGTGAGTGGGGCAAAAGCCGGAGACGGACTGCTAAGCGTGAAAGTGCCGAAAACGGGTGCAAACCTCAGACGGATTATGAATCTGGCTCAAATCATGCAGTCGCACTCTCTAAACTTTTTCCACCTATCAAGCCCTGATATACTACTCGGCTTTGATGCCGACCCAAAAGAGCGGAATATCTTTTATCTAATGAGCAAAGAGCCGGCAATAGCCAAAATGGGTGTCGGTCTAAGGGCTTTTGGTCAGCACATCATAGAGATACTCGGCAACAAGCGGATACATCCGGCGTGGATAGTCCCCGGTGGTGTGAATGCCCCGTTAGCACCTGCCCAAAGAGAAGAGATACTATCCAAGATAGACGAGAAAAAAAGAGATGCACTTGCGGCGATAGAGCTATTCAAATCAAAACTCTCCTCTTTCCCGAAAGAGATAGCCGCCATCGCAAATTTTGACACTTTGTTTATGTCTATGGTGGGCAAGGATGGAGAGCTGGATCACTATGACGGAAAGATAAAGTTTATCGATGCAAAAGGGAATACCGTAGCCGAAAATCTAGAGCCATCGGATTATCAAAGCTACATTGGCGAGAGGGTTGAGGATTTTAGTTTTATGAAATCTCCGTACTATCTGCCGTTTGGCCCTGAAAAAGGGGTGTATAGAGTTGGGCCTCTTGCGAGATTGAATATCGCAAAAAGATGCGGTACCCCTCTGGCCGACAAAGAGCTCGGTATTTTTAAAAGCTATGCCCCGACGCAAAACGCAAGCTTTTTTTATCACTATGCAAGACTCATTGAAGTGCTTTATTGCATCGAAAAGATAGAAGAGTTGCTAAACGAACCCGATATTTTGTCTGACCATGTGAGAGCCGTGGCAAAGCTAAACGAGTTTGAGGCGGTTGGGATGAGCGAGGCGCCGAGAGGTACGCTACTACATCACTACAAAACCGACAAAAACGGCCTTATTACATTTGCCAATCTGATAATAGCTACAGGGCACAACAATCTGGCTATGAATGCGGGTATCACGCAGGCGGCAAAAGAGTTTGTGAGAGGTGAATACACGCAGGGTGCGCTGAACCGTGTAGAGGCCGTTATAAGAGCTTTTGACCCGTGTCTATCATGTGCTACGCATGCGCAAGGGAAGATGGGGTTTGAGGTTGCTTTTAGAAGAGACGGCGAAATAGTAGATAAAAAGTTTATTTGACGACTCTTTTTATCTGCTACGGGAACGATCTTATCGGCAATGACGCTTTTGGTCATGCCGTTTATGAGGCGTTGCCTGACTCCGTAAACAAAATATTTACCATCCAACTCCTCCCGGAACTGCTAGAGAAAGCCAAAGACTACGAGAGGCTTATATTTGTCGATGCGGCGCACGGTAGCGGCGGCGTAGATTTGTACGAAATACATGCGTCGAACGACGATACGGCAGATTTTCACCATCTAAGCGCCGAAACATTCCTGTGCCTCTTGCAGGTGCTCTACGCCAAAACTCCAAAAGCCTATATGTGCGTCGGATATTTCGACAACTTTCAAATAGGGGAGAGGGATGGTAATTTTAATACTGTTGTGGATGGCGCTATTTGTATCTTAAGAGGGCGAATATCGGGTGTTTATTAAGTCCCTCTTAAGCCTCCAAACAATATCATTCAAAAAATGAATCTAAAAAAAATATTAATTTATTCGGAGTTCTTTTGGCAGAAAAAGATGAGACGCAAAACCTTGAAATAGAGCTTACCGTCCTTAGATATGTTGAAAAAGAGCAGAGCCAAAAGAGCTTGTCGGAAAAAATCGGCATTAGCGTAGGAAAAACCAACTATATTATAAAAGCACTAGTCGAAAAAGGGTTTGTAAAAGTTGAAAATTTTATGGCCAACGAAAACAAAAGAGTGTACAGGTATCTGCTTACAAAAGAGGGGTTGGCTGAGAAAATAAGGCTAACCGAGACTTTTATCGAACGGAAGAAAAAAGAGTACGAAGAGTTGCAAAAAGAGCTAGAAAAAGCAAAGAAGGAGCTTTGATGAAAATTTCTATTATCGGTTTGGGATATGTGGGTTTGCCGCTTGCCGTAGAGTTTGGGAAAAAATACGATGTCTTGGGGTTTGATATCAACAAAGAGCGGATAGCGGAATTGGAAAATGGATATGATAGAACATTGGAGGTGGATGAGCAAAACCTAAAATCTTCAGCCGGACTCAAATTTTCTTCAAACAAAGAGGATTTGAAAAGTTGTGATATCTTTATCGTTACTGTCCCTACTCCGGTCGATGAGCACAAGCGCCCGGATCTAACCCCTCTTATTAAAGCTAGCGAAACGGTCGGTTCGGCACTTAAAAAAGGGGATATAGTTATATATGAGAGCACGGTATACCCCGGTTGTACCGAAGAAGATTGTGTTCCGGTGCTTGAAAGGGTCAGCGGACTTAAGTTTAATGAAGATTTTTTCTGCGGCTACTCTCCGGAGAGGATAAATCCAGGCGACAAAGAGCACACGGTGACAAAAATTCTAAAAGTAACATCCGGCTCAACGCCTGAGATAGCCGACAAAGTAGACGCTTTGTACGGCTCTATCATTACGGCAGGGACGCACAAAGCCTCATCTATAAAGGTTGCCGAAGCGGCAAAAGTTATTGAAAATTCGCAAAGAGATATCAATATCGCATTTGTAAACGAGCTTGCAATATTGTTTGCAAAAATGGGGATAGACACTCTGGAAGTACTAAAAGCAGCCGGAACAAAATGGAATTTTCTCCCGTTTAAGCCGGGGCTTGTGGGGGGGCACTGCATAGGCGTTGATCCGTATTATCTAACTTTTAAGGCAGAGAGTCTGGGATATCATCCGGAGGTTATACTATCCGGACGGAGAATAAACGACAATATGGGTGCGTATGTAGCAAAAGAGGTGATAAAACTTCTCATAAAAAAATCCCACAAAGTAGACGGCGCAAGGGTTTTGGTTTTGGGTATAACTTTTAAAGAAAACTGTCCGGATATCAGAAACTCCAGAGTAATCGATGTCATAAGCGAGCTGAGGGATTTCGGATGTGAGATAGACGTGTACGACCC
>CALJKN010000195.1 GCA_937973585.1 uncultured Helicobacteraceae bacterium
CAGAAAAAGTCAAGTTTTAGAGTGTATTAGGATTGGGGAAGCTGACATTAACGGTTCCGCCATTTGAATATTTCGAGTATGAGGATTTGTCGGTTTCGACTTTGTAGATGACGGTGTAGCCTTTATATATCAGGTCCTCTATATGCCTCGTCATTCATATAGTGCGATTTTCTATGTTTTAGCGGAAAGTTTGGCAAGTAGCCCAAAAGAGCGTTTAAATCTTTTTCAAATTTTATCGCCGCACTCTTTTTATCCCCTGAAATGTATTTTAAGATACCGGAAAGTTGCCTAACAAATCTTGGCTTCTTCTCAACTATCATTATCTATCTATTCCCAGCTCATTCTTAAAAAAATTATCCATCATGGCGTTATATTCTGCCTCCGTCATGCTAGGCTCTTTTTCCGCTTCATATACTCTGCGCCTTACTTCCTCGACGCTACTTACGACGACACTTTGCGGATAGTTGTTTTCGTAGTCATGCTCATCGTCCACAAGCTCCACTTTTTTGTCTTTTACGAGGCTGTCGATGAGAGCTTTAAAATGGGGGAAAAAGCTATCTTCAACTTTTAGGCTGATTGTTTGCATCTGGCTCTCCTTTATCAATTTTGGTAGATTTTAGCGTAGTTTGCCAGTTTATACAAACTTTAACTACTGTTGAGTGTTAGCATCTTTTAGTTTATATATATGCCTCATCGTAAAATTAATTTGGCCTTTAAAAGATTAATAATACCTATTATGTCTGTTTTATATAGCTAAATATTTGTCTGCAATATGCAGAATTTGTCTTGCTTCCTCAGTCGTCCAATCATCTAGTTTCCATGCAATAGCCTTTTTAATCGGCATATAAACAGAGTTAAAATCTACAATTATTACCTTTGCCTGTCTCATTAACTCATCTGTCATTTCGGAGCTATTATTTCCAATGTTTAATGATTTAAAGGCATTGTCTTTTTCTTCTGGTGTCTCGCTATCTAAATATTTAAAAATATGATTTAAGACTAAAATGGTTGATAAAAATCTGTTTGCGACCAAGAATTTTTTCATTTTTAAGTTTATTATTTCTATTTGTTCTTTGGTTAGATTTTCGGATAATATTTTGATTGAGTAGTTGACCGATTCTATTTCTGCTATATGTTGAATACATACATTATTTCTTACTTTTTAAAATTTTTAGTATTTCAATTTACAATACCTACTCCCTCCTAAGCACCTTGTCCACTATCTTTTCAAAAAACGGTATCGGTTTGAACTCACGTTCCAGTCTCTCTCTGTCGAGTGTTTTGGCAAATTCGGCAGGGTCTTTTGGGGCGTCGGCTCCCCTTTTTGAATACAGCTCTACAAATAAATCGATGAGTCCGGTTCTGGCGTGTTTGATGTGTCCGTACGGCCAGAGTTTTAGCTGTTCCGTTTTGTCCAGCTCCACCCCTTTTTTATAATGCAGATATAGCATACTGCCTAGCCCCGCACGGTCGGCTCCGGACTTGCAGTGGATTAGCACAGGATACTCTATCTCGTTATATACTTCCCGAAACCTCTCAAGGGTCTTTACCTCCGGAATTTTTCTGGAGTAGGCCTCTACGTAGACGAGTTTTGCGCCGCACTCATTGCATACCCTCTCTTCGAGCTCCCGCAACGGTGAGTTTCGCTCATATCCCCGTAGGTTTAAAACGGTTTTTATCCCGTATTTTTTTATAATACTTCTTAGCTGGTATGTGGTCGGTTGACTGGAGCGAAAAGCGTCTTTGTCTATACGGTGAAAGTTTTTCCGAAATACGTTTGTGATGTTATGCTCCACGACCATAGCGTAAAACTGTCCGTATACGTATCCCCAAAAAGTGTCTATATTTATCGGTTTTTTCAATTTTTTATCCCTTTTTGGCGTACAGTCTTGCAAATTCGTCGCATCCGGATAGTAGCTCCTCTTCGCTACCGTATCCGACTATCTCCCCGTCTTTGAAAACGGCAATTTTTGAGGCCGCTTTTAGGGTTGAGGGTCGGTGGGCTACGAGGATTACTATTTTGTCTTTTGCTATCTCGGCCGTTGTTTTGATGATCTCATTTTCGCTGTCGTTGTCGAGGGCGCTTGTGGCTTCATCCATGATTAGGATAGTCGGGTTTTTATAGAGCGCTCTGGCTATCGCTATCCTCTGTCTCTGTCCGCCGGATAGATTGGCTCCGAATTCGTCCAGTACGGTATGTATCCCTTGCGGCAAGTGCTTTACAAACGCATAAGCGTGAGCCGCTTTTAGAGCCTCTTTTACTTTTTTCTCGTCTATCTCTTCGCCGTAAGCGATGTTTGCGGCTACCGTGTCGTTTAGGATATAGACCCTTTGGCTGACAACCGATATGCTCCCTCTCAAAGAGGCAAGACCATAACCCTCTATCCTCTCCCCGTCTATGAGGATTTCGCCGCCGCTTTGTTCATAAAATCTGAGTATGAGTGAGACGAGAGAGCTTTTCCCTCCGCCGCTTTGCCCTACGAGAGCCGTTGTTTGCCCTTTGTGAAAAGCTACGCTGACGTTATTTAGGGCTGTTTTGTCGCCGTAAGAGAGGGATATGTTTTTTAGCTCTATCGTTGACGGATTTTTTGGAACCTCTTTGCCTCCGCCGATAATCGTCGGTTTGATCTCAAAAAGCTCTTTTATCCTGTTGTTTGCCGCTATAGCATCTTGAAATTTATTGAATACGCTAGATAGCTGTCTTACCGGAGTGTATAGCAAAAACAGAGCGGTCAAAAATGAAAAAAACTCTCCGACGCTTAGCCGCCCTTCCATAACCTCTGAGCCTCCGACATATATGACAACCGCCGCTGCTACCGCTCCCAGAGTCTCCATCAGAGGGTTTACCGCCTCGGCTGTTTTGACGCTTTTCATATCTATTTTGAGGGAGTTTGCGGTGTGGGACATAAACCTTTTTGCCTCGTAGTTTTCGGTACATCCTGCCTTTATCATCTCGATATTGTTAAAAATCTCACTCAAATGTGCGGTGATGTCGGAGTTTATCTCTTGTGATTTTTTGGATAGTTTTCTCATCCTGTTTGCCAACAGAGTTAGCGGATAAAAAGCTATAGGCAAAACAACAAGCCCTATAAAGGCCAGTTTTGGGCTTTGATATATGACCATTCCGATTAGCCCTACGGCGGTTAGCCCCTCTTTTATCATAGTTGCCAGATAGCTTGAGACCGCCGATTGGATTCGACCGATATCGTTTGTGAGGCGGCTGATTAGCTCCCCGCTTCTAGCTTTTACGAAAAATGCTATATCGGCCTCCATGATACTGGAGAGCAGACTATCTCTAACCCTTCTGACTATATCTTTACCGATAAACGAGATGTAGTACGCCTCTAAAAAGCTGCCCAGACTTTTTGCAAAATAAACGGCCACCAAAACAGCCGGAAGGGTTGCTAACATTGCGGTATCTTTTTTTATAAATATCTCATCCAATACCGGTTTTATGAGATAGGCTATTGCAGACGTGGCCGCCGATGTCATCACCAGCCCTGCAAATACGATTAAAAAATGTTTTTTGTAGTCTTTGTAGTAACCGCTATACGATTTTAAAAAATCAAGCATCTAAAACCTTTTCCCACACCGTTCCGGCAGGGGTATCCATCAGTTCTACCCCGATAGATTTTAACTCGTCTCTGATTGTATCGGCGGCGGCAAAATCTTTTGCTTTTTTGGCTTCCGTCCTTTTTTGGATCATCTCTTCGATTGCCGCCTTTTGCTCCTCGCCAACACCTTGCTGAAAGTACAAATTTGCGTCGCTTGCCCCGATTCCGAGTATTTCAGCAGTTATCGACGATATATTTGCCGCTTGTGCTTTTGCGGTTTTATCTTTTGGGTTTTTATCTATTGTCTCATTTGCCGTTGCAATTCTCTCATCGAGTGCAGACAGAGCTTTTGAGATATTTAGGTCATCCGATAGAGCCGTCAAAAGCTCCGCCCTAAAATCGCTATCCTCCGTCTCGCTAACTCCGCTCACCCTTTTTTTGAGCCGATATAACTTATCAAGCCGTTTTTTTGAAGCCTCCAAATCTTCAAGGCTAAAGTTAAAATTTGCCCTATAGTGAGCCCCTAAAAGATAAAAACGGATTACCTCTCCGTCGTATTTTGCGAGCGCATCCCTGAGAAAAAAGCTATTACCGAGGCTTTTTGACATCTTTTCGCCGCCGATAGTGACAAAACCGTTGTGCATCCAAATATGTGAGAGTTCTTGTCCAAAAGCGCATCTAGTCTGAGCCGCCTCGTTTTCGTGGTGAGGAAACAGTAGATCACTTCCCCCACCGTGGATATCTATTTGATACTCCCCCTCTTTTGCCAGATGTTTTTTTATCATAGCCGAGCACTCTATGTGCCATCCCGGTCGCCCACGACCAAACGGTGAGTCAAAGCTAACAGCCTCCCCCTCTTTGGCACTTTTCCATAGGACAAAATCTTTTTCATCCCTTTTTTCGCCAACTTCGATACGGCTGACGGTTTCGTCTAGTTTGTGCCCCGATAGCGTTAGGTATTTATCGTCTTTTGAGGAGCTAAAATATACGTCGCCGCTCTCTGTAACGTAAGCAAACCCTTTTTCTATGAGAGTTTGCATGAGTTCTATCATATCCCCGACCGATTCTGTGGCCTTTGGCTCAATATCCGGAGAGAGGCAGTTTAGCACCGTCATTTCGGTTTTGTAGCTACTTAGATACCTTGTCGTTATCTCCTCTAGGGTTTTACCGCTTTCATTCATTTTTTTGAGGATTTTGTCGTCGATATCGGTGATATTTCTCGCAAAAATGACTTTTTTACCGAGCGCTCTAAGCGTACGAACCAGCAAGTCAAACGAAACGGCGCTTCTGGCATGCCCCAAATGGGCATTGTCATATACTGTGGGGCCGCATACGTATAGCCTGATATTGTCTTCGGTTATCTCTATTTTTTGTTTTGTTTTAGAGTCAAATATGCGCAAGTACGTACTCCTTAAATATCACAAGAATCAGAGTCTCAAAAACTACCCACAAAATAAGTAGCAAGGCGAATCTGTTTTTTATTATGGACAAAAATTTATCAAATCCAAACGTTTTTATAGTGAGGCTAAAGAGTATAACTCCGGTAATGCTTCCTGATAGGGCAATCCCCGCCGCACCGAAAAATTTCATAAATATAACACTCATAACGGCGTTGCATATCAAAGAGAAAGCCGAGATTTTTGCCGCTTTTAGCTGTTGGTGTTTGGAGTATAGCCAAAGTGAGAAAAGTCTTGAGAGACCAAACGGGATAAGCCCTATCATATACATTGCCAAAACCGGAGCGGTATTAGAGGTATCCGTCCCTCTAAATTCGCCCCTTTCGTAGATAAGTGATATAACCTCATTTGAGAGGATGATTCCGCCTATTGCAAAAGAAGACAGCAAAAACGCCAAAAACCAAAACGCTTTTGTCAGTTGCGCTAGTGCCGCATCGTCTTCACCCCTATTGATTGCTTTTGCTACCGATGGAAAAAGCGCCATAGAGGTTGCGATCGCAAATACCGCAAGGGGGAGCTGAAAAATTCTGTTTGCGTAGTATAGGTAGCTAATCGCCCCACTGGCAAGAAATGTCGCCAGCCACATATCTACAAAAGCTGAAATCTGAGAGGTTGAGTTTCCGGCTATTGAGGGGATAAAGCTTTTATTGAATCTTTTTGTATCCTCGGCGGCGCTTTTGTCTTTTCTAAAAAGCTTTACGAAACCTATATAGAGCCCCTTTAAGATATTTCTATTTTTTGCGGCGTATATGTGCACCGCAACTTGCAACGCCCCACCTGCCAAAACGCCGAAACTGAGCGCATACACCGCCTCTAGCTTTCCCATCCCCTGTGCGATAAAAAGTGCGGTTATCATGGCGACGTTTAGTAGAGCGGTCGAAAAAGCGGTTGTGGCGAAGTGCTTTTTGTATTGAAGGAGTGCACCCAAAAAGGTTACTATAAAAATCAAATCCAAGTAGTAAAAATTGATTGCAATAACCGGAGCGGCAAGTTTTTTTATCTCATCCGAGTATCCAAAGGCTGTTATTTCAGCAAAAAGCCCTTGAAAAATAGTCACAAATGCCGATAATATCAGGATCCAAAGCATAAGACGGGCAAAGACGGAAGCGCTAAAAAGCGGCTTGTGCGACGATGCGGCGTAAGAGGGGATAAATGATTGGCTAAAAGCCCCCTCGGCAAAAATATTTCTAAACAGATTCGGAAGTTTAAAAGCTATAAAAAAAATATCGCTATAGACTCCGGCTCCGAGAATATTTGCCGTTAGCATATCTCTGATGAAGCCCAGAACTCTTGAAGTTAAAATTCCGGTAGAATTGGTAAAAATAGACTTAAACATCAGTGGATTTTAGCAAAGTACGGGTTAAAAAGATTTGCAGTATATTATATAAAATTGAATACAATCAGAAAAAGACAAAATAGCTTGAAGTAGGTGTATATTGGAATTAAAAGAGGCGCAAAAAAAGATTTTTCAGCCGTTTGAGATAGAGGTAGACGATATCAATAAAGCGTTGGCCCACTATTCCAAGCATTTCGGTATTGAAACAAAGTTTTTAGATTTTGATATCGTATCTGTCAAGACTATTTCCAAAAAAGATGGCGAAGAGGATAGCTTAAGGGTCTTTGATACAGGAAGAGGGGAATCCATTCCAAAACAATATCTGGATGACGAAAAAGTAAAGTTAAGCCAAAAATACACGATAGTTATAAAATCACTGGAGGAAGACCAAAAAAAACTAGAGATAGTTTTGTCTGCCGATAAGTTTTTCACGAGGGTTTTGGCGACCATAAAAAAAGAATCGAAAATAGTTTATTACCCATATATAGACGACTATATCTATAAAGAGATAGTCAAAAAAATGGCAAAACACAAGATACTTATCGGTGTGTTTGACGAGACACTTAGAAAAGATATTGATGTTTTTGCAAAAGTTTTAAAAGCCGGTAGAAAACTGGAAGAGGATTACAAGCTTGTAGCCGCACACACCGAGAGCCTTATAGCGGCGGAAGACGACAAAATAACATTTTATTTTGAAGAAAAAAGAAAAATAGACGAAGAGAGGCCGGATTTTTACAATAGAGGCTTTATTGTAGACGTAGAGGCGGGAGAGATACTTGTAGAGTACGTAAAACCAAAAGAGGGTAAAAGCGGCAGAGACGTGATGGGGCGATATATCAAAATGAAAGAGGCTAGCACAAAAAACGAGCCTGCTTTTGATATTACCGAACATGTCAGACGTGAAGAGACCGATTCATTGGTGCGGTATATAGCGCTTAGATCCGGATATGTATCTTTGGAAGATAGAGTTTTGGATGTCCAGGAGGAGTTAAAGGTCACAAATATCGACTTTAAAAAAACCGGTTCGATTATAGTGGATAAAGAGAGAGATATAACGCTTGATATTACGGAGTCCAATCCTGTTGTCGATGCGATAGGCTCTAATATGACCGTAAAGGCCAAAGAGGTTATAGTCCACGGAAGCGTGGGTGATAAGGCCAAAGTGTATGCCGACAAAGCCGTCGTAAACGGCTTGACCCACTCAAATAGTGAAATATATGCCGAGCGTGCCGAAGTTGCAATACACAAAGGGTATCTGGAGGCTAAAGAGGCAAAAATAGAGCGATGCGAGGGGGGTGAGGTTATGGCTGATACCGTTAGGGTGGGTCATGCTGCAAACTGTAAGATAAAAGGGAGAAACGTATACATCGCAAATCTCGGCTCAAATTGCACAATAACGGCATCCTCGCTGATTGATATAAATATTATTACTGGGGACGATGACAGGTTTATATTTGAGACAGGGGCTACGCCTATGGAGCGGAAACTCTATGAGGCGGCTATGCATCGGGAGACGAAAATTCTAAAAGAGTATGAGCATAAGCTCCACGAATTTAAAAACCTTCTAAAGTTTATAGATGACAATAAAGAGAGTGCAACAAAGCTAAAAGCCATTATAGACGACGACGCAAAAAAAGGTTTTGCCCCAAAAGAGGGTTTTATAGTAAAATACGGTAAGTTTGTCAAAACGGTTGAGGCGGCAAAGGTCATGAAACCTGATTTGGACGATCTAAAAGCCTCTTTGGAAGATGCAAGACACGATGTAGCAACTTTTAAAGATAAGTTGCTTGATGCAAGACTTGTAAACCATGATATATGGAAGAACTACCATACGGTTTTGTTCCGTCTAAACGATGGGCACAAAGAGTACAAATACCACCCGAAAGAGGGGTATCATATAAAAGAGATAGGGCTTTTCAAGGTAAGCGATACGGAATATAGCATCGGCGAAGTCAAATAAGGGGTTAAAATTGGAGAATGACGTAGCTGCCAAACAAAAAGGGATCAAAGTCACCACATCTTCGGTACTTCAAACACTTGAGCATTTTTGCAATGAAAAAAATATCCCGATTACAAAAATAGATTTTGAGCTAATATCATACAAAACCGAGGTAGTCTCTCACAATGAAGATGGCGAACAGGAGCTTGAAATTGTGGAGAGCGTATCAGAGGAGATGTGGTTAAATCCGGATCTCTCAATCAGGCAAAGCTACGATATATTTTTACATTTGGTTCATCCTGATCCGAATTTTGTCGTCAATATTGCACTTGGAGGCAATAAATCCCTAACCTCCGTCGTAGCCCTCATAAAACCAAACTCACAAATCGTCGTCGATGAGCATCTAAGAGATAGGCTAATTAGAGAGCTAAACAATAAGAAGCTAAAACTGGGGATGTTAATCGGGATATACGATGCCCAGATGTATGCAGAGATAGATAATTTCGTGGCCTACCTCAAAAGCGGACAGCCGTTTGATAAAGATTTTAAAATAGATATTTTCCATGCTCCGGAGTTTATCCCGACAAGAAACGACCATCTGGAGTTAAACTATAAAAGTAGCTCTGAAGGTGCGATAAAGCCTGGGGTCGTATCTGCCGACAGGGGCAAGATATTGATGACGTATACGAAGCCAAAAGAGGGAAAGCCGTCCAGAGATGCAAAAGGGAGATATCTGTCGGTTCCCGAACCTGTCGTGTCCTCTTCCGGCGATATAAAAATAGGGGATAACATTGAGAGGGTAGAAAATGACAAAGAGGTTATTTTTAAGTCCCTAAAAAACGGTTTTGTAATGTACGAAAACGGTACTTTGGATGTTAAAGAGGAGCTTGCGGTTCACGAGGTAAACCTAAAAACCGGATACATAGATGTCGGCATGGATGGTGGAGCGAAACTCGATATAACAGATGACAATCCGGAAACCGAGGCTATCGGCGATAATATGATGGTTAGGGCTGCGATTGTAAACGTACAGGGGAGCATAGGGGCAAATGCGCATGTTGAGGCTAACGAACTTCATGTCGGAGGACAAACCCACAAAACATCAAAAACCGTCTCCAAAACCGCTTTTGTAAAAAACCACAAAGGGTATCTGGAGGCTGACGAGGCTGAGATCGAGACTTTGGAGGGGGGCGAGGTTGTTGCCAAAAAAGTTAAAATCAAAACCGCAATAGGCGGGGTTGTGAAGTGTGACGAATGTATTATAGATTTGCTCGGCTCCAATAATATAATTGAGGCTACCAGAAAAATAGAGATACATACCCCTCATGGTGGAGAAAATAGGCTCTCTGTAGTGGCTGCCGCAAATGCGGGGGATATGAAAAAACTGGATGCGTTGCAGACAAAAATAGCTACGGTAAAAAATGAAATCGAAGAGAGGGAAATGATAGTCGCCGCCGATCTAAAAGAGATTGAATCGGCCTCTGCATCGGTACCTCAGATGAAAGAGAAAATAGCGGAGGAGAGACAAAAAAACTCACCTCTCGCAAACGTACTCCTTTTGAAACTCAAACAGCTAAGCTCAAAAGTAGAACAGACAAAAGTAGCCGAAAAAGAGATAGCGGAGAAAAAAGAGGAGTTATCGAATCTTTTGAATGAAACAGATTTGCTCCAATATAAAGTTTTGGATGCAAAAATAGTAGCCGGCGGCAAATGGGAGGGGTATAATTTTGTGTCGTTTAAACTGATTTATCCACCAAGAGAGTTTACGTATAAAATTATGGAGGACTCTAAAGTAAGAGAGATAACCCTCAAAAGAATTTCCGATGCCGATTATGAGGTTTTCACCGTTTAACCCTATTTTGCTAGAATTTCTCCTAAAAATAAAAACAAACGGTTGCTTATGATTGCTATGATCGAGGGAAAAACCGTCCGTAAAGAGCCGACACTCCTTTGGCTAAAAACCGGCGGTATCACGTACGAAATAAACATATCTGTAAATTGTTACAACGACATAAAAGCATCAGAGATAGAGCTTTTTATCACCCAGATAATAAGAGAAGATGCAAATCTGCTGTACGGTTTTTTAGATAAAAACGAAAAAAAAATGTTTGATAGTCTCATAAAAATCAGCGGCGTAGGGCCGAAAGCGGCGATGGCGGTTTGTTCTACGTTTAGTCCGGCTACATTTGCCGACATCGTCTCGAGAGGGGATATCGCAAATCTAAAAAGAGTTGTAGGGATTGGACCAAAAACTGCCGGACGGATGCTAGTGGAGCTAGGGGGATTCAGCGTCGAGGAGTCTGCCCCTAAAAATGCGTCGGCTATAGAAGCCGCAATGGCGCTAGAGAGCCTAGGGTTTAAAAAAGAGGAGATCGTAAAGGCGATGCAGGGGCTATCCGGCGAAGATACCGGAACTCTTGTCAAAGAGGCATTAAAAAAACTACAAAAAATATAAGGAAAAAGATTTGAAACAGGCTTTGGTTTTCGGCGGCAACAGCTATGAACATGAAATCAGCATCGTTAGCGCAATAGCGTTAAAAAAGGTGATAAAAAAAGAGCTGGCTTTTATATTTTTGGATGAACACGGCGAGTTTTGGGAGATTGAGCCGTCAAATATGAAATCTACCTATTTTTCAAAAAGAGAGTACAAAAAAGCAAAAAAACTCTTTTTGCAAAAAGGGGGATTCGCCAAGCAGTCGTTTTTTGGGATGTCTGAGCCGCAAAAGTATACAGTGATAAATCTCGTTCACGGCGGAGACGGGGAGGACGGCAAGCTAGCGGCACTCTTTGATTTTTACGGTATCCCTTTTGTGGGTCCTAGAGTTGAGGCTTCGGTTATGAGCATCAACAAGCTCTACACAAAATCTATGGCATCTATATGCGGCGTAAAGACGGTGGACTATGAGACAATCTATAAAGCCTCCAGAGACTCCCACAAAATAGCATTTTCATACCCGGTTATCATCAAACCGGCAAGACTCGGTAGCTCTATAGGCGTTAGTGTCGTAAAAACACAAAAAGAGCTTGACTATGCCCTCGATGTTGCGTTTGAGTTTGACGATACCGTTATCGTAGAGCCTTTTATCGAAAACGTCAGAGAGTTTAACGTAGCCGGAGCCGGAGGGGTGAGTGGAATCATCTATTCAAAAGTAGAGGAGCCAAAAAAAGAGGGGTATCTCGATTTTGAAAAAAAATATCTCGACTTTTCAAGAACCGGAGAGGTTGAGGCTGCCGGAATCGACGATGGTGTAGCCGGAGCACTAAAAGATGCGTTTGCAAAAATATACTCTTTCGGCTTTGCGGGAGCCATCATTAGATGCGATTTTTTCGTAGTTAACGGTGAGGTATATCTAAATGAGGTAAATCCTATTCCGGGAAGTCTTGCAAACTATCTATTTGCCGATTTTGACGGTGTTTTGAACGAGGTAATTCGCTCTTTACCGTCTCCGAAAAAAATTAAAATAGACTACAAATATATCAATGAAATCAAAAGTGCAAAAGGGAAGCTCTAATCCGTGGCGGTAAAAAACGTTGATGTAGACGGAAAAATCTTTGAGATTTCCTATGAGCTTGTAAATCCGCAAAATGATAGACAAATCCTTTTTTTGCACGGCTGGGGGAGCAACAAGGAGGTGATGAAGGTCGCCTTTGGCTCCTGTTTTAAAGATTTTTCCCTGATTTTTGTAGATATGCCCGGTTTTGGTAAAAGCGGTAATACCCATATCCTAAAAACTTCAGATTATGCACTCATAATGAAAAAATTTTTGGATGTTAGCGGGTTTGCCCCTTTTGCTATTTTCGGACACTCGTTTGGTGGAAAGGTGGCGACGTTGCTAGATCCTGATATGTTGTGTCTACTCAGCTCTGCCGGAATCGTAGAGAAAAAACCGTTCAAAGTCAGGGCAAAAATAAGAGTCTTCAAATTTTTAAAAAAGTTTTTCGGCGACTCTATGTATAAACTTTTTGCCACAAAAGATGCCGACGGAATGCCTAAAAATATGTACGAGACGCTAAAAAATGTTGTCGATGAGGACTTTAGCTCTACTTTTAGCGGATTCAAAAATAGGGCTTTGATTTTTTGGGGAATAGAGGACAGGGCTACCTCTTTGGCAAGCGGAAAAAAAATCGGCTCACTCATCCAAAACTCAAAGTTTTACGATTTTGACGGCGATCACTACTTTTTTTTAAAAAACCAAAAACAGATAGAGGGGATATTTTTAGCCGATATCGCCTAGCTCTATCACCTCTTTTGTAGATCCTACAATTTCAAATCCACGCAGGGCATTCATGAGTGCTATTTTGCGATAATTAAATAAATCGGTACACTCTATATCTCTCTCAACAATTTTTCTTTCATCCAAAAGCCTCTCTCTGGCTGTCCCGCAAAGAAGCGGCGTTTTTGGGGTCACCCATATCCCGTCATCTCCTATGAGTGCTATATTTGCTATCGACGTATCGGTCAAAAGCCCGTCTTTTATGATGATTACGTCGTCACAACCGCCTTTTTGTGCAAAAAGGGTATCCAGTCCGCCTCTATCTAAAAATTTATATCCGTACGATATATCGTCGCCGAAAACCGCTTTTAGTTTTTTTATCGGCTTTTTCACATACGGCAAAAACTCGACCGACTCTATGCCTCTATCGGAGTATGCTACTTTACACCGATGCGGTTTTGTATCGTCATCGCACCGGAGTCGGTACATATCAAAATCTATCCCTATACCAAACAGCTCTTTCGCCGATTTTGTCACCCTTTTTTGGTGATAACGTATATTTTGAGGTTTCCCGTGTTCAAAAAGTATGGTTTCAAATAAAAGTTTAATTTTAGTATCCATTGCAAAGATTATTATTTTTTAAAACCAAGATTATAACACTAATTTTTTAGCAACCGAAAATCATAGGGCGATATATACTTTTTCCACCATCTCGTCATACTCCCTCTCCCAATCGCTATC
This sequence comes from uncultured Helicobacteraceae bacterium, assembly GCA_937973585.1. Taxonomy (GTDB): domain Bacteria; phylum Campylobacterota; class Campylobacteria; order Campylobacterales; family UBA6016; genus UBA6016. Next base: position 13,242 of record CALJKN010000195.1, read on the forward strand.
GAGGGTGATACCGCCGCCGCTTTTGTATATGTATCCGTTTTCGGTTTTTTCTATGAATCTGATAGATACGGCGCTTTGTAGCTCCTCTCCGTCAAAAATACCGAAAACACCGCAAAAATATCCACGCTCAAACCCTTCTATCTGCTCTAGCACTTCGAGGCATTTTTTTTTCGGGGTTCCGGTTATGGAGCCTGCGGGTAGAAGTGAAAAAAGTATATCTCCAAGCTTTTTTTTGTACCCATCCCTTAAATCTCCGACAATTTCAGAGACTATCTGGATTAGCTCTTTATTGCCCGCTTTGGCGATTATCGGATACCTGAATTTTTTCACTGTGACCCTGTCGGCTATAATGGAGAGGTCATTTCTGAGTAAATCCACCGTCATAGTGTGTTCCGATAGCTCTTTGCCGTCTTTCAAAATATCGTCGATGCTTTGTTTGCCTTTGTATACGGCTGTCCCTTTCATCGGATAGGTGTAGATTTTGCCGTTTTTGATATTGATGAAGGCCTCAGGGGAGGATACGACGAATTTATCTTTGACGAGTAGCCTATATGGAGCCTTTGAGGCCGAAAATATCTCTTCTAATTCGCAATTTAGCTCGATGTCGGTTATTGCGGTTAGATTTGCCATATAGATATCACCGTTTTTTATCCTATTTTTTACGGCCTCTATTTTTTGTTTATATATCTCTTTTGTTATCGGATTTTTGTCCGTTATGGCCGGAACCTTATAGATTGTATGTTGTATGTTTTTATCAAATGAATATGATATTTCATGCGGTATTTTGTCCAGAGGATAGGCAAACCCGTTTTTGGCCTTATAATCTATACAAAACAAAAAAGGGGTGCCGTTTTCGCCCAGGGTATTAATCTGCTCTCTAAGAGTCATTTAGAACTAATTTTTCGATAACCGCCATTCTGATGGCAACCCCGTTTTTTACCTGCTCCAATACTTTACATCTAGGATCGGATAGTACGCCGTCGGTGATGTCTATATTTCTATGAATCGGCCCCGGATGCAAGATTATGATATTTCTATCGCCTATCAGCTCCTCGGTGATACAAAAATCAGATGCATAGTCCTTTAGCCCAGCGTAGCTAACCGTCTCATGTCTCTCTGTCTGAGTTCTAAGGCTCATAATCGCATCCACTTCATCTATTATCTCTTTTAGGTCGTGCGTTTTTCGTAGGTCGGTTTTTGGCATAAAGTGGGGAGGGGCGACTAGGATTATCTCCATCTTGAATCTTTTTAAAAGCTCTATATTTGAGTTTGCGACACGTGAGTTTTTGATATCCCCTACTATCGCTATTTTTTTTCCGGCTAAATCACCGAGGTTTGATTTTAGGGTGAAAAGGTCTAGCAGCGCCTGAGTAGGATGGGCGTGCGCACCGTCTCCGCCGTTTATGATTGAGCATGTGACATATTCCGATAGTATTTGCGGAACACCGGAGCTTTTATGTCTGACCACGATTGCGCTAGGCCCCATGACATCCAGATTTGCCGCCGTGTCATAAAGTGTTTCACCCTTGCTTGTGGAGCTAGTTCCTACATCCAGATTTACGACATCAAGCCCCAACCTTTTTGCTGCAACCTCAAAAGAACTTCTGGTTCTGGTGGAGTTCTCAAAAAATATATTGATTATGAGCTTATTTTTTTTTGCCGTCTCGAACGTATCGTTTTTTAAAAAAAAATCGGCTCTATGGAGTAATGCCTCTATCTCTGAATCGTTAAAGTCTTTTGTTGTCAGCAGGTGTCTCATCGTGGTATTGTCCCCTTAAAAAATAGAGTGTAGCCCTTGCGCTTTTGTGAGAGCCTTTTGGAGCCCCTCCCAGTCGTCTTTTTTTACAAGTTCTTTTAGGGCGGTTAGGTTCTCCTCAAAAAACGATACACTCTCCAAAAGATTCTCTTTGTTTTGCCTAAAAATCTGAGTCCATAGATCCGGTCTGCTCTTTGCCAGACGGCTCATATCCCTAAAACCGCCTGCCGCCATGGACAAAATATCGGTCGGATTCTCTCTGTCCAGTACCGTATTAGCGATAGAGTAGCTGATAATGTGCGGTAGGTGGCTTATGTATGCGGCGTGCATATCGTGGGTTTTTGAGTCCATTTCGATTATTTTCATTTTCATATCTAAAAAGATTTGAGTCGCTTTTTGGATATGCTTTTCACCGCTCAGCTCTTTGTCGCATATAACGACCGTCTTATTTTCAAAAAGTCCGGACATGGCGGCAGATGGGCCGCTATATTCGGTTCCCGCCATAGGGTGTGCCGCTACAAGCTGTTCTCTCTTTGCACCGCTTATAGCTTTGGATATTTTCTCTTTTGTGCTTCCGACATCTATTATCGTTGTGTTTTTGTTTGCAAAATCGTATTTTTGTAAGATATCTATACACGCATCAACAGGGGTGGAGAGTATGACTATGTCGTCTTTTAGTGCTTCTTCTAGTGAATTTAGCTTGTCTACGAGTCCGAGCTTGACCGCCTCGTCGGCGTGCATTTGATTTGATTCGACGCCGGATATCGTATAGGCGGGGTTGTTTTTGAGTGAGAGGGCTATGGAGCCGCCGATGAGACCAAGACCGATAATGGAAACTTTCATAATACTGAACCCTTTGAATAAACACGTTTTTCTAAGAGCAACTAGTTGCGAGAGCCATCACGCTGAAGACCTCATTTTGGGCTTT
>CALJKN010000196.1 GCA_937973585.1 uncultured Helicobacteraceae bacterium
TAGGTATCCGGTTTGAGAGGGTTTTGGAAAAAGCCTATTATGTAAAAGTCGATGACGAAAAATATATTTTTTTGACCGCTTTTAACTGCATAACGTTTATTGGATTTGACAAAGACGGGATAACGGCCGCTATAAAACCTTTAAAAAACGAAATAGCGTTTGGACACATAAACCAAGACTACATCGTAGAGATAGACGACAAAGCACCTAATAACTTCAAAATTACCAATTCAAAAATCATACTCTCCTCCTTTAGCGAATCTTTGCTACTTGTAACCGCTTTGATAGTTTCCCAAAGCGTCGCCCTTGAAAAATACGAGACGGTTTTGGATAGGAAGCTATCTACTAGCAAGGGGATGCTTACCTCTGGGGTAAAAGGGTATTTCTCAAAACGAAAACCGCTTGTCGCTTTAGCAAATTCGCTTGCGGTATTGCGTCATGAGATGGTTGTGGAGTTGTATCTACTAGACAAGCCTAATATTTTATGGGATGACGAGAGCGCTGAGAAGCTTTACAATGAGCTGTCGCTCTTTTTTGAGCTAAAAGAGCGTTTTGCCGTTGTGGAGTACAAATTAAATCTACTAAAAGAGGATATAGCCTTTTTGACAGATATTTTAAACCACAAAAAAAGCGAGTTTTTGGAGTGGATTATTATTGCACTCATCGCTTTTGAGATAATTATGAGTTTTTTTAAGATGGCAGGCTAAATCTCCACGTTTGCTTCACATTGATATTATAAAATTTCGGCAAGTGTACGTGATACACGTTAAAAATAAAAAAAGGATACTCAATGAAAAAAGTAGTTGCTCTACTAATCGCTCTTGGTCTTACATCTGTTTTCGCTTCTGAAGCTAACGCTACTAAAGCTGAAAAAAACGCTACTAAAGCTGAAAAAAAAGTAAAAAAAGCTAAAAAAGAAGCTAACGCTACTAAAGCTGAAAAAAACGCTACTAAATAATTCCCCTAAGGCGCTCGCAAAGAGCGTCTTTTTTTAAAATTCCACCCTAAAAACAGCCACTTCATCAAAAAAATCACTTTTCAGTTTCCATCCGAAATTTTCGGCAATCTCTTCGCACATCTTAAGCCCTATTCCATATCCGCCGTAATTATTTTGTCCGTTTATATCGTATTGATTCGATATCTCAATCGTTCTATTTTGAACTGTTATTTTGAGCGGATTTGCCGTTTTGTATTTGAGGCCGTTTTCTATGAGGTTTCTCACGATTATAGCCGCATACTCAAAAACACCGTCTATCAAAAAATCACTCTCAAACTCGACCGTTATCTCATCTTCGCTTTGCGTAAAAACCCTGTCCAGAGCTGTAGTCAATACCGTTTCGGCTGAAAATTTTTCATTTTTTATATCGGTTGTATTTTTTAGCTTATGAACTTTCAAAAGCTCATCTGTAAAAATATCAAGATTTTTAAATATCTTTCTGTATAGCTCGCCGTATTCCCCGTTATCCATCTCGGCCGCTATTCTCCCTTTTGCTATCGGAGTTCTAAGCTCATGCGCCGCACGAACGGCAAACGCCTCCCTGTCTTTTAGCATTTTTCTTAGGGTTACGGCTGTTTGGTTAAATGATTCGGTCAGTTTCCCTATTTCGTCTTTGGAGGCTACAGGCATGGCGGCAAAATCGTCGTCGGTAATTTTTTCTATTGCTTTTGAAAGTTTTTTAATCGGAGCCAAAAAGTTTAGTAAAACACCGTACGCTATCGCCAAAAGTGTGATATCCAGCGCAAAAAATCCCCACAGCCGTTTGTCCGAGGATGTTTGCTCCGTATAGATGTAGTGTATCTCTTCATCCGGATATGCGATCGACAGATACAGTGCTCCGTCTTGTTCGCTAACGGCTATGTCTGCAAAGATTGTTTTTGATTCAAAAATTTTCTCCGCTCCGTTTGGGATTTTTTTGATCTCTTTTATCGGATATGGGTCGATCTTGCCGTTTTCCTCTTTGCCGGATAGTGAGTTTTTGGCTATCTCTGCCCCTATTTTTGATAACTTCTCTTTTGCTATGCTATTTTGATTTTGTTGCTCCATCTCGATATTGCGGAGGGCTATCGCACTCATTGCGACTAGCATCAGCAAAAAAAGGGCCGTAACTTTTGAAAATAGCGACATCAGCAGATAAACTTGTAGCCGATACCCCAAACGCTTTGGATAAATTTCGGCTCTTTTGGATTGTCGCCTAGCTTTTGGCGGAGGTTGCTTAGATGGGTATCTATCGTTCTGGAGCTTTTATCGTCAAGTTTTAGACTCCATGCCAGCTCCGCCCTTGAAAAGGCTTTTCCCGGATTTTGCATGAGAAGTTTTAGTATTTCGTACTCTATTTTGGTGAGCTCTATTTTATCCCCTGACAAATAGACCTCCCTCTCCGCCTCAAAAAGAGCCAAATCTCCTATCTCGTATATATCTTTTTTAACCCTTCTAAGACTCGCCTCCAATCTAAGCGCAAGTTCTCTCGGCTCGTACGGTTTTGCTAGATAGTCGTCCGCCCCTAGCTCAAAACCGATGATTTTATTGCCTAGATCCCCTTTTGCGGATGAGATAATAATCGGAATATCGCTTTTTTCCCTGATTTTGCGGCATAGCTCCAATCCGTCTATATCGGGAAGCATCAAATCCAAAACTATTATGTCCACCCGCTCGTTTGCTAATTTCAAAAGGGCTGTTTTACCGTCCTTGGCCTCTATCGTCCTCATCTTGTAGCTTGCCAAAAAAGTAGACAACAAAGAGCGCATATCATTGTCGTCTTCAACCAGCAAAACATTTACCATCGTCCGCTCTTTTCGTATATTTCATATAGCTTCTCAACCTGCTTTTGGCTCAAAATTTCGTGCGCCCGCTCCCAAAAAGAGGCGTGCCCCGCCGCTTTTAGTCTACACTCCTCCTCTTCTAGTTTTGCAAAAGCTATAGCGTCAAATTTTTGCGATTTTAGAACCCGCTCTTTCTCTTCATGGAGCCTATGAGCCTCTTTGTATCTTTTTTTGCTCTCTTTTTTGTACTCTTTAAAAAGCCTTTTTAGCTCAACCTCCTGTTTTTCGCTCAGCTCCAAAGAGCCTATATCAAAAATCGCAGAGTCATGGCCGAAAAGGGCAAACGCCGTGACTAAAAAAACAAATATTATTCGCAAAGCAAAGCCCCGTACATCGACATTTTATCTTTGGATGATAGTTTCTCAAAGCTTATATTTGCCGGATCGATTACCCCTGAGTTTGCGTCTTTGTGACAAGCCAGACAGTTTGAGGCTCTGGACTCTTTTTTGGCAAAAATCTCTTTTGGTATTTTTTTGTGTTTTTTGATCCAGACCTTTGTTTTTGTAATCTCTATTTTATCCTCGGCGCTCGCCAAAGCGCTAAACTTTGTCCCGTCGCTACCGCCGTTTTGTTTTAAAAACTCCGCTATTTCTATGGTTGCCTCTTCGTCCAAAGAGGCGTCGGTTCCAAAATGTTCCGATAGGTTTCCCATTATCCTCTCCCAGCCGGCTTTGCCGATATATGAGGCCGGATACAGGGAGTGGCACTCGGCGCACTCTTTGGCGTAAACGGGCGGTAGTTGTTGCGCTAAAGCGGCGCTTTTTGATTCGAGATAGGCGGTCATGGCGTAATATGCGGCTCCAAAAACAGGTAAAACGCCAAATGCCAAAGCTATACCCGCCGCTTTTGATCCGGCTCCAAAGCTTGGGATTGACGACCCTTTTGTTTTGACGAATATCCTAAAAAGGGTATCTTTGCCGGAGGTAAAGGCGGACAAAACGGCTCCGGCTATGTGTCCGGCAATTATCGCCAAACTTAGATATGCAAAAAACTCGTGAACCTCTTTTAGGTCGTGGCTTTTTAAAAGGTATCCGGCGAAACCTGTAACGCAAGTCGCCGCCAAAGCAAAGAGCATGCCTATTGCGCTCCACGAAGAGGCCGGATTGTGTCCGAGACTTTCGTGAGGTTTTAGGATATTTTTGAAATACATTATGAGATTTTTTGCGCTAAGGTCAAAATCTCTAAATTTTGAGTACTGAGGCCCGATAAAGCCCCATGCAAACCTTGCAAAAACCGTCCAAAAAACGGCAATTCCAAAAAGGATATGCCAAAATAAAAACGCCTCCGATGCCGAACTGGCAAAAGACACCGCCACCGCAACAATCAATACCGTATGTAAAACCCTGTTTGTAAGCGGCCATGAAATTTTTTGCATATCGTCTCCTTTTAGTCTCTATAAGCTCCATATCCCGGAATATTTATGTATCTTTCGCCGTACTGCCCCTTTTCTGCGGTTTTGTGGCACGCCGCACAGTTTGCCCATGATTTGACGGCAGGTTGCGATACGAGCGATGGAGATATTTTTCTATGTTCTTTTACAAACCACCTTTGCGAGCTTATCTTATCGTGTATCCCGCCCTCGCCGTAGCTTGACTCTTTTGTTAGATAATCTCTGATTTTGGCTGTTTCGTCAGGCTCCAAAGAGGCGTCTGTTCCGAAATGGTTTTTTAGATTATCCATCATTTTGCCCCATGACGGCTGATTTAGAAGTTTCGGCTGGTATGCCATATGGCAACTTCCGCACTCTTTTTTATAAAGCGGCATATTGACTTCGCCCACGTTTTCGTTTTTGGCAAACAAAGATAGCGTAGCAAACACGGTTAGTAAAGCAATTTTAGTAGTTTTCACAAAAGTCTCCTTACTTGATATTCTCCCGCAAATGCGGGAAGCTTTAGGGGGTTGCAAGGGACATTTATGTCCCTGCCGACGTTAAGGGCTTTGCCCGTAACGTCGCATAGCATCACTGTTTTAATAAAAAAGTTAACACGTCGCCTTTTTCTTTGGCGGTTCCCTCTCTGCCGTATACGTCGTTAAAGTTTCGTTTGAGCCATTTTTTTATCTCGGCAACGTCGGTTAGCGATTTTGGATTTGCGGAAGGGGCTAGAGGCTCTATCCGTTTACCTGTTTTTTTGTTCTCACCGTAACCTTTGAGGTTTTGGGTGTGGCACGATGTGCAGGATATTTTTTGGCCGTCTTTGATATTCTCTTTTGTAAAAATCTCTTTTCCGGCCGCCTCGCTAAACTCTGTTTTGGCTTCAGCTTTTAGAGAGGATAGATATTTTGCCACCTCCGTGTTAGGCGTTGCCGCAAAAACAGAGGCCGCTCCAAATAGGGCTACAAATAAAATCTTGTTCATCTTTAAACTCCTTTTTTAGGTTTTGTAGAATTTAACCGTCCGATTAATTCTCAAATTTCCGGCAAAGCCGTAAATTAGGTCTTCAGCAGACGACTCTCGCAACTAGTTGCTCTTTTAAGACCTCTTTTAATTAGAGATCTTAATTTTATAACAACGGGTTGCCGGTTCAAAATCAAAAATATTGACACTTTCTTGACATTTTGGGTTTTATGCTAATATACAAAAAAATCAAACAAGAGGTTTTATATGGGTGAAAAAAAATATAGACTGGTCACCAGAAGCGATATGGACGGGCTTGTGTGTGCCGTACTCCTGAAGCACATGGAGATAATCGACGATATTACGTTTGTCCACCCAAAAGATATGCAAGACGGTAAAATAGAGATTACCTCCGGCGATATAACTACGAATCTTCCGTATGTAGACGGGGTTCATTTGGCTTTCGACCACCATTTGTCGGAGAGTATCAGAAACGAAAAGAGGGAGAATCATATCATTATCCCGACCGCCCCTTCTGCGGCAAGGGTTGTTTTTGAGTACTACGGTGGGTTTGAGACCTTTCCTGAGAGTTTTGCTGAGATGATGGTTGCGGTGGATAAAGCCGATTCTGCACAGTTTTTAAAAGAGGATGTCCTAGAGCCTAAGGGGTGGGAGTTTCTGAGCTTTTTGATGGATGCCAGAACCGGACTCGGAAGGTTTAGGGAGTTTAAGATCTCAAATTATCAACTGATGATGGATTTGATCGACTATTGCAAAAACCACACAATCAAAGAGATATTCGCCCTCCCAGACGTAAAAGAGAGGGTGGAGCTATACGAAAAATATGCCGAAGCGGCAAAAGAGCAGATACAAAGGTGTGCCACACAGACCAAAAACGTTGTCGTCTTGGATTTGAGGGGCGAGGAGACGATATATCCGACAAATAGATTTATGATTTACGCCCTTTTCCCGACGGCAAACATATCTATCCATATCCTATGGGGGGTAAAACAACAAAATACCGTATTTGCGGTAGGTAAATCCATTTTTGACAGAAGCTCCAAAACAACCGTCGGAGAGTTAATGCTAAGGTACGGCGGCGGCGGACACGAGGCGGCCGGAACTTGTCAAGTGGAAAACGATAAGGCCGATGAGACCCTAAAAGCTCTAGTGGAGCAGATGAACAAAGACGGGTGAATCTCCCCCGTCATCTAGCTATAATCTCTACCCTTCTGTTTTTGGCGTTTGATGCTCCGGGGGCTGTTTTTACGAGTGGGTTTGCGTCGCCGTAATAGCTTATCTCTATAATGTTTTTGTCTATGCCGTGTTTGATTAGGTATTTTTGAACCGCTTCGGCTCTTTTTAGGGAGAGTGATTTGTTGTAGCTTTTTTCGCCGAGGCTATCGGAGTGTCCGGCGCAGATTATCTGATTAGGCTTTCTCTCTTTTATCTGCCCTATCATCCCCTCAAGCTCTTTTAGCGAAGCGCCCAAAATCTCCGCCGAATCGCTTTTGAAAAAAATCATAAAAGTCGCCGGAGGTATCGGTAATGCCGATAGGGTTTGCCCAAACTGAGCCACAACAGCCTGCTCGCTAGTGATTTCGCTTTTGGCTTTACCGTCTTTGCTTAGCTCGACCTGTTCCCACGCTTTGTCAACCGTATAGCTTTTACCGCTTTTGTCGGTTAGTTCTATTCTGCCGACTTTGCCGCCATCTTCCGGTAGCAGTATGATTCTGACCTCTTTTTGGGCGCATCCTGATAGGGTTAGGGCGGCGACGGCTACGATGAGCGGATATATATATTTCACTCTCCGGCCTCCGCTATAAAGTATGTCCCCCGAATCCCCATCGTTGCGGTCTTGACTTGCACCTTCATCGAATTCGGGTTGATTTTTGCGATTAGCCCTGTCATACAGGCCATGCTCCCTTTTGTTAGGGATGTCGTAAATGCGGTTCTTTTTTCACTTGGCTCAAACAGATACTCTTTTACGGAGAGCTCCGAATTTGGCCCTATGGATACCAGGGTATCGTCGCTAAATATGAGACCCGCACTCCCGTTTGCTCCGCTTGTTATTACATCTTTTTCAAAAAACTTTTCACCGATTTTCGGTTTTAGTTTTGCATCACCCCTGATGACCGTTATCTCCCCTTTTAGGGTCTTAAACATACCGGACGGTTCGGCGGCAAAAACGGTAAAAAAAGTAGCTATAACGGCCATTATAAAGGCAATTCTCATGATAATTCCCCTTCATTCAAAAGTGTTTAATTATACTATCATAAAACAACGACATTCAAAGCAAGGGATATATTATGAGCGATATACTAAAAATAGGACAACTCGAACTAAAAAGCCGCCTAATCGTCGGGAGCGGAAAATATCCTGATTTCAAAACAACTAGAGAGGCTACGCTAATCAGCGGCTCCGAGATGATAACGGTAGCGGTGAGACGTGTAAACATCATGAATAAAGATGAAGAAAACCTGATGGACTACTTCAAAGATACCGATGTCAAGCTACTCCCAAACTCTGCCGGATGCAAGACCGCCGAGGAGGCTATCACGCTCTTTCGTCTAGTGAGAGAGGCAACCGGAATTACGACCGTAAAACTGGAGTGTATAGGCGATTACGACAAAACGCTATATCCGGATGTCATCGAGACGCTCGCCGCAACGGAAGTTCTGGCAAAAGACGGTTTTACCGTATTTGCATACACAAATGACGACCCGATAATGGCAAAGAGACTTGAAAATGCGGGAGCCGCAGCCGTGATGCCGCTTGCCGCACCTATCGGAAGTGGGCTCGGCATACAAAATCGCTACAACATCGTATTTATCAAAGAGGCTATCAAGGTTCCAGTTATCGTGGATGCGGGCGTGGGATGTGCAAGTGACGCCGCAATAGCGATGGAGCTGGGAGCGGACGCCGTCCTTACCAATACCGCCATAGCGCAGGCAAAAGACCCCGTAATGATGGCTGAGGCGATGAAGTACGCCGTAAAAGCGGGTAGGATGGGCTTTTTGGCGGGCAGAATAGCGAAAAAGCCGTACGCCTCGGCAAGCTCGCCGATGAACGGGCTGATACAGTTTTAGGGGTTTTTTATATGGGGCTTTAGCGCCCCTCTTTTTGTTCTATAGATACAGACTCCGTGTTTTTGCCGCTTCTGACATCATTCATTGCTTTTTGCGTTGTTTTGTTCGGGATTTTGAGCTCAAAAGGTATGCCGTTTTCTTGTGTGACTTTTGCCAAAAACATATTGATAGCCTGTGATGTAGTGATACCAAGCTGTCTAAAGATTTCCTCGGCTGATTTTTTCAAGTCTGCATCGCATCTCGCTCTGATTGTTGCGTCTAGCATGATTGCACCTCGATTTATAATTATCCGTCATTGTAGCACGATTGTGCTACAAATTCAATATTCTTGACTTTTGAGTTGCTTATTGTGTAAAATTCCGACATCAGGCGCATTAAGGTCACTGTAGCCGTCCGCAGTTTTATTACTGTATTCTACTGGTGATTTAGGACTGTCATCCTTAACCTGCCTGACCCTATGCCACATGAGCAACCACATTTTTTCCACTCATTGAAAAATCACCCCTAAATCTTTTTTCAAGACAACAAAAAGGCTATATCCCCACCACAACAATACAGCCGTTTTTCTCAATAGCTTTTTGCACAGATTCATTTACGATACTCAATAAATGCACAAGCTCGTCAATTAGCCTCGGCAAATCTTTTGTTGCGTCAAAATCCATTTTGCTATCTTCGCTTTCCAAATCATCAATAAGGTATTCAAACTTTTTTAAAAATTCATCGTCCGGCATAGCTTTTATTTTATCTATTTTCAAAGATATATTTTTCTGTAAAGCCGACAACTCATCGCCGCAAAAATCCGTCACGCCGTATTCGTCCCATTTGTCGCTAGATAAAGCAAACGCATCCGCTATCTCGTAAAAAATAGCATTATCAATACTTAGCATCAAATCATCTTGCCACTCCGCAACCGTAGGCCATTCAATAGAGCTTTCATTTACCCAGTCAAACCCGTAAGGCTCTTTTTTGATGTATAGCCTAAAAGATAATGGCTCTACAAAGTTTGCATCATCCAAAAGTTCAAGCTTCACAGCGTCTCTCCTTTTTAGATAGCGTCTTCGACGGCGTTTTTATTCTCCAAAAAAATACCCAAAAGTTGCTTCCGTAAGTCTGATATTTTCTTGTTCGTCCGCATCGACATAGTCGCAAATGTGATTTAACGCCGGAAACCACCTATTGGTTAGCAAGTTCGCAATCTTCTCTCTATGGTCTGCCTCCCTTGCTTCATCCGTCAAGTAAGGCAACAAAAAACAAAACATTACAGCCCTCAACCCCTCCGACTCTTTTGAACAAAAATAAAGCCAGTAAGGAAATCTCTCATCTAGCCTATGAACAAAATCTCTTACTTCAATAATTTCAAAAAGCTCTCTTGGGTCATTGTCATACCCACCAAATGCGATATGTATATTCTCGCAATTTGCCTTAGCTACGCTTGGCGACTCCAATAATTTATTTAAAACAGATAGTACGCCGTCAATATTTCCCGATTCAATATCGCCTCTGTCAATGCCTATTATCAAGCTATGGTTCATCTATCTGCTCCCAAAATTATTTTTGCACCGCTAACGATTACCTTTTGCCCTATTGTGCGTCTTGCAAAGCATTTGGCAATTTTTTATATCGGTAGCGCCGCCTTTGCTCCATGCGCTTACATGGTCTGCGTCCATTTCTTCTGCTTTCCAAATTTTGTTTTTATTGGCATCGTGTCCGATAGCGCAAAGCGGGCAATTTGATTCATTTTTCGCTTTAGCTTCATTGGTTTGTTTCGCATAAACACTCTTTTTTGTAGCATCATCAAAGACCCTGACTTCTAGCAGTTTTGTATCGACTGAGCCGCCCAAAATAAACTCAAAAACACCTTTGCGATTTTTGATATAAGAGTCAGAATAAAGTTTTTTTACCTCGTCGGATACCGTTTTTGGATTGTACGGTTTGCTATGGTACTCCTCATAAAGTCGCCCCCACTCAAGCCCGCACATCTCTTTTTCTACATCTATAAAAACACTTGAAACCCAATCTATTACGCTATTAAAATAAGTTTTTAGCTCTTTTATATCCGTATCATATCGGTGAAGACTCATATAATCATCGATTACCCCTTTACTCACCCAGTTTAACGCCTGCTCCAAAAAATCTTGCCTATTGGCGCTACCACGGATATATGCGCTCCATTTTTGGATATTGGAGTTTTGGCTATTGCTAAACTCTGCTTTGGCTAGCGTCACAAATACGCCGGAATACACTGCATTTAGCAACTCTTGATTATTGAGCGGAATACCTACGATATTGATTGTCTTGAACCACTGTTTAATTTCCGGCTCCGTTCCCTCGCACTCGTAGATTAGAAGGTTTGTTTTCAGTATTGTTTTTTGTATTTCAGGGGCTAGGCTACTAAAATACTGCTGCATATCGTTGTCGTCTTTGATTGCAAATTTGTTAGTTACAAATCGCCCGATACTCGTGATTCTCTGTTGCCCGTCCAATACCTCAAACTGCTCATCGTCGGTCTTGTTAAAGTATATTATCCCAAGCGGATAGCCTTTTAGGATAGACTCGATAACCGCAACATCCCTCTTGCCGTCGGCATAGATATAGTTTCGCTGATATTCAGGCTGGATAGTTAGCTTGCCTGACAAGCCAAAAAGCCCTTTGCCCTCAAGCTCGTTATAGACAAAACCATCGCAAATGTCTTTTACGGTGATTTGGGTTTTTAATGTAGTTTTCATGAAGTTGTTTTTTTATCCTCCAAAAATGTTTTCGCATTTAGCCCTGTTATGACTTTTTTGCCGGTTTTTGATTCCAGCTCTTTTCGTGCATTTCCTGCTATATCACCACCTTGTTTGGCTACTTTTTTACTCTCTTCAAAATTTTTAGGGCTTGTTGCTTGTGATATGTCTTTGGTGGATGCCTCCGCTAGCATGTTCAATATAAGCTCGGTATTGGTCATATTGTCTCTCAAGTTCTCTTTTTTCAAACCCTTGAGCACTTTGTATTCTTTGGTGGTTTTGCCGCTCCATGTTTTGGTGATTATATCTGTGAGCGTGGCAAACTGTTGTCCCTGTTTTAACCCCAGCCTTTTCCACTCATCGGTTAGCTCTTTGCGAATCTCTATGCTTTTGAGCCGTTGGTTTATCCAGCTTTCACTGTAGCCTAGATTTAGATACTGCCCCATAGCTCTGTCTATGCTTAGCTCCGGGTCTTGCATTTCGTCTATTCGTTCAGAGGCTATTTGTGCTAGCCATAGTTTGAACGGCTCTGCTTTGGGCGAGGGGATGGACTGAATAAGACGAAAAATCTGCTCAGTGGTGGCAACATCCGTGATTCTCATTTTGCCGTCAAGTGCTTGCATTTTCAAACCGTGACAATCTGTCACGGTTTGGTTTCCCTCTGCTTTTAGTCGCTGTTTGAGTTTGCGCCAATAGGCTGCAGGGTCTATACTCTCAGTCAATACCGCTATTACATCCACTATAGATATATACCACATCTCTTTATCTGAGTCCCATGCGGTTCGTACTTTTTGCTCTTCAAATAGTTTGATGTTGTTCATTTTGAGTTTCTTTTGTGTTTGATAAAAATACGCCCGTATTTTAATTTACCACCCATGTATGGGCCATCCTTTCCGGTTTTACTTTGGATTCCAGCAAGCCCTCTTATGTTTCCAGCAGTAAGACCTACAATCTCAAACTGTTCAGGGCAGTATTTGTCAAGAAAGCTAATCGGCACACCCATCACACCGTCATAGTCATTTGGTATCGCATCCGTAAAAGGCACTTCGATAGCATCATAATTATCATACTTGTCGTAAGACTCTTTGCCTTTTATCTCTTTATGTTTGCTAAATTTTAAATTATCTTCCATAGACATTAACGGCAAAGGTTTATGCCTTCGCCCATGGTCGATACTTGTAAACCAGCAACAGTTTCTAAATTTCACCAATCCTGTCTCTGCATTGTAAACTCCGTCAGCATATTCCTTTTCAAAAGGAGTCGCAAAGTAGGCATTACCAGCATGAAATCCATTACCCAACCACATTTTGTTATCTTTTATCAATGGGAAAACCTCTTTATAGGTTATCGCATTCATATTGCCAATAATCACAAACAATTTTTCTGCTTCAGCTATCCAAGCTAGAAATTCACGAAATAGCGAAAACGGCGGGTTTGTGATGATGATGTCTGCTTCGTCTCGCAAAGCTTTTATCTCATCGCTTCTAAAATCACCATCATTAGTCAAATAGCACCACTCAAGGTCATCTACATCGATTTTGCCGTCACCCGTTTTGTCGTGGTCAAGCGTAAAAATCTTGCCGTTTTTGATAGTTTTTGTTCTGTCAAACTGCGGGTCATTTATCTCAAGAAGCGTTGGTTGATAGTTGGTTTTGTAGTTTTTGCTATCAGGAGCATAGCTTGTGCTGATAAGCTTTTTTAGCCCAAGTCTCTCAAAATTTTGCGCAAAATATTTTGTAAAATTGCTCCACTCTGGGTCGTCGCAAGGCAAAAGGAGTGTCTTGTTTTTGAAAACATCCGGATTGTATTCCAAGTATGCGTTTATCTCTTTTTCAATATCACCATATTGTGTATAAAATTCATCGTTTTTTGCTATTTTTGCATTGGTAAGATTGGAGTTTTTGCGTGTACTATCTATCTCAGAACTGTTTTCATCTTTTTTGCTCATAATTTTCCTATAAATAGTCATAAAAGGTGGCTCAAGACGACATTCTGATACCAGATCGGAA
>CALJKN010000197.1 GCA_937973585.1 uncultured Helicobacteraceae bacterium
AGCAAAAAAAGACTAGAAGAGCTAGGGGTAACCATCATAACCGGAGATAAGATATTAAAAGTCGAAGAACACTCCGTTTTACTAGGTAGCGGCAAAATAATCCCTATGAACTTTATGATTTGGACCGGCGGCATAGAGGTGCGCCGTATCGAGGCGGACGGGTTTAGCTACAATCAGAGGGGACAGCTAAAAATCGATGAGCAATGCAGAGTTGTCGGATTTGAAAATGTTTTTGCCATAGGAGATTGCGCCGAGGTGGTAAATACAAGCGGCAAGATGCTAGCCCCGACAGCTATGGTGGCAGAGTTTAGTGCAGATATAGCCGTTCATAACGTACTAGCCTCAATAGAGGGTAGGGAACTAAAAAAAGTAGAGTTTGACTTGCCCGGTATATTGGTTGCTCTCGGCGGTTTTTATACGATAGGTATTATCTATAAAATAAAAATATCCGGAATCGTCGGGTATCTGGCAAAAAGAGCAGTTAGCGATATGTATAAATGGCCTTTGACGCTAAAATGTAAACAATCTCTCTTAAAATCTTGCAAATAAGTACCGATTACAAGAGAGTATTTTATATCGGCCGGCAACTTCAAAATTTGAGAATTATGATCTTATGATCCATAGAGAAAGGGAAAGCAACTATGACTGAATCTACAATATATACAATGCTAAAAGAGTATTCTATTCCTACCCCAAAATTTGTCTCTTTTGGACTTGATGAGCTTCCGAATGTTGATTTTTTTCCTGTTGTTTTAAAGATTGAATCGGAAAAAATTGTCCACAAAAGCGATTTCGGTGCCGTAAAGCTAAATATCAACTCTGCAGCCGCTTTGGAGGCCGCAAAAAAAGAGATACTTACAAATATCAGATCGAGAGGGGTCGAGCCTGACGAAACCGATAGGTTTATCGCCGTTCAGATGCTTAGCGGGCAAGAGGTGTATGTCGGTATGGTAGATGACGAGATATTCGGCAAAACCGTAGTATTCGGCAAAGGCGGCGTATTTTTGGAGATGTACAAAGATGTATGCTTTATAGATGTTTACGCCGGCGATGAAGAGATCAAAAGGGCAATAGGGCTAACCAAAATATCCAAGATTTTTAGCGGCTTTAGAGGGTTTAACTACGACTTAAATCAGGCTGTAGAGTTTATAAAATCTGTTCAAAAGTTTATTTTGGCAAATCCGGATATTGTCGAGCTTGATTTTAATCCGGTGTTGGCGACAAGCGACGGGCTAAAAATCGTAGATGCCAGAATCAAAAGAGGAGAACAGAGGGTCGAAAAACTGGGAACACTCAGAAAAGATAGACCAAACTTTTTTAAAAACGAGAGAGTCGCACTCATAGGTGCCTCTTCGGATACTTCAAAAGTCGGCTATGCAATTGCGAAAAACTCACTGACTTACGGCGGCGATATGTTTTTTGTTAACTCCAAAGGGGGTGAGCTTTTCGGAAAAAAACTCTACAAGGGTATATCTGAGATAGACGGCGACATAGATACCGCCGTTATCACTATCCCTTCAAAATTTGTTTTAGATACGATAAAAGAGCTAATATCCAAAAAGATAAAAAATGTCATCATAATCTCTGCCGGATTTAAAGAGGTGGGTGATTATGACTCCGAGAGAATAATCGCCGAACTTGCAAAAGAGCACAACTTCAACGTAATAGGTCCAAATTGTCTAGGGTATCTTGAGGGGTCTAAAAACCTAAATCTGACATTTGGGATCGGTGGTCTTCAAAGAGGGGATTTGGCGTTACTATCTCAATCGGGTGCCGTACTCTCTGCCCTTATGGACAAGGCATACGATGCAGGCGTAGGATTTTCACATTTGGTATCGTGCGGCAATATGGTCGATCTTGATTTTGCGGAAATGATAGATATGTTAAACAAAGATGAGAGTTGCAAATACATCTCCATCTATGCCGAGGGGATCCAAAACGGCAAAGAGTTTTTAAGGGCTATCAGGGAGAGCAAGAAAAAAGTCTATATATTTAAAACCGGAAAATCTGCGGAGTCGAAAAAAGCGGCCTTCTCTCATACCGGAAACCTAAGCGGCAACTATGACATGTTTAAAGGTCTTATTGAGTCTGTCGGGGCAAAAATCGAGGATAATATCGAGGCCTTGCTGTTTAACCCGCTGAATGAGGTAAATAACATTTTGATAGTTACAAATGCAGGAGGGCCTGCGACTATTTTGACAGATTACATCATAGACCATGGCCGAAAGCTATACGTACTAAATGAAGATGAGCTAAAAGCGTTGGATGATGTGTTGCCGTCAAACTGGTCAAGAAATAACCCTGTTGATATCATAGGCGACGCAATGGCCGATAGATACGAAAAAACATTGGAGATTGTGACTCGGTTTGAAAATGTGGATTTGATTTATCTGCTTGTAACCCCGCAGTTTATGACCGATGCCCTAAACATCTCAAAATTGTGTGAAAAAGAGTGGGGTAAGAAAATATACCCGATACTTCTAGGTGGGCACGAGATGGACGAGGCAAAAAACTACCTCCGTTCAAACCAAAAACTATTCTTTAAAACGCTTCAGTCGGCCACCTCGTTTTTATAAGAGTTGAGACTTCTGATTAGTTCTCAAATTTCCGGCAAAGCCGTAAATTAGGTCTTCAGCAGACGGCTCTCGCAA
>CALJKN010000198.1 GCA_937973585.1 uncultured Helicobacteraceae bacterium
AAAAGAGAAATAGCACAAAAAAGATGCGTAGTTCTAGGAACAAATAGAAGCTGCGACCATAAAACAGAAGTAGACCATAAAGATGGAAGAAAAGATAATCCAAGAATTATGAATACGGCAACTCAAACATTAGAAGATTTTCAGCCGTTAAGCAAGCCCGCAAATGATGCAAAAAGACAATTTTGCAAGGAGTGCAAAGCAAGCGGGAAAAGATACGATGCAAAACTACTTGGTTATCCTGTTTCTTTTACGCAAGGTAACGAAAATTATACGCAAGAGCTTGGATGTGTAGGTTGTTTTTGGCATGACCCCGTTGCGTTTAGACAAGCTTTAGAATTAAAAAGTTAATAATTTAATTTAAAATAGTTCATAAAATATTTGACATTATAGAAAAAGTTGGGTATAATTTTGGTTGAGATCGACAAATTCAAGGTAAAAGAGCTAATGGCAAAAAAACAGATAAGCTCACAAGGCGAACTTGCCAAAATGCTTGGTATATCAAAAACTCAGCTCTCAAATATTTTATCGGAGAAGTTCGTACCGATAAAAAGCAACGTGATAGAGCTTGCGGAGTTTTTAGGGGTTAGCCCGCTTGAGTTGTTAAAAGATAAAACCAAAGGCGAGAAATGAATACGGAATCAATAATTATCAAGCATGGCGTGGACAATATATTTGAGTACGGCTTTATGGACGATTTTACCACCGTGATGGCGTATCTTGAGGATGGCGGCAATTTGTCGCAAATTGATGAAAAAAAGCTAATGGATGGCCTTTATTTTGATGACT
Source organism: uncultured Helicobacteraceae bacterium (assembly GCA_937973585.1). Classification (GTDB taxonomy): domain Bacteria; phylum Campylobacterota; class Campylobacteria; order Campylobacterales; family UBA6016; genus UBA6016. Next base: position 787 of record CALJKN010000198.1, read on the forward strand.
TTTATTGCTATAGTGAAAATAAGATTTATGGAAAAACGGAGCTATATAAAAAATTCAATGTAGTTGAAATTGGACGGGTAGCTTGAATTACATAGGCTCAAAACAAAAATTATCAGATTTTTTAAGATCACATATTGATGATATTGCCAAACCATCGAAAGATACCGTTTTTTGCGATATTTTTGCCGGAACCGGAGCCGTAGGGCGAATATTTAAAAAAGATGTCAAAAAAGTAATTGCTAACGATAGGGAGGCGTACAGCTTTACCCTTTGCAGAAACTACATAGGTAATCATGAGGCAAAAGATAGAACCGATATGCTTGACGAGCTAAACGACTTGAGTGGCGTACAAGGTTTTGTCTTTGAGCATTATTCATTTGATGGGGTAAGTGGACGGCAATATTTTAGTTCCGAAAACGGTCAAAAAATAGATGCGATAAGAACAGAGATAGATAAATGGCTGAGGTGTAAAAAAATAAATGAAGATGACTATTATTTTTTACTTGCAAGTTTGCTTGAGGCGGCGGATAAAGTGGCAAATACCGCAAGTGTTTACGGTGCATATCTCAAACATCTAAAAAAATCTGCGGAGAAGCCCTTGGGGCTTAAACCCGCTTTGTATGATATAAATGACAATAGCCATGAGGTATACAATGAAGACGCAAACGAACTAATCAAAAAAATTGAGGGTGACATTTTGTATCTTGACCCGCCGTACAATGCCAGAGAGTACGGGGCAAACTATCATTTGCTAAACACCATAGCCCTTTATGATGATTTTTTGCCAAAAGGGAAAACAGGGCTTAGGGATTATGAGCGTTCACGGTATTGCAAAAAAAATGAGGCTAAGGTTGCTTTTGAAGAGCTAATAAAAAATGCTAAATTTAAATATATATTTTTGAGCTACAACAACGAGGGGTTGATGAGTTTAGAGGAGACAAGCTCTATTATGCAAAAATACGGGCATTACGATTTGGCCGAAACCACATACCAGAGATTTAGAGCCGACAAAAGCAACAGCCGAAACCATAAGGCCGATACGACAGTAGAGTATCTGCATATTTTGGAAAAAAACGGGTGATTTTCTGAAAAAAAGGAGTGGAGTTGGGGGCTGTAAAGTTAGAACATCTGCCGCATTATACGTATGACGATTATAAAAAATGGGAAGGCAAATGGGAGCTTGTCGGTGGGATAGCCTACAATATGTCTCCGGCACCGACCACAAAGCATCAGCGGATAAGCCAAAAAATAGGCTGGCTACTTGAGACGGCGCTAAAAGATTGCGCTAGATGTAAAGCGCTTTTGCCAGTCGATTGGAAAATCGATGATGATACGGTGGTTCAGCCCGATAATCTGGTGGTTTGCGATGAAGATATGGAGGGGGCGTATATCACAAAAGCCCCGCTTGTTATTTTCGAGATACTCTCCAAAAGCACAGCCGCCAAAGATACAGGACTAAAGTTTGAGCTATACGAAAAAGAGGGTGTCAAATACTACGTTATAGTAAATCCTGATGATAGTGTGGCAAAACTGTTTTTACTTAGAGAGGGTAGATATATAAAAGAGGGTGATTTTGATAGGCAAAGCTACCGTTTTGAGGCTTCGGATTGTGGGTTTGATTTTGATTTTAGCAAGATTTGGGGATAGATGAGCGGTTTGATATGTCCCCATTTTGGCGTATGTAACGCCTGTATAAATTATGAAGGCGGCTACGAGGCGCAGCTAGATAGAAAGCTTCAAACGCTGAAAGCCGAGTTTGGATACATATGGGACGGCGAGATAGATGTATTCAAAAGTC
>CALJKN010000199.1 GCA_937973585.1 uncultured Helicobacteraceae bacterium
ACGTTTCCGCTAAATTTTGAGATGCCGCTTTTGTCGTCACCGTCATATTTTTTTGCCGTGATCTCAACCTCAGAGGCATACGCTATAGCGGCGGCACAAAACGCAAAAATTAAAAAATTTCTCATCAAAAATCCGTTTTAGTAATTGACTTTTGCCGCAATATCGGTAGCGGCCAACCTCTTGTTTTTTATATCTACGTCACAGCCGGAGCCTCTCACTACTATCTTCTCTCCGGCAACTTCAAAAGGTGTCGTGATTTTGGCTATAGAGCTTGTTTTGTCGTAAACCCCTTTTTGGCTCGTCAAAACATATCCGTCACTTCTGGCGTATCTCAAATCGCCGTCCAACCCTATTAAAGAGCCTTGCAAAAGGGCATTTTTGGCCGACAACGAGGAGTTTAGATCATGCTCGAATCTATCTATCTTGAAGTTTTTCACTATATCTTTGTCGGCAAAATGATAGCCTAACCCCCCTGAAAAGGTTAGCTCCCTATCTGCAACCGAAAACTCATCGTAACGGAAATTTTTTAGCTCCAAAAGGGGGAGATTTGCCCCCTCTTTTGAGACAAAATCATACCTGTCGTTTAAAAAAACAACCGAAAAAATAGCGGACGAGAGGAGGATAAATATCCCGTAAAATCCGGCTTTAGTTTTTAACAGGCTCAAAGCACCCCTTTTGTACTGGGGACTCCACCTTTTTCATTCGGCTTTAGCGCCCGCCTTAGCGATACCGCCAACGCTTTAAAAGCCCCTTCGACGATATGGTGCATGTTTTGCCCACGAACCTTTACGATGTGAGCCGAAATCTTTGCGTTATAGATAAAAGCCCTAAAAAACTCTTCGGCAAGCTCGGCATCAAACTCACCGATTTTACCGGAGAGTAACCCCAAATCAAAATACAAAAACGGACGTCCCGATATATCAATGGCAGACTCCACGAGAGCCTCATCCATTACGATTTTTGCCTCTCCGAAACGCTCTATTGCGCCTACCGGAAACACAGCCTTGTAAAATGCCTCGCCTAGAGCAATCCCTACATCCTCTACGGTATGGTGAAAATCGACGTGCAAATCCCCTTTGCAGCTGATTTGCATATCTATACCGGAGTGTTTGGAGAGGCTCTCAAGCATGTGATTGAAAAAACCGACCCCGGTATCGATACTATACTCACCTTTTCCGTCAAAGAAAAGCTCTACGGATATCTCCGTCTCTTTTGTCTTTCGGTATATGCGGCTCATATCTCTACTCTACGCTAACCACAAAAGACCCTGGGAATTGACCCTCTTTTATAAAGTCTCTAGCCTCGGCCTCACTGTTAAATCCTGTTAGCATAACCCTATAAATCGGAGAACCGCCAAGGTCGTATGTTTTTACTACCCCTTTATACATCCCTTTTACGCTTGAGTTATCTGCTGCATAGTTGTCTGCTCCGGTCTTGCTTCTGAATGCGCCGATTTGTACGGCAACACCTTTTATGAGTCTATTTTGTCCGACTTGTCCGTCTTTTGCCACTTGTCCGTCAAATCCTAATACCGTCAGTTTGACCGGAGCCGTACCTGTCTTATCAAGCCCGATAGCTTTTCCGGCCGAGTACGATAGATCTATGATTCTCCCCGCTACAAAAGGCCCTCTGTCGTTGATTCTAACAACTGCACTTTTACCGTTGTCTATGCTTGTTACACGGACAATCGTATTCATAGGTAGTGTTTTGTGTGCGGCGGTATCGGCATACATATCATACGGCTCTCCGCTAGCGGTTTTTTTGCCATGGAAATCAGGGCCGTACCAACTGGCTATCCCCGAATACTCCTCGCCCGTCGCAACCGTAGATGGGTAATATGTCTTACCCATCACTGTATACGGTTTTAGGGTTGAGCTAGCCGTAGCCGATGACGGAACAGGCTGTGCGGTCACACCCTCACCAATAACCGAAGGGCCTTGTTTGGTTAGCGGCTCACCGCTTTGTTGTTGCGCCCTATCCTTGTATGGGACGTATTTGACCGAGGCTTTTTCGGAACAAGCGGTAAAAACTAATGCCGTAGCGGCAAGCAAAACATAATTTCTCAACTCTCATCCTTTTGTTCTAATGTTTCTAAAAATTCTTTGACGTTATCCAGATTTGCTGTTCTTGTATGGGTGATTACCCTCTTAAAATAGACTCTCGTCTCCTTGGAGAGATGCTTTTTTTTAGGGTCAAGCAAGACGTTTAGATCCGTAGAGCCTGTTTTTTTGATAACTCTCTTTAGCCTCTCGTCTCCGCAGTTGTAGCCCACCATCACGAGATCCCACCGCTTGAACCGCTTGTACATATATTGACAGTAATCGGCAAAAGCGGCGGTGCATTTTTCGACATCTTTTCGCTCGTCCACCCCTTTGCCGACCTTTAGGCCGAACATTCTGGATGTATAAGGAACCATCTGCCATATTCCGGCCGTTTTTGTCCGCTTTAGGGCAACGGCGTTATTAAACTTCGTCTCCGTCATCGCTATCCATATAAACGACTCCGGAATCCCCTTTTCCTCCAAAACCCTTTTAGCCGTCAAATAGTTCTCTTTGTTTTTTTTGACCGACTCTATCAAAAATTTTGCGGCATTTTTGCCTGATTCTTCATCTTTTACGGAGCTGTACAAAACTCTATTTTTATCGATTCCACCATCTATCCCGAAGGACTCGAAAGCCCCATCCAAAGAGGTATTTGCCCCAAAAACGGAAGCGGTAAAAAAAGCAAAATAGATAAAAGCGATTAATTTTTTGTTTTTTAACATACTCCGATTTTAGCTTAAATCTGCTTTAAGAGTACCATAAAACTATATGCCAAAAAGCCTTTTGGTGTTTTCATCTGCCGCATTCAGTAGCTCTCTAGTATCAACCCCCAAAATCTCCGAAGCCTTTATGACCACAAGATTCGTATATGCCGGCTCATTCCTTTTCCCTCTATGCGGCGTAGGGGTCAGGTATGGGGCATCCGTCTCAAACAACAATCTATCCATAGGGATTTTGGGCAATACCTCTACTAGTTTTCTGGCATTTGAAAACGTGAGTACCCCGCCGATACCGAAATAAAACCCGTTTTTCCCAAGCGATAGGAGGTTTTCGTCGGCATTGTAGCAGTGCAGCACCCCGCCTACATCTCCGGCACCGTATTTGACAAGAATCTCCTTGCTGTCAAGCGACGAATCCCTGATATGGACGATGAGCGGTTTTTTGTGTTTTTTGGCCGCCTCTATCTGGGCTATAAAAACTTTTTTTTGTAGCTCTTTTTCGGCTTTTTTCTCCTCTTCACCCTCCGGCAATCTATAATAGTCCAGCCCGCACTCACCGACGGCTACGCATTTTGGGTGGGATAAAAGCGAAAAAATCCCCTCGTCAAATTCGGACGCATGATACGGGTGGACTCCGACCGCAAAATAGACGTTTTCGTACTTTTCACAAATCTCTACCGCTCTTGGCAAATCCTTTGTCCCTGCCCCCGGTATCACAAATTTGCCCACCCCTGCATCAACAGCCCTAGCAAACACATCATCCAAATCATCAAAAAACTTCTCATCATCAAGATGACAATGTGTATCTGTCAACATAAAAACTCCTTGAAACAAAAATGCGATTATAGGGGAG
>CALJKN010000200.1 GCA_937973585.1 uncultured Helicobacteraceae bacterium
TTTTATGAAACAAAAAATGTGGGACGGACGTTTTGAAGAGGGGAGTAGCGAACTGCTAGAAGAGTTCAACGCCTCGATATTTTTTGATAAAAAACTATACAAAGAGGATATAACCGGCTCTTTGGCTCATGCAAAAATGTTACACGCCATAGGGGTATTAAGCGGTGAAGAGCTGACATCTATCCAGTCCGGCTTGGCTCAGGTTCTATCCGAGATTGAGAGCGGCAAATTTGAGTTTTCGGTATCTCAAGAAGATATACATATGGCTGTCGAGGGGAGGCTCACCGAAATTATCGGGGAAGCGGGTAAAAAACTACACACCGCCAGAAGCAGAAACGACCAAGTTGCAACTGATTTTAGACTTTATGTTCAAAAGCAAAACGACAATTTATCGACTCTCACAAAAGAGCTGATAAAAACACTCGTAGAGATTGCAAAAAAACACACTACAACGTTGATTCCCGGAATGACCCATCTCCAGCACGCACAACCCGTTAGTTTTGCATTTCAGATGTTGGCATACGCCTCTATGTTTAAAAGAGATTTTGAGAGGTTTTTGGATTCCAAAAAAAGAAATAACCTCTCCCCTTTGGGCTCTGCGGCACTAGCCGGAACACCGCATATGATAGATAGGGAGATGACCGCAAAAGAGCTAGGCTTTGACGCTCCTACCGTAAATGCAATGGACGGGGTATCCGATAGAGATTTTGCGCTTGAGATATTATTTAATATCTCGGTTTTGTTTACCCATATCTCCAGACTCTCGGAGGAGCTAATACTGTGGAGTAGCTACGAGTTTAAATGGATTACGATGAGCGATAAATACTCAACCGGAAGCTCCATTATGCCTCAGAAAAAAAATCCTGACGTAGCGGAGCTGCTGAGGGGTAAAACAGGGAGAGTATACGGCAATCTAATCGGGCTACTGACCGTTATGAAAGGTCTGCCGCTTGCCTATAACAAAGATATGCAAGAAGACAAAGAGGGGGTCTTTGACTCTGTTGAGACAGCAGTTGCATCTTTGGTTATCCTAAACGAAATGCTAAAAACGATGAAAATCGAGTCCGAGAATATGCTAAAGGCTTGCAAAGTAGGACACCTCACCGCAACAGATTTGGCTGATTATTTGGTAAAAAAAGGGGTTGCGTTTAGAGAGACGCACCATATATCCGGAAAGGCGGTAGCTATGGCCGAGAAAAAAGGTATCGACCTATCGGAGCTGAGCCTTGAAGAGCTAAAAACCGTTGATAGCAGGATAGAAGACGATGCTATGGAGGCAATAAAACACATAAACTCTATGAATGCCAGAAAAAGCCTCGGCGGCACTTCAGAGGAGTCTGTTTTGGCTCAGATCAAATATTTTGAGGATTTTTTGGCTCATTTTTTGCATTAGAATCACATAAATGTAGTGGAATGAGCCGATCGGCATAAAAAAATCTTTACCGAAACGAATAGAAAAATAGACAAAATGACGAATCTACGAATAGCGTACATCTATATAGCGGTTTTATTTTCTGCTATTTTTTTTAGCGGTTGCATGACAAAACAAGACTACACATTGGCTAGCGGTAAAAAAGTAGATATTAATGCTTCGATTGATTTTGAACCGTATAGAATCAAAAAAGGCGATAGATTGGCCGTTATCGTAGCAAAACATCCGGAAATTAGTACCAGATCAGATTTGGTTCCACCGTCGTCCGATATAGGGTATCTAGTAACATCAAACGGCACCGTATCGGTTCCGCTAATAGGACATATTCCGGTTGAGGGCTTAAGTATCTGTGAAGCCACGACCCTGATAACCAATAATCTTAAGCAATATGTCAAAAACCCTCAGGTGGCTATAGATTTGGTTAACCCAAAGATTTTCATTGTCGGCGAAGTCAATAAACCGGGAGCTGTTAGAATCGATAAAAATATTCTAAGCCTAATGGAGGCTATTGCATATGCTGAAGACTTTAACGCTTATGCCGACAGAAGCTCTATTAAAATCATTAGGGGAAATCCGAAAAATCCAGAGGTATATGAGATAGATGCCACAAAAATGGCCTCAATTCAAAATGCACCTATTATTTATCCAAATGATATAGTCTACGTTGAACCTAGCGGGCTTAAGGCTATAAATACAAACATTGCTCAGATTTTATTCTCGCTCACAGGTAGCTTATATCATTTGGATGCGATTACTATCAGGAAGATAAGGCTATGAAACAGGCTAAAGCTACCGCAATCAAAGACGAAATAGTAATAAGCCCTAAAAAAATACTTAGGGCACTTTATGACAATAAGCTACTCATAAATAGTTTTGCTTTATTATTTTTACTCTTAGGGTTAATAAGGCTTTATTTTTCAGAGCCTATGTATGAAGCAAAAGCCAGTATATTAATCAAAAATAAAGAGACCGAACAGACAAAAAATAGCATAGATGAAGCATTCGGAATCAATAGCGTCGGCGACTTAAAGACGGAAATAGAGATTATAAAATCAAAAAAAAT
>CALJKN010000201.1 GCA_937973585.1 uncultured Helicobacteraceae bacterium
ACAAGCTCAGATATACACTCGAAGAAGAGAGCAATCTACCGTTTTTTGATGTTGTACTTTATGAGAAGATATTAAGGTTTATGAGGAATATGGTTTAGAGAGCGACAATCCAAAGTGGCATTGGAAGGCTTTTAATGACTTTTTGGAGAAAGGCATAACCAGTTATTTTTCTGCTAGCTACGATGTTTCAGACGAGTTGCTTGGAGTATTTAAGAAGTGATGAGAAAATGTTCTATTTCTAATAGTTTTCTTTTGTCTTACCGCCAAACTTCGGCACTTTCGACGGGCAGCGTACTCCTAGGCCTCAACGGTTCAAAACGGGTGATATGCAACTCAAACCACGCTTGACACTTTAGCGGCTATGCTATACAATCAAAACTATACAAATCTGGGGGCTAGAATATGACGATAGAGTTTATTCGTACGCAGGCGGAGGTTCTTGCGATGGAAAACAAAAGGGCGGAGCCAAATATTCAGAGTATTTTTTGGTTCAAAGATGCCAATGAAATTAGATTGATTGAAGTAGAGGATGTTGTGCCGCCGTCGGAGAGTGGTATTGTGGAGCCTTTCTATTTTGATGCTTCAAATGCCGTACAAGCTCCATCGGCTATAGCTATTATTCGTAGCGACGAGTATAAAAAAATATCGTTACCGCCTGAATGGGGTGATTGGGATAGTGGCGAAAAGCTTGTATGATGGATTGGAGCGGCGCATTTTTAGAGCAGGCAAAGAGTGATTACGAAGTTTTTAGGCTACTCAATGCTTCAAGACAAAGTTTGTGTCATAGATTGCACTATATGCAGATGGCATCAGAAAAAACCGCAAAATCTTTTTTGTGCAAAAAAGGCAGTCAAAGTAAACCGCAAAAAAGCCATAAAGTGTTAACACAGTTTTTGCACGCTAGCAAAGGACACCCATCTATTAGAGAGAAGCTCGGATTCGGCGACAACTATTTGGCATATTGCACATATATTGAAAGTATTATGGATATTGCCGACAAGATAGAAAACTTAGCCCCCTCCGGCATAAAAGAACAGCCAAATCCGGAGTACCCGTGGTTGGTTTACGGTGCTGCTGTGTGCGCCCCCTGTCAATATGCCTTTGACGAATTAGATAAAACTGCATTAATAAAATTCCAATATTTTTTAGGGAGACTATTGGGTTAGGATTGAAAAAGTTTTTTATACTGCGATATTTGCATTTAATCTTCTAGCCTTACTAACATCTACGAGATGGCGTAGAGGCCAAAAAACGCCTTGTCGCTTTTTTTGACAAATAACGGCATCATTTAAGCTATATTTAGTAAACTTACATAATATATTTAGATTTACTAAAAAAGGGAGAGATATGAAAACATTAGGTAGCGTAACAAAAGAGGTAACAGGGGTTTCGGCGCAAGAGATATATGCGTTATGGGCGGATGTAGATAACTGGCACAGGTTTAACCAAGGCATAGAGTGGGCAAAGCTTGACGGCGGATTTGCCGTCGGAGAGACGTTTACGCTAGGGCTAAAAGGGGGTCAAAAAGTAAAAATCAAGCTTTTTGAGGTAACTCCAAATAAAAGTTTTACCGATATGACTAGTTTTCCGTTTGCCAAAATGTACGGAGAGCATAAAATTGTGGAAAAAGAGGGCAAAATAGAGTTAACGGCGACGATTAAAGTAGACGGAGCGCTATCGTTTTTGTGGGAGAGACTGGTAGCCAAAAATGTAGCCGATAAACTAGAAGAGGATATGGACGCAATGATTAGGCTGGTAAAAGCGGATGGATGAAAGTAGCTTTAGCGTAGAGACCCCGGAGGGGAGTAGCGGCTTTTTGCTTTGGCAGGTGACCGTCGTGTGGCAAAGAGAGATAAAAAAAGGGCTTGAAGGGGTCGGACTCTCCCACTCGGCCTTTGTGATACTGGCTTCGTTGTTGTGGTTTGCCGAGCATGACGGCGAGGTCACGCAGACTACAATCATAAATCATACAAAACTAGACAAGATGACCGTTTCAAAAAGCCTAAAAACACTCTGTACAGACGGATTTGTCCTCAGAAGCGAAAACGAGTTTGACACTAGGGCAAAAAGCATCGAGCTGACGGATGTCGGCAGAGAGACGGCTATAAAAGCGGTAAAAATAGTTGAAAACGTGGACAAAGAGTTTTTTTCAAGACTAACCAAAGAGGAGAGGGCTACGCTAAATGGGTTGTTCGTGAAGCTCAGATGATATGGCTATAAAGATTATCCGTCACTTTAAAGTTCAAAAACCAAAAGAGACAATGATGGATTCGGCAGGATTTGAGAAGTGGGTAGAGGGGTATGATGCCGCCGCACTCGCACGTCCGCTATGTCCGGATGATGGTCACTACGATGTTATCTATACCGGCACCCTGTCTCGTTCGATACAAACGGCTGAGTATTTTGCAGGCTCCGTCAGATTTTCCACACCCATGCTAAACGAAGTCCCGATCTCCCCGTTTTGCCGCACATCCGTCAGGCTCCCTCTGTGGCTTTGGCTTTTTGCGGGGCGGGTTGGATGGGTTTTTGGACACCGCTCACAACCGGAGGGGCTAAAAACATCGCTCCAAAGAGCCAAAGATATATCCAAAACGATACTATCCGCCGAGGGGGATGTATTGGTTGTTTCGCACGGATTATTTTTGATTTTGCTGAGGCTTTATCTATTGAGCCAAAAGGATTTTCCGACCCTGTCAATATGCTCTTTTAGCTCCGCATTTTCTATCGTTGCGTATTTGCATAGATCTATGCTGTAGAGCGTCGGCAAGTCATCGAGTTCATTTTTTATTGAGGTTTGAAAACCGTTGAATCCATTTCACATCTTCGCTCATCTAGGCACCCGTCTTGGTTTTTTGTATTTTAGCATTTTAGTTTTTTACTTTTTACATATCCTCATCACAAATCCCGCCCCTCTCTGAAACTCAAAGTCCACGGGGACTATCTCGGCGGTTAGTCCAAACTCCGGCAATTCGTCCAGTAATCTGTAGACGAACGGGCTAAACGGGTTGTCGCTTCCGGCTTTTGAGTTGTTCATATCCACAAGTGGAAATATCCGTATCTCACCGGATAGTTTTGCCATAGATAGGATGCTTTGGAGGTGAAACTCGTAGTCGAACCTGTCGTCATAAGTGAACAAAAAATGGCCGCTGAGTATCAGGTCAAACTCTCCGGCCACCCGTAAGTGCGGAAACTTTGCATACTTGTATCTGTCGGGGCAAAAATCGGCTAAAAACCCATCTAGCGCAACCTCCCGCATACGTCTGTGTCCGGCCAAATCGCCGTAAAAGCCCATATTGTGCTCACTCATCCATCCGGTGTTTTGATATATTTTTTCTATCCCGATTCGCCCTAGTTCTGTGAGGGTTTGTATCGGCTCTTTGTAGAGGATATCGGCGGCTACTGCCTCGGCTCCTACCTTATTTGCATGCGCTGTAAACGAGCACGCTCCGCCAGGGGCAATCCAGTACCCTCTTGCCTGCTAGTTCCCCCTCACGGAGTCCAAACATTGCGAGGTACTCGTCGTAAGTGCGACCGATAAATATTACGGTGTCCAAATCTAGTGTTGACATAACTATTTCCTTGTTGTTTCGTATTTTTGCATATAGATATATTGATTAGTGTTTGTGTGTAGTGGCGGCGCTTAGCGCCAGATGATAGAGAATAGGGGGATGGTGCAAAAAGATACGATAATCGCCATAGCAACCCCCCCCTTTAAAAGTTTTTGTGATTGTATGATGTTTTTTATAAATCTGTCGGATATGGCAAAAGCGGATAAACGGTTTTTGGCTAAAATACTAAAAATTTTTAGGAAATTAGATGAAAATAACCAAAAACACAGTTGTTACCCTAGACTACAGTATAGCCGATACTCAGGGCGGTTTGCTTGACGGGGGGGCGGAGCCTTTAGTGTATATACACGGTCTTGGCGGCGACTACCTTCCGCCAAAGATTGAATCGGCATTAGAGGGGAAGAGTGTCGGTGATAGCGTAGATATGACTTTGGCCCCGGAAGAGGGTTTTGGGGAGTATGATGAGACTTTGGTTGAGGTCGAGGAGCTAAAGGCGTTTGGGCAACCGCTTGAAGTCGGGATGCAGTTTTCAAAAGACGATGGAGAGGATGCGCTAATCTATGAGGTGACGCAGATAGAGGACGGCAAGGTGATACTTGATGCCAATCATCCGTTTGCGGGGATTGAGACCGCTTTTTCGTGTACGGTTTTAAAGGTTAGAGAGGCTACAAAGGCCGAGATAAAAGAGGGTAGGCCACTCTAATCCAATTATGCTTTTACTTTGAAAGCTCCGGAAATTTTGATATTAATTTATCTATTTTTGGAGCTACGACCGCCATGCAGTACCCCTGATACGGATTTTTAGAGAAATACCCTTGATGATACCCCTCTGCCTCAAACCAGTTTTTTAGCGGCTCCACTACGGTCACTATCTTCTCTTTGAAGCTTTTTTGGGCAGATTCTAGGCTATGAAAAATTGTCTCTTTTTGCCCCTTGTCTACAAAAAATACACCGCTTCGATACTGCGTCCCGATGTCTGCCCCCTGCCTGTTTAACGTGGTCGGATCGTGGATAGCCCAAAAAATATCAAGTATCGACTCCAGCGTTATCTCATCCGGACAAAACTCTATCATCACCCCTTCGGCGTATCCTGTTGCCCCTGTGCATACCGCTTTGTAGTCCGGATTTGGGGTGTCGCCGTTTGCGTATCCGCTGATAGCCCTCAAAACCCCTTTTGTCCGGCTAAATACCCCCTCAACACACCAAAAACACCCTCCGGCAACGACTATTTTTTCGGTTTTCATGGCTATCCTTTTGACTATTTGTTAAAGTACCGATAGGTGTCTATCGTGCCGTCTTTTCGACGTTTGATATTGTATTTTTCATCCGTTTTGTTTTTATCTTTCTGTTTCTCTTTTAGCATCTTATCGACACTTTTTTCATAGCGGCTTTTGTCTTTTAAAAGCGGTTTTACCGAGCCGTTTGTATCGGCCGACAAATATACCGAAGCTGTAAAAAACGAAAACATTAAAAAAGATATTTTTTTCACGCAACCCCCTAATGCTAAAGTCCGAAATACTCCAGTAGCTTCCCTCTTTTTGCCAAAAGGTTAAAATAATCGACTATTCTGGCCTTTTCGCTTTTTAGTTTTTCGAGTTCGGCGGCATTTAACTGCCTTTGGGCTTGAAGCAATGTGACCAAATCCTGACTGGATAGCCGAAACTTCTCCCAGTACGCATTTGCCATTTTTTCGCTGGCACCTATCTCCACGTCCAAAGATTCAAGCGCTTTTGTGTTTGTGGTTACTGAGTTAAAAAGCTTTTGAGAGTTCCACTTTGTCTCTTTTGTCAGGTATTCGAGGTTAAATGCGAGTCCGGAGACCTCGCTCATTAGTCTTGCTACTTTTGCCTCACTTTTGCCGCCCGTGTAGAGGTTGTAGCTCAGCGTCAGCTCTACGGCTATCCCTCTATTGTGCCCCATCATAGTAGGATCCAAAATGTCACGTCTATATTTTCTACTGTTTGTCATTACGAGATCCAGTTTTGGCAAATCCATAGCCCTTGTGAGGGTGACCTCTTTTTGCTTCCCTTTGATCTGCGTTTTGATTATGGATAGATCGGTATTAGCCGTTTTGATCTCGTCAAATATCTCGTCAAACGATTTTAGTTTAATCTCCGGAGCTGTCTCGTACGGAAGTAGTAGCTCTGTTTTTGTGTCGGTCAAAAACTCATAATAATCTTTTGCGTTGTTATACATCGACTCGGTGTTGATTAGGGCGGTTTTTGCATTTGAGACACTAGCCATGATAGAGCCTTCGTCCCCTGCGGATGCAGCACCCAAATCTTTTTTTATTTTGACAATCTCCAGCACTTCACGAAGCTTTTCAAAATTTCGTTTGTTTGCATCAATAGCCAGCTTGCCGTACAAAACACTATAATATGCGTCGATACCCTTTAGAATTTCCTCCTCCAAAACCCCTTTTAGCTTCTCCTCTTGCTCTTTTTGGGTGAGATTAGCTTTTTGATATCCGGCGACGTGCATTCCTGAGGAGAATAGGTTGTATGAGAGGGTGGCATCCCCTTGCATCTGTCTATAGTCCAGCTCTTCGTACCCTTTTGAGTCTTTTTTTGTAGCCGTTGCCGATACGGAAACCTGCGGCAAAAACTCTCCGAATGCCTCGTCTTTGGAGTGTTTGGCCTGTGTGATACGCTCTTTTGCCTGTTTTACTCTATAGCTTTTATGTATGATAGTCTCTATGGCGTGCTTGAGGGTAGCGTTGCTCTCGGCTGTTTTAAACCCTTCGCTGTTGTTGTGCTCTTGATGTTTGGTTGTCATATCTCTAGGTTTGTCAAGCGCAAAAGAGAGCAGGGGAGCCGTCAGTAAAGCCGCAAAAATATATTTTAAAAAGTTTATTGCTCTATTTTGATTCAATTTTTATATATCCGTATTCGTAGTTTAGTTTTTCGGTTTGTTTGTAGTTTATTTTTGTCCTCCCCTTTAGCTCCGGTACTGCTTCGATGTTATTTTTTAGGCTGAGTATCCTACCGAGGCTAACCTGCTTTGTCTGTGATGAGCTGATTATTTTTTTTGAGTCTCCGACCGATAAGACAAAGGTGATATTCGGATTTGCTTTTTGTATCCTTTTTAGGACGCTTATTATCTCCATTGTTATATCTTTGTTCAAAAAGTGTTCATTGTTTTTGTACGCTACAACCATATCAGCCTCTATGAAATTAGCTATTGCCAACTGCCCGCCGTTTTTGTAGACCGTGTTCCCCTCAAACCTCTCCTCTTCGGGCTGTTCGATTTGTTGCTTTGGCTGTTCTATTATTTGTTCGGTGATTATTTGTTGCTCTTTTTGGGGTTCCAGCCTTTTTGCGGCGACTTCGGCTTTGAGTTGTTCCAGTAGCATCGCATCTTCGTTTGATATTACCGTTTGGTTTGTCTCCACTTTTGCATTTTTTTGCATGTAGTAGCCTACGTTTACGAGCATTAGCAGTACAAATAGGAGTAGCACGAGTATAACGGACGAAAACAAATCCACGTATGAGATAAACGGATTCATCTCACCTTGATCTGAACTTGACATCTTGTTACCTTACTCTTTTGAAAACAAAGAACCGAAAAAGCTTTTATCCTTTTGGTTTTTTTGTTTGGTTTGTTTTTGTTTAGGGTTGTGGTCGGCTATTTTTGTGATCGCTTTTTCTATGTTTTTTAATGTATCGGTTATGTGGTTTATCCCCTCTTCGGTTTTGGCTACCCTCTCTTCAAGATTTTTGGATGATGATGCAAACATTTTTGCAGTGTCGTTTAGTTTCGAAAGCTCTTTGATGATTGCATCTTGATCTTTTTGTATCGTGTTTATATCACGCTCTTCGTGTTTTGAGAGATTTTTTATCGCTATGCTTTGTCCGGTTATTCCTGCATCTATTTGTGTTAGAACGCCGATTACGTCGTCTCTTAGCGATACTATCTCATTTATACCGCTTTTTTGGGTCGATGCAATACCGTGAAGCTCGGCCCCCTCTTTTGCCAATCTCTCCTCTAGCTTCTCCAATGATGAGACTATTTGCGTGCCGGAAGATTTTATCTGCAAGAGTCCATTTGCGTGAAGCTCTCTTATTTGTGTCAGAGAGGATACGGCGTTGTCCAGTCTTAGCTGTATTTTGTCTGAGTTTGCATTGAGCTTCTCTAGCTCCGTCGTTCCGGACTCCAATAGGCCGCCGTGTTTTTCAAAAATCCCCTGCAATACCCCTCTCTCCTGAGCTGAGATATCGACGATATTTTTTTGGGTTTGCAGTATTCCGTCCAAAATATCGGATAGTTTTGAGTTTGCCTGCTCATTTGTTTTTATTAGTGTTTGGACGTATTCCTGATTGCTTTCAAAAAGCGATTTGATGGCGACTAGTGAGTCGGTCATCGTTTGCGTGTTTTGGGAGCTATTGGAGAGCTTTGATATCTCTGAGGAGAGCATACCCATCTGCTCTATAAATAAATCCATAAAGCTTTTTCTCTGCCCCGGTAGCTCGGACGGTGCTTGTGTGACTGCTTCGGACGGGGAGCTGCTTACGGTTTCGATGATTCTGTCTTTTAGCCAATCCTCTATCCCGCTGATTAGGGTGTCTTGGTATCTAAAAAGTATATATCCGTTGATGCCGAGTATGACGGCTCCGACAACACCGAACAGGGATGCTCCGAATCCGATCGCCATACCCGATATCGGCCCTGAAAAATCACGCATTATCTGTTTTATATCTACGTCGTCGTTTAGCCCTATGATGATTTGTCCCATGTGGTCAATAGCTTCTACAAGACCTACGAAAGTCCCTAAAAGCCCTATCATCATCGAGGTATTGATAAAAAAGTTAATATATACTTTTTGCTTTTGGAATTTCCCCTCCAACCAGTCAATGATACTTCTGGACTCCTCTTGGGTAAAAAGCATTTTTTGTTGCGATTTTCTACTTTGGAGCATATATGCGATATTGGCCGGCAAGATAGCGTCTATCCGTCTTAGGTAAAATTCATATCCGGTTTTTTTGTATGCTAGCGCCCCAAATGTTCCGCCCAGCATCATAATATCGTAGCCGCTGATGATTTGGTACAAGGTTCCGACAGCCAAAAGCCCCAGTATTGCGGAGCTAAATACGACGGTCGCCATAAAAAATGTAGACAATAGCTCCAGATTGGCATATACGACGTAAAAAATAAACAGCCACGTAATAAAGTATGCTTTTAGGACTTTAATTCTTTTCATTTAGCCAAAAGCTCCGGTGTGATTTTGCACATATCTAAACCATCAGAGCCAAAAGGGCTACCACAAGCCCCAGAGCGGCGGTTGTGAGTCCTGTGGACATTGATTTTACCATTTTCGGCAGAGTGTTGTTCTCCATATATCGTTCAGCTATCACATATACACCGACCCTTTTGCCGTCCGAGTTTAAAATCGGTTTAGCGAGGATAAAATAGCCGTCCGTGATGATATATTTTTGTTCTACGATTTTCGCAAAATCAAGCTCTCCCGCTTTTTGCAAAAACTCACCGTCCGTTTTTGATTGAACACTAATTTCGTTTTTCCCTACCGCTTGGCTTTTGTAGTCTTGTAGTTTCTTCATATCTAGTAGCTCTCTATCCAGCAAAACCTGAAATATTTTTCCGTTTGCAGAGTATATGTCGTACAAAGAGTCTATGTTTTGCTTTATCTCCAAAACTCCGGCGGGGGTAGGGTATGCCGATTTTATGTATACGTGTCCGTCTTGATACTCTGTTCCGCTTTGCGGTTTTTGTGTTGATATGACTTTTTGGAGTATTTTTGAGTCGTATTGGATTTTGACGGCGTTTAAAGACTCCATCGAGGATGCAACACGGATAAGCTCTTTTGAGTAAAAGTCTACGACTATATCGACGTTTGACTCACCTTTTACGGCGCTAGCTATCGCTTTTAGTGTTTCTGCTCCGTTTGCGCTCACAAAAGAGGCCGCATACCCTTGGTTGGCAACAGAGAGTGCGGTAGCGGCCTGAAGCTTTTGGGCGGTATTTGAGAGTGTCTGCTCAAGGTCGTAAAAATATCCGGCATTTGTCGATTCGTACAGATTTTTGGTTACCCTCTCCGTCATTGTATTTAGGTAGTATAGGGTGCCGATGATACCCAAAACGGAAGCGGCCGTTAGGATGCTAAACCACAACCCCTTATTTTTTCTAAGCTTGTCCAAAAGAGCTTGTATTTTTAATATAAGTCCAAACATTTTCCTACCTTTTTTCTTCCATCTACGGTTCGACCAGAGCGTTTTGCCCTATCCGTTTGATCGGTAAAAATATATACCCCAAAACCGTCCGTTTCCCTGTTATTATGTTGATATTGGCCTCCATCCCCGGCATTATCGGAAGCCCTTTTCCGAAATTGTCTTTTTGTGCTTTGATTTTGACGGGATAGTATGTCTCCCCTTTTTGGTTTGTGAAGCTATCCGGCGCTATGGATACAAGCTCTCCGTCGATTCTCCCGTACCTAGTGTAGTCGTATGCCGTGATCTCGACCGATGTTTTTTGCCCGACCCATATTCTACCTCTATCGGAAGCTTTGATATTTGCCTCTATCATTAGCCCCTCTTCGGCAGGGGTTATCTCGGCTACTTTATCACCAGGCTTTATCGCTCCACCGATTGTATGAAAATAAAGCTTATTAACCGTCCCGTTTACCGGAGAGGTAATTATTAGCCTGTTTGTTCTGTCGCTACTGGCTAAACTTTGTTGTGATAGCTGATTAATTTTTAACCTCACCTCTTTTAATTCGTTTAGTAGTTTTGATTCTATTTCGCTTTTAACCGACCCCATCTCAAAGCCGGCCTCTTTGTATTTGCCCTGAACAATCGGTATCTGGTTTTTTACCTCGTCTATTTGGGTCATTATGTTCTGTTTTTTGCTGGCCTCGGCCAGATACTCTTTTTTTGAACCGGCTCCCGCACGCATTAGTTGTTCCGAGATATGGGCATTCTCTTTTGCCGTTTCAAGCTCTAGCAGGAGGTTTTTGTGCTTACTCTCTAGCTCTTTTAGCTCATATCTACGTTGTTCCGCTTTTTGCGATATTGCCGCCATCCTCTCCGAGATGTGCCGTCTTTCGCTAAAAAAAATCTGCATCTCGTTTTGGGCGACTTGCGGGTAGTTGTCCGTTATCTCTTTTGGGAATTCGAGATTTTTCCCCTCAATGAGACTCGTTAGTCTAATCTCTTTGGCTTGTAACGATATTTTTTCCGAGTCCTTCTCTTTTAGGTCTGCCGTAAAAAACGCCTGATCTAGTTTATATATCGGTTGTCCGGCCTTTACCGTCTCCCCCTCTTTGGCTAGTATCTGCGATACTATCCCCCCCTCCATGTGTTGCAGTACTTTTGTCTGTCCGGACGGAACCGCCTTGCCTTCGCCTCTGACGGTTTCATCTATCTTGGAAAAAGCTGCCCACACCAAAAAAACCGTAAAAAACAACATTATCGGCGCTACCGTGATGTAGTAGTTCCATTTTTTCTCAAGCAGGATTTTATCTATCAAGATCCGGCTCCGTTTGGATTTTGCAGTTTTGAGAGTATTATATCTCTAGGCCCGTCGGCTACGATTCTGCCGTTGTTTACTACCATTACCCGATCTACAAGCTCCAGTGCGGCATATCTGTGGGTAATCACAATAACCGTTTTGTCTGCCGTCACGGTTTTTAGGTGTGATATCATCTGTCTCTCAAGCCCCATATCCATTCCGGTAGTCGGCTCATCCAAAATCAAAACAGACGGATTTTGGATAACCGCTCTGGCTAGTCCCACGAGTTGTTTTTGTCCAACCGATAATCTGGAGCCGTTCTCCCCGACTTGAAAATTCTCCCCCTCGCCGGAGCGTTTTATGAGTTCCGCCAATCCGATTTGTTGCAACAACCCCACAAGCGCATCTTTGCCTATTTTTCGTCCTATTTCTATGTTCTCTTTTATCGTTCCGGCAAACATAAAAGGCTCTTGCGGCATAACACCTATAGACCCCCTCAGCTCCGCCGGATGGATGGTTACTATGTCGTGTCCGTCTATAAAAATACTTCCGGAGTCTGGGGTATTAATGGCTGAGATCAGTCTCAAAATCGAGCTTTTTCCGGCACCCGTAGGCCCTATAAAACCAACTTTCTCCCCAGCTTTGATATTAAATGAGATATTTGATAAAGAGGGGTGTTTTGCCCCTTGATATGTGAGTGATACGTTCTCAAACTCTATGTTGCCGCTTATTTTTTTTAGCCCCAGTTCAATATTCGGCTTTATTTCGGATGGGAGATGCCAAAATTTATCGAGCGATGTTAGGGACTCGTTTAGCTCTTTGTATTTTGATAAAAATCCGGATATGGAGACTATCGGAGCGATGGCTCTACCCACCAAAATACCGAGTGCGATGAGGGCTCCCAGCGTCATGCTCTTGTCTTGAATCAGATAGACCCCGACAATCAGCGTCACTACGGTTGCAAACTGCATAACGGCATACGAGATATTCGAGGCAAACCCAGAATAAAGCTGAATTTTGAGGTTTACAAAATTATAAAAACCGACCATCTGCCTCCATCTAAAAACCCTCCACGATACGGCGTTGGATAGTTTTAGGGTGTCTGCCCCTTTTATTGTTTCAAACAGATAGTTATGCTTGTGTTGCCCGTCTGCAAACAGTTTTTTCCCGAGTGAAAAAATCGGTTTTTGAAATACGATATTTACCCCCAAAATAACCCCTGAACATATCAGGGTAACGGCGGCTATAGTCGGAGAGATAACAAATATAACAGCTAAAGTCAACACGACAAACGGCAGGTCGAGGGCATGCGAAATACTCTTTGACATAAAAAAGTCTTTTACCTGCCCCATCTCTTTGAACAGGTTTGCTTTTGAGCCTGCCAGTAGTCGGTTGTGTGAGCTATCTAATATGAGAATTTTTTTTAATAGCTCCTCCTCGAGTTCCCCGCCTATTTTTTTCCCCATCGATTCGAGCAGATATGTTCTGACGCTTTTAAACAGTGCATCAAATATAAAAATCAGCACAACCCCAAAAGAGAGGACAAACAACGTGTCGGTTGCAAAGTTCGGGATAACCCTGTTGTATACGTTCATCGTGTATAGCGGTATCAAAATAACAAAGATATTGATAAAAAAAGTGAACACGGCTATTTTGATAATTTCCGGTTTTGAGTTTTGCAGATGTCGCCAAAACCACTCTTTGCCCCTCTCTTCGGTCTGCAAAATTCCGTGCTGTCTATCCGGTTTATAAAATAGTAGTATTTTTGGGTATGTCGCCGATAGCTCCTGAATTGTTTTTCTCTCTTTAGTGTGCGTGTCGGGACTTAGTATCTCACACATATCGCCGTCCAATCCGCTCAAGATAACGGCTCCGTTCTCTTCGTTTGTCAAAATGCAAGGGAGGATATGGGCGGTAGCGGTATCGGCCGAAAAATCTCCCTCTTCAAACACCAGACCGAAATCGGAAGCACCGTATTTTAGATCTTCAACCGTAGTGTGTTTTTTTTCGTGCGGCAAAACCGTATCTATCGTTTTTGGCGGTACATCCCCGTAGTAAAAATCTAAAATATATTTAAAAGATAAAAGTAAATCGTCTCTTTTTTGTTTGTTATCCATATATCCTCTTAGGTTACACAACCTGCACGGTCAAATCTACGCCGCCGCCGTTTGCGTCTATGGAGTAGTTGTTCATAGCCAGAGGCGATCCGGATACGTATGCGGTTGATGTTGTCGTATTGGTTGCGGTTGTAAACTCCGTAACGCTTATTTTTGATGCCTGTGTTGAGTTTGAGACATCCAAGCTCATATTTGTGGCTGTAGAGCTATTATCCCACGCATTTAGAGCATCTGCGCTAAATATGATATTTCCGGTTGTGATGCTTAGATATGAGGCCGTATTTATCGATTCAATATTTGACATATTGTTTTCGTAGCTATCAGCCGTCAAATCCGTAGATGCCGTTACCGTTCCGGATAGGTATATCGTGTCGGTTCCGGCTCCACCGTCAAATTTTACTTTTGACAAATCGGCTAGATTGATTCTGGCGTTGTCATTTCCGGCCAACCCGTTGAGTATTACCGAGTCATCATCGGTCATACCTGTTAAATTTACTGTGCTCATCACAAAAGTTTCGTTTGACGAGTCGCCGTTTACGGTGATACTCCCTCCGGCTCCGGCCTGCAACACCTCAAAAGTCCCCACGCTCCCCCTCGCCATGGTGATATCGTTTGTCCCCATTTTTAGAGTGTCGGTTCCGGCTCCGGCATCGGCGTAGTAGATGCTTCCGGTAAAGCTAGTAAAGTCTATATCCGAAAAATCAAGGGTATCGTTTCCGGCCGTACCGTAAAAATAAAGTCTCCCGCTACCTGTGACTTTGGTGAACTGGTCAAATTGGGAGAAATTCATAAACGAATAATAGTTTTGTATATCAAGGGTCTCAAGATTTGAGATTGTAATGCTCCTAAAATCAACATTTTGTGCAAGCTGGAGTGTGTCGGTTCCTAATCCGCCGTTTAGCACCTCTCCTGCCGTGGCTCTGGCTACTATCGTATCGTTGCCGCCTCCACCGTCTAACGTATCCGTTCCCGTCCATCCATCCAGTATGTTATCTCCGGAGTCGCCTGTTATATTGTCCGCCCCGGTTCCACCCCTGACGTTTTCTATATTTACGACGGTATCGGCGTATGTGGCGTTGTCGCTTGCCGTACCACCAAAGCTTACCGTTGCGGCTGTTGCTCCGTTTAGCGTCAACGTCATTGTGTGGGATATATTTCTATAATCAACCCAGTCATTACCGCTACCGCCGTCTATAGTGTCCAGATCTTGCTCGGCCGCAGCGTAATATGCAGTGCCATATATGATATCATCGCCGTTGCCGCCGTTTACGGTGTCGTTATTTCTCTCCCCGTAGAGTGTATCGTTTCCATCGCCGCCGTTTAAGGTGTCGTTGTCATTTCCGCCATATATAGTGTCATTACCCCCCATTCCGTTTATCGCATCGGTGCCGCTAGATGCATACACTATATTTGCCGAGTCGTTTCCGCTAAACGTATCGTTTGTTGTCCAGAGGGTGACGTTTTCTATCTCATACGCATAATTCACGCCGTCTGACGTATTGTATCCGTCCACAAAACTTGTGCCGTTGTGATATTGAATTGTCCCCGTAGCCGTTAGTTGCATAGTTTGGTTAACCAAAGCATCTTGTTGCAGGTCTAGCGTATCTACGCCGTTACCGCCGTATACGGTATCAACTCCTCTTCCGGGTCTCAGATAGTCGTCTCCGCCGTATCCCCTAAAGGTTTCCCCGTTACTCCCGCCGTATATCCTATCTACATACTCTGTAGCGTTGATATTTTCTACGTTTTTTACCATATCAATCAAGCGGCCTGTAGATGTCTCTTTGACGGTTGTAAAATCGGATGAATTTAGATCTACGGTAATCCCTTGAATACTCTCCCAGTTTGCAGCCACCATGCCGTCATAATCCGGCTTGTAGTATGTTAAGGTATCGGTTCCCGCCCCACCGTCGATAAAGTCATACCCTTTGCCGGGCAAAAACGTATCGTTGCCGCCCATCCCTTGTAGATAGTTGACACCGTCATTGCCGACTATGGTATCGGCAAAGTTTGAGCCGATAATATCCTCTATACTAACAAGGGTGTCGTTGCCGTAGCCTGTAGCGGTTGCCGTGGTCGTATCTAACCTTACCGTCACTCCGGCCGTAGAGTTTTGAAAATTTGCGACATCGGTATCGTCCCCACCGTTTAGGGTATCGTTTCCGCTGCCGCTATAGAGGGTATCGTATCCGCCGCCGCCCAGAACGGTATCGCCGCCGCCTCTGCCGTCAATCGTATCCGATCCAACCCCGCCGCTGAGTGTATTTTGATTGTTGTCTCCGTAAATACGGTCGTTGTAGTCGCTCCCCTCAACTTTTTCGATATTTGAGATTGTGTCGTAACCGAGCACGGAGCCGTATTTGCCTATCGCATTTTCATTTATACTATCACCGTTTGCATCAAAACCGGCAAGGTCGATATATACCCCTGAAAACTCATCTTGAATCGTTGTTTCGTATGAGTTTGCCGGAGCAGATATAGTGTATGCCGATACGTTTTTGTAGGTGATTGTGTCTGTATCTGCTCCACCGTCTATCGTATTGACTCCGGCTCCACCGTATATCGTATCGTTTCCGGCATCTGTGCTGATTGTGTCGTCACCCCCGCCGTCATATACGGTATCGACCCCTTTGCCGCCGTATATCTCGCTGTTTCCGCTCCCGTCTTTTATGATTGTAGAGTTTAGGTTTGTGGCAAATACGAATCCCTCGTCTTTGCCGGATGCTGGGCTATAGGTGTAGTCTGTATCGGCCGTGATATTTTTGGAGACAACCGTGTATGAGTTTGTGTAGCTTTGGTTTGGGGCGATGTCTGTTGTGGATGTATATGACGGGTCTAGTACATAGTTTGCGGTAATCGATATGTCAAAATTGGCAGGAATCGTTGTTGTGTCGTATCTGACGGTAAACTCTACCGTTTTTATTTTGGTTAGAAAATCTGCATCAGTGGTTGATATTTCATTTTTTAGGGCATCTTTAAAAACCAAATTATCTTTTGAGATTGTGTTGCCTGCTATTGCATTTCCGTCTTTGTCCATTAGTGTAACGCCTGCCGGAAGTCCGGTGACGACAAAATTATCTATATAAAACCCCTCCGGCATTTGCGGGGTAAATCTAAGAACTCTGGAGATGTGCGTAGCATCAAAATATTTTGAGTTGTCGGCATAGATAGATAGATTTGCCGTCGAGGTGCTCATATCTATGGTTTCCGGCTGATACTGCGTGGATGAGGCATCGGATGAATACCCGTCGGTGCTTCCGCCCCCGCCGTAGACGGTTGTCCCGTCTGTTTTGTATGTTAGTTGATGGGCTGTCCCTTTAAAATAAAAAACAGGTTTTGCGGCATCGCTGACATTGCCGGTTCCGGGCTGAACGTACGTGTTGCCGTCCCCGTTTCCGCTCCCATTGCCGTATCCGGTAAAGTCATTTTTTGGCCCCCAGCCTATATAGTCTTTTTTGTAAGCATCAAAGTCGTTTACATGTGGTTTTTTATACTCCGAATCGCTGACGATTTTTTTTGGAGCTTGTGATACCGGCATCGAAAAAGCGATACTTTGAGCCGTAAACGGTTCGCTATATTTGTCGGTGTGGTTTTTTTGCCCTATCTCTTCCGGTTGTATTTGCGGGATATTTTGGACGTAAAAAGCGTTGTATTCGTTTATTTTCGGCTCTTCGGCTTTTTGCGGTTCGTCTTTTTTTTCCGTATCGTCTTGTTTTTCGTTTGCCAAAGAGACATTGCCTGAGACTAGTACCGCATCTTTTGGGACGACCGCTATATTTTGAACTTTATTTAGTACGTCGGCGACATCCATCTTTGCCCCGTTCGGCAACCTGATAGATGGTGCTCCGTCCTCAAAGGCTACAAGCCCCATCGAGACAAAAGTAATCTGCCCGCCGTTTGGGAGGGTGGCTATGACATCGGAGCCGACTAGTTGGAGTTGTGCGTTTTTGATGTCTACACCGAGGTTTAGCTCATCCCCCGGTCTCAAAAAGAGATTTACGTTTTCCCCTCTTTTTGGAGCCGTTTTGAGTGTTATATTTCCCTTGGTATATGATACGTCGTTTGTCTCCGCCATTGTTTATAACCTCCGACTAATCTTTTGACTTAGAGTACCCGTTTAAAACTAATTAGTCAAGTTTGAAGCCTCAATCGTCTCCCTAAATCTCTTAGCCCCCTCTTTGCTACTCTCTATCCTCTCGTTTATCCCTGTAAACGAAAATATTATCCGACTTTGCGGGGCGGGAATTAGCTCTTTTATCTTGTTTAGGTTTATGATGTATGAGCGGTGAATCCTCGCAAACGAGTGGGGGCGAAGGCTCTCCTCAAGAGTCGAGATCTTCCCCTGATAGTACGAAAACCCCTCTTGTGAGCGGAGTATCGTCTCCGATAAATCGGCTTTTACATAGTAGATATCGGACGGGGTTAGCAGTAGCTTTGTATCTCCTATCTTCGAGACAAAACGGGGAATTACGTTTTTTTTGTTCCCCTCTATCCTCTCTATGGAGCGCTTTAGTGTTGTTTTGTCGTACGGTTTTAGCAGATAGTCCACCGCTCCAACTTCAAAAGCCTTCAGCGCATACTCCTCAAAAGCGGTTTGATAGACTATAAAAATATCCGGATATACCTTTTTTAGCTCACCCCCAAGCTCTATACCGCCCCCGCCGCTCATCGAGATATCCAAAAAAGCAGCGTCAAAACCGTTTTTTGACCCCTTTGCCGCCTCTAGCGCCTGATTAGCCGAGGTGGCGGCTGTAATGTCGGTATACCCTAGTTCGGTGAGGAGTCTTGAGAGTCTGTTTAGTGCTAGTTGTTCATCATCTACTATTAGTATCCTCAACTTTTTACCCCCTCCACTGTTATTTCGTATGATACGTTTTTTTTGTCTTTTAGCTGCAATGAACCGTTTTGGAGCCTCTCCAACCTCTCTTTTAGGTTGTTTAGACCGACTCCAAAACCGGCATTTTGTACCTCTGCTCCGTTGTTTGAGACGGTTATCCGTAGATTTTGGCCAACCTTTTTTGCCTCTATTTTTATACAAAGCCCCTCTTGTCTGTCTGAAAATCCGTGCTTAACGCCGTTTTCGCATAAAAGCTGTATGGAAAATTTAGGGACCGGAGTTTTTACGACCTCTTGTTGTATGTCTATATCTAGTTTTATCGCACCGTTAAAACGGATATTTTCAAGCTCTATATACCGTTTTGCATTTTCTATCTCTTCACCTAGCTCCACAACGGCTTTTTCCGCCATTGCGGCTCTCAAAAACGCCGACAGCTTTAGTGTCATCTCCTCGGCCTTGTCCTTGTCTGTATGGATTAGTTCCGTTAATGAATTTAGAGCGTTAAATAAAAAATGTGAGTTTAGCTGTATCTCTAAAGAGCCGAGCCTGCTTT
>CALJKN010000202.1 GCA_937973585.1 uncultured Helicobacteraceae bacterium
AAAACTTAAAATTTATTTACCAAATATTATATTTAGAGCTTCCATCGTGCTCAAAAATGCTAAAGGCAAAAGTATACAATCCCACATAAGCGAGAAAACAAAATGCTTCTTTCCCTTGCATTAACACCTTGAAGTATTTCGATGTATGCATTAGGATAGATTAATTGGAGTAAGTTTTTTAGTTCCTGATGAAATATATTCTCTTTGCCTATAAATTTTTGAACCGCTTCTTTTTTACGCTGTACAGTAAATCTTTTGCTCTGCTTTTGTAATCTAATATCATACGCATTCCCTTTTTATTATTTTTTTAATACCGTGGTTCGGTTTATATGGCTTGCACAAAAAATTTCTCACCCCAGCTTCCCTAAAATATCCAAACTACCCCTATCCATCCTTGAAAAAGCGAACCACTTTTTGCCCAAATCCTTGAGGCTTGCGCCTATGTGGTACACCTCGTCGTCTATGAGCAAAAACCTGTCATGAGATAGGTCGAACTTTTTTATCTCTATTTTTGGATATTGGGCGTTGTGTTTGGCTAGGTCTAGTTCTAGCGCTTTTGTGATGTTCTTTGTGTATACGGTAGTCGTGCAGTCGGCGGCTCTTTTGGATAGCAGTAGCAGTACGCTCTCGTCGATGTAGTTGTCTATGAGGATGATGGATTTTTTGGCGCTTTTGATGAGTTCGGATGCGAATATATAAGCGTCAAATATCTGTCCGTCAAAAAATATCCCCTGTCTCGGCGCCGCATCTTTGGACTCTATGGCTTTGAATATCTTTTCAAAATTGTCATCGTGTCTTAGTAGCTTTTGCTCTATCTGGTCGAATTTTTGGAAGATTAGGGCGTTTTGGGCTATGAACTTTCGCATATTGACGAACGAGTCGATGATTTTTATGCTCGTATCTATCGCCGTGGGGCTGTTTAGCACGGCGCTGAGCATCGACACGCCTTGCTCGGTGAAGGCGTAGGGCAAATATCTTCTACCGCCATGCTCACTTGAGGTCACAAATTGTGACCTCAAGTTTTGAAACTCATCTTCGCTTAGCTGAAATCTAAACCTCTCCGGAAATCTCTCAATATTTCTTTTGACCGCTTGATTAAATACTTTTGTCTCTACCCCGTACAGCTGCGCTAGGTCACTATCAAGCATCACCTGTAAGCCCCTAAGCGTAAAAATCCTGCTTTGGATATTTTGGTCGTTTGTAGTTATCAACTCGCTCCGTTTATCTCTCATTATTTAGCTTCTTTTCTATTTTTTTGTTACAATCCCACCGTAATTCCCTCGTAAGCCCATGGACTTGAGCTATGGCTGAGGGTAGCGATTTTCTACACTCTTTCAATCCACGCCAAACAATTATCTATAAATCTTGTCCTTCCAAAAATTTTTTGCAGGTATACTTTATTTTCGGCAGGTGTACTCTGATGACTTTCTCGACTATTGCTAGATTGATACCGTCATAGTCGTGCGCTATGAAGTTTCGCACGGAGTATGCGCCGCTCGGTCTCGTCATTGGAGTATAGAGGCTATTCTGGCGGTCAGCGTCTCAGACATAAAGAGCCTTTTTGAGTATGTATTTTTCGCCTAGACTGCCAGGCTTGAACCCTTTTTTGTCTGCCAAGTCTATGGGCTTGCCAAATCTGTTTGAGAGAGTTTGTTTAAGCATCTCCAGCTTTTCAAAAGCCTCGAATGCGTCGTTTTGCGCCACAAAATCGTCGGTCGTCTCTATGAGTATATCTATGTCGCTCGACTCTTTTTGACAGTTTTGGGCATATGAGCCGAAAAGCCCCAGTATGACTATCCCTTCTTTTTCGTATGTTTTTTTTAGTTTCGATAGTTCGGTCAGTATCTCGTCTTTATTCATTTTCTCTACCCCTGCTTTATTTTAGCATTTTTGGTTATTTATAAATCTCTTTTTTGCGACCCGTGACAACTTCATTTATTATTGATTCTATAAGCTTTGGGCTTTAGCGTCGGTATGCGAAAGGCTTTTTCGGGCAAAATTAGCCAAAAATTATAAGGTTTTTCGATGGGATCGGCGCTTGGTTTTTTAGATAGCGGTACTGCGTATGAGACGGCTTTGCCGATTGTAAAAGGGGAGTTTACCCATGCTCTTTGTATAGGCGAGACCGGTTCGGGGAAAACTACCGGATTTATACTTCCAAATATCGAAGACAGAATAGCAAAAAATCACGGGATACTCGTCTACGACTTCAAAGGAAACCTACATCTGGGTGTCAAAAAACTGGCTTTGGAGGCAGGTAGACTGGATGACGTGATTGAGGTCGGAACCCCTTGGGGGAAAAAGACGAATCCGTTTGAATATATGACGGCAAAAGAGATTTACGCCCTTTTGTTTGCTCTGATCAGCCAAAGAGACACGGAGGGGGTCTTTTGGCATTCTGCCGCTGCGACTCTGGGTTCAAATATAGTAAAAACAATCAGAAAAATCTCAAAACTAAAAGAGTCTTTTATCCAGCTCGGTATCGAATTTCCGTCTTTGAAATTTAGATTTTCGGTTGATTTTAACGACAAAATATCCAAAATAGAGAGTGCCGCAATCATCTCTGCCGACTACCATTCGGAGGTGTTTGAGTATCCGACATCCGCCTCTTTTTCGTCGTTGTACGAGTGCGTCAGAACGGTCAAAAAAGTGTGTATGTTCACAGACGGACACCCGTTTTTGGTCGGTTATCTGAGGGACAAACTGGTATCGGCTTTTGCCTCCAGAATGAAAAAAGAGTTTATGAATCAGGAGATAGAAAAAGAGTGGCCGGGGGTTCAGAGGGGTTTTGAGGAGGCGCTTCTGAGATTAAAAGAGCTAGATGATAGTTTTGGGATGCTAGATAGCTACAAAGGGATGGCGGTCTCTATCAGTGATGATTTTTCCGGTAATTACGGGGTTATTTTTTCGCTTGAGTCGTCGCTCAAACATTTTTACGACCACAAGTTTTTTAGTGAACACGAATGCGACGTAATAGAGGAGCTAAATAACAACAAAATAATCATCATAAATACGTCACTTCTTACAAACCAGATGATTAACGCCTTTAATCAGGCCATCACCCTAAACCTATCCAAAAGGGCAAAACTATCTACAAAAAATGCCGTCTCTATCTTTATAGACGAGGCAAACAGGGTTGTGGACAAAAATACGGAGCTTGCAACCGATATTTTGAGGGAGGCAAAGGTCGAGTTGGTGCTTGCCATCCAAAATGAATCGCAGATGATTTATAAGATGGGGATGGATAGGTACAAAGAGCTAAAAGGTAACCTGACCGAACAGTTTATATTTAGAAACAACGACGAAAACCACATGCTAAAAACCGATAAAGATGTAGAGAGACTCCCGACACACACATATCTATCCGGTGAGCTAAAAGAGATCAAAAAAACAGAACCGAAGTTTTTTAACGAAGATGAGTTGTTGGCGGCGGAGTTTGCATTTCAGTCGAAGCTTGAGGCTGTCAAAGAGTTGTTTGCACTAAACGATGTTACGGAGGAGTCCGTGGCCGTATTTGACGACATCGTATTTGAGAGAGACGACTCGGTATTTGTCAAAAATATCAAAACAAAAGAGCTTAAAAAGATAGTATTTAGGACAAACGAGGATTACAAAGGGCCAAAAGAGGAGCTTGGGAAAATCTATAAATACATATTCGGCGAAGACGGAGGGGAAAAAGAGAATGACGGAACTGGACTTATCTCAAAATGGCGCAGACTCGCCGGAAGATAACAACGTGGTAGGGCATATACTGAATGCTTACCGCTCCACAAATCACTCGTATGCCTCTGTAAGGGGCGGTCAGAGGTTTATAAACTGGAACACTCAACCCAGTTCTTTTAAAAAGTATCCGAAGTTTTACAGACGGATAGGTTTTGACTCTCTTGTGTCTGCCGTCTCATTTTTACCGCACATCGGCTCTGTAAATTTTGAGAAAAAATACGGCTCGGACACCTACAAGCTAAGATACAACCCATCGGCCGGAGCACTCTATCCAAACGAAATATACATCCAATCAAGGGGTATTGAGGGTTTAGAAGACGGGATATATCACTATGAGGTCGCTTCATCCTCTCTTGTTTTTTTGGCTCCCGTCTCTGCCGGATTCGGGTTAGAGTTTTTTTGTGAAGATAAAAAAGAGGTGAGGGGGCTTTTGTTTGTAGTCTCTGCCGCATATTTTAGAAGCTCGTGGAAGTACGAAAACCGCTCTATCAGGTACTGCTTTTTAGATGCCGGACATATTCTGGGCGGGATAGAGGCGGCTGTACAGCTGTCCGGTGAAGAGGCTTTGTTTGATATCTCATTCGCACGGTCGTCTATGGATGAGTTTTTCGGGTTTGAAAACAAAGAGTATGCGGTAGCCGCCGCAATGGTTGGCAAAAGAGGGGAGAGGCAAATCGCAAAACCGCCGTTTGTACTTCCGTTTGTGTCGCCGTATGACTATTTTGAGCAAAATCTGTTTGTTGAGAGTTTTTTGGATGATGAGTCTGGGCAGCCGTCTTTTGACCCGCAAATATATCAATACAAAACAGGGTTACTCTCTACGTCGCTACTTAGTCAAAGGCGCTCAATCAGAGGGTATTTCGGTAAAACCGTTTCGGCAGATGAATATGCCGATATTTTGGGTGTTTTCTCAAACAAATATATGGATGTCTACTCTGTCGTAAACCTAGTTGACGGGGCGGAGCAGGGTCTGTATATTGGCGGCAAATCAATAAAAACCGGAGATTTTTCAAAAAAAGCAGGGTATTTATGTTTGGAGCAGGCGCTAGGATCGGATAGTGCCGTTACATTTTTTATTGCGGCAAAGGGTGGGGCAAATATCAAAAACGCCCTTTTGGAGGCCGGACTATCGGCACATAGAGTGTATTTGGTCGCACAACATCTAGGTATCGGCGTTAGCGGTATCGGGGCGTACTACGATGAGGAGACGGCTGAATTTTTGGGGATAGACAAAAATACGGCAATACTCTACGCCCTCTCCATAGGCAGATAGGGTCTATATCCTGACCCCTAGCTTAAATACCGCCCCTTCGTCGCTGTTTTCCTCGGTCAAAAATCCTCTGAGTCTATTTTCGGCTATCAGTCTTGCGAGGTATAGCGCCGTTCCGACACCGTTTTCTTTTGTGGTAAAGTAAGGCTCGAATATCCTCTCACGTAGTGTTTCGTCTATTCCGCCGCCGTTGTCCGATATTGAGATAATCGCCATTTTGCCGTCTTTTTTGACGGTTATATCTATTTTCGGCTCTTTCGGTTTGGATGCTAGTATTGCGTCTATCGCATTTGATATGAGGCTTACTAATACTTGTTTTAGCTCTTCGATATTCGAGGTTAATATCGCAAAATCAGGGTCGGATGTCAGGGTTATTTTTATCTTGTAGCCGTTGAACTGAGATTCAAACAGCTCCAATGTCTCGGATATGATCCCTATCAGCTCTTTTGGCTCATTTTTGCACTCTTTGTCGCATTCGTTGCGGAACGTATCTATTGTCGTAGACATTGATTTTATGGCATTCATAGATGTTTTTATGAATTCATCTATGTACTCTTTTGTAAGCTCTTTATAGTCATAGGCGTATTTTACATCCTGAACTGCAACCGCAAGTACCGTAAGCGGTTGTCGCCAGTGGTGGGCAACCATAGAGATCATATCTTTTATGGCGGCAAATTTGCTTTGTTCGGCGAGTACTCTCTCACTTTGCAAACGCCTGTTTAGCTCTATTTCGATTGTTTGGGCGAGCTTTTCGTTGATTTTTTTCAGCTCATCTTTGCTCCTTTGAATCTCATCCTCATAAGCCGCTTTTTTAAAGACGATATTTACCAAAAATGCCGATACTTCGAGTAGTTTTTTGTGGAACAAAGAGGGCATTCGGTGCTCAAAAGAGGAGAGGGCGAAGCTCCCTATGGCTAGGTCGTTTTCGTCTCTAATCGGAAAAGACCAGCATGAGCAGATATTAAAATCATACGCAATACTCCTTATATCACACCATCTTTCGTCATCAAAAGTATTTGCCACAAACTGTGCTTCATTTCTAAAAACGGCGTTTCCGCATGAGCCGCCCCCAGGCCCCGGTTTTAGCCCGTTTAGCCTGTCACACCCCTCTTTTGGGATAGATGGTGCCGATAGCACAAACATCTCTCCTTTTATTCCATCTTGCATCATAATCGAGGCAACAGAGTTCGGAAGACAGCTCTCGGCTAATCTGCATAAAGAGTCCAGAAGTGTTTTAGTGTTATTGCTTTTTGTCAGGAGGACGAATATTTTTTCTTGAATTTCGAGTATTTGGGTGTACTCCTCCGGTGTTAGTGCGACAATATCATTATCCGCTTTTGAAATATCGGTGCACTCCATACAAAACCCCTTTATTATAATGCGATTTAATTATGCGACAAAAAAAATTTTATTTCAACAAAAATATCCGTAGATTATAAATTTTCCCCCAAATCCACAAACTCTATCTTGTCGTCCATATTTTTTTGGGTTACCGCACCTAGCTCTTTTAGCCTTTGCAACCTACCGATTGCCGCCCCTCTACCGTGAACTAGCAGTTTTTTAGCTTCATCGTAGCTTTTTTGTGCCCTCTCTATATTTGCCGATATTTTTTCAAACTCTGCCAAAAACGTAAACATCTTGTCGTATACGGCTCCTGCCTCTTTTGCTATTTGTTGGGCGTTTTGATTTTGCCTTTCGCTTCTCCAAATCATATAAACAGTTTTTAGCGTCGTCATCAAAGAGCTTGCAGTTATGAGCACAACCCCTTTTTTGAGCGCCCCCTCAAAAAGCCCTCTATCCTCCGATATGGCCAGTAGATACGCCCCTTCCACGGGGACAAACATAAAAACATACTCAAATGCGTTTTTGATATCCGTATATTTTTTTGCCCCTAGGGTGTCGATATGTTTTTTCATTGCCGTTAGCATAGATTTTAGCGCCGCCGCTTTTGCCTCTTCATCGTCCGCTTCGGAGTAATCCAGATATGAATTTAGGGTTACCTTTGAGTCTATTACTATTTTTTTACCGTCGGGAAGGTTTATTACTGCATCGGGGATTATCCGTTCACCATCATCGTTTCTCTCTCCGGTTTGTAGGATATACTCCTCGCCCTCCCGTAGTCCGGATGAGGATAGTACCCCCTCTAGTACCATCTCACCCCATAGCCCTTGCGTCTTTTTTTTGTTTTTTAGGGCATCTGCTAGGTTTGAGGCCTCTTTTGCCAGTTTGATATTTTGTTCGTTTAGCTCTTTTATTCCGCCGGCCAACAGTTTTCTATCTGTGGATTCGGCTATGTACGCCTCGTCTATTTTTTTTCTGAAGCTCTCTAGCTGCTCTTTTAGCGGTTTTAGCGTCTCCTCAACCCCATCCTTGTTTTGTGAGGCTGTTTTTTGCATAGTCTCAAGGGCAATTAGCCGAAACTCCTCTTTAATCTTTTGGGAGTACTCTTTTGCGCTTTTTAGCTCACTCTCCATGGCTCCGTTTTGGGCGATATGCTTTGTAAGGAGGTTTTGCAAATCCTCTTTTTGTTTTTCTAACGTTTTGTTTTTTTCAATCTCTTTTTCCAAAATCTCTCTGTATAGATTTTTTTGATTTTCCGATATTTTTTTTAAACTAAAAAAAGCCCCCAAAAAACCTATTAATACCCCGAAAACCGCAGATAGTCCATACTCCATAGTTGCTCCGAAACAGTGTTTTTTCGATATTGTACACGGACGGCACAAAAATTGAATGTAAAATATCAAAAAGCAAGGGAAAACCGATGAAATATTTACCGGAGTGGGCTAGGGTCGGGGTCTTGGCAATAGATGAGAGGCACGACGAGTTTTGCGAGATTGCCGCAAGGCTCAAAGCGGCAAAATCAGACGACGAGTTCTTGGAGGTTTTTTGTGAGCTATACTCCCATACCGTTTCGCATTTTAAAGCGGAAGAGGACGATATGGACGGTATGGAGTATCCAAATAGCTACGAGCACAAAAAAGAGCACGAAAAAGCACTTGCCGAACTGGATTATTTTTTGGATAAAACAAAAAACGGCAAGATATTTTTTGCCAGAGCATTTGCAAAGGATAGATTGGATGATTGGTTTAAAACCCATGTCCTTAATATGGATAGCGATTTGG
This sequence comes from uncultured Helicobacteraceae bacterium, assembly GCA_937973585.1. GTDB lineage: Bacteria > Campylobacterota > Campylobacteria > Campylobacterales > UBA6016 > UBA6016. The sequence goes on from CALJKN010000202.1 coordinate 8,116, forward strand.
CAAGGGCTATGAAGTTATAGCTCCCTGCATGTCATATCGCAACCGCATACAATCGGAGTTTTGCATTCCGATTGTTTGATTGTCGCAAATGGGTTTGCCAGATATTTCAGGGCATACTCCCCTTGTAACGGTGAGGCTGTAGATATCTCGGCTTTTAGGTCGTATGCCGAGAGATAGGTAGCCGTCATTTTTGGAGCATAAAACGGGAATCCGGCTATTTTTTGCTTATACCGATATAGCGTAGGTTTGAGGTATTTTAGGTATTCACCCCTTCCGGCGACATAGAGCCTTTCGATAGAGGAGAGGATAACGGCGGCGGCCGATGGATAGGCATTGTCGAAGACCTCATCCTCATCCCTAAACTCGTCGTCGCTACACATCCAAACGCCGTCTTCAAAAAAAAGCTCTAGAGCTTTTTGTATTATTCTCTCCGCTTCATCTAATCTTTTGTTGTCAAAAGTAGCCGCATAACTCTCCAAAAGTGCATCGGCCAAATATGCGTAATCCTCCAGATACCCTTTTATGGGGGATCTCTCACCGTTTGCCGAGTATCTATACAAAAACTCTCCGTCGTAATGATTTAGAAGCAGCGTATCCAAAACACTCTCCCCGATTTTGCCGTACCCCTCTTTGATTAGTCCTGCTAGGATAAACGTTTTTGCCGCCATACCGTTTAGAGCCGTAATGGCTTTGAAATCTATATGTGGGAAAACCCTTGTTTGTCTGATTTTTTGGAGGTTGCGGGTTAGGTTTTGATAGTTTGCTTTTGCGGTATCCGGTGATTTTAGTCTAAGGATTGTTTTTTTCTCAAAATTTCCGAATCTAGGTAGCTCAAATAGCTCCGCCTCTTTGTCTGTTGCGGCTTTTTTTATCTCATCGGTATCAAAGACGTAGTATTTTCCCTCTTCTCCCTCGCTATCGGCATCGATTGCGCTAATAAACAGCCCGTCTTTTAGCATCGAGCCGGACATAAAATCGAGCGTCTCAAATCCGATCTCAAGTAGTCTTTCATCCTTAAAATACCCATATCCACGTAGATACAACTCTGCCAGTAGTGCATTGTCGTAGCACATTTTTTCAAAATGCGGAACCAACCACCACTCATCAACCGAGTACCTACAAAAACCACCCTCCACCAAATCATAAAAACCGCCTTGCGACATTTTGAGAAGGGTGTTTTTTGTCTCGTTTGCCAGTTCGTCGTCGTTTGTACTTGCCGCTACGGCAATAGCGCAGATTAGAGCTGAGGCGTGTGGAAACTTTGGAGAGGAGCCGAATCCACCGTCTACTCTATCTACGGCATTTTTGAAGTCATCGGTAAATTTTTTTAGTATATCGGTATCGGAGTCGTCTTTGTTGTTATGATTTTTTTGTTTTACTAGCGCTTCATTGACGTTTTTGGCTACGTTTTTGATGTTTGCGTAGTCTTTTTCGTAGTTTTGTTCTATATATGTGAGCAGTTCATATAATCCGGTCATATTTTTATTTGTTTTTGGCGGCAGATAGGTCGCCGAAAAAAACGGCTCCCCCTCATGGGTCAAAAATATAGTGAGCGGCCAGCCCCCGTTTCTTTTGTTCATTAGCCGATATATCTCTTGGAATCTTTTGTCCAGACTAGGGTACTCCTCCCTGTCTATTTTTACGGATATAAAACTGCTATTTAGCTTTTGGGCGATTTGCATATTTTTGAAACTCTCTTTTTGCATTACGTGACACCAGTGACACGAGCTGTATCCTATGGAGAGCATTATCGGTTTTTTCTCTTTTTTGACCTCATCAAACAACAAATCATCCCACCCGATCCAATCTATCGGGTCGTTCGAGTGTTCAAGCAGGTACGGACTTTTTTTGTTTTTGAGACTATTTTCCATATTTTTACCCCTTATTTAATTAAGAGTATATTACTCCCTTTTTCTTTTTAGTAGAGCCGCTAGCGGCGAGGGCTGTCTGCCGAAGACCTAATCTTGGGCTTAGCTCAAGATTTGAGCATAAATAAAAATATAAGGCGGCGAGGGCAGTCTGCCGAAGACCTAATCTTGGGCTTAGCTCAAGATTTGAGAACACATCAAGTCAATAAAGTGACAAGTGGATAAAATTTGTCCTAAAAAACCAAAGAGACCGACGATGTTAAACGAGATAAAACAATTTAGTAGCGTCAGGGTTGAGGCCAGAGCGTTTTTGACCTATCTGCTGACTAGAAACATCCCAAACCATTTACCTGATATTACCCTTGACACTATAGTGGCCGCTTTTAAAAAAATAAAAAAAGAGAATGAGGCCATATCGATACTATATGTGCTAGACTCAAAAGGGGTGCAGCTAACGGACAATATTTCAGGCAAACCGGAATACAGAAGAGGGAGAGGGCAAAACAGAGCGACAAGAGCTTACTACTACAGGGCGGCCAGAGAGAAAAAGCCGATTTTGACAGACCCATATCCAAGTGTGATTACGGGCGAGCTATGTGTTAGCGCCTCAATGCCGATTTACGACGACAAAAACAACCTAAAATTTGTTGCGGTACTGGATATCCCGTTGACCGATATCATAAAAATCATCAGGCCTACGGCTATAGATAGCATCTTTCAAAATACAAGCAAAATCACCTACGGGGTTTTTAGCTTAGCTCTGTTTTTTATAGCGATGCTTTTATTTGTAAAAGGGCTTATGGGGCTTTTTGCAGAGGGGCTTCATCCAAGCGACGTGCAGATTCAAGGGATTTTTGAGACAACCATCCTATTTACCCTTTCGCTTGCTATTTTTGACCTCGTCAAAGCGATATTTGAGGAGGAGGTGTTGGGGCGCAACAAGCGTGAGGGGGGTAATGAGCTTCACCAGACGATGACAAAGTTCATCGGCTCTATCATTATAGCCGTTGCGATAGAGGCGCTGATGCTCGTGTTCAAATTCGCCCTCACCGATCCTAGCAAGATGACGTATGCACTTATACTACTGGGCGGCGTAGCCGGTCTACTCATCTCTTTGGCGTACTATATCAGGTCTACGAAAAGGGTAAAAAAGGAAAGTAGTGGGAACTAAAATTGCGATCATAAACTACAATATGGGCAATCTCGCAAGTGTCAAAAACTCTTGCGAAAAAGTCGGATTTGAAGCTGAAATCACAGCCGATCCGGAGACAATAAAACATTTTGACAAAATCATTTTACCTGGTGTCGGAGCTTTTCCGGATGCGATGAAGCATCTGAGGGAAAACGGTATGGACGAGGCGCTTTTGGAGGCGGCAAAAAACAAACCGTTTTTTGGGGTTTGTCTAGGGATGCAACTGATGTTTGAATGGGGGTTTGAGCACGAAAAAAGTGCCGGACTAGGTCTAATCAAAGGAGATATAGTCAAATTCGACGAAACAACACTCGGAACTGAGCGAAAAATCCCTCATATGGGGTGGAATAAACTGTTTAAAGCGAAAGACTCCGTGCTTTTTGAAGGTTTGGACGATGAATTTTATCTCTATTTTGTCCACTCGTATCATGCGGCTCCGAGCAAAGAAGACATATTGGCGACTACCCACTACGGATACCCGTTTGCCGCTGCGGTAGAGAGGGAAAATCTGTGTGGATTGCAACCGCACCCCGAAAAATCTGGAGATACGGGGCTTAAAATACTTAAAAACTTTTTGGAGAAAAAATGACGATTTATCCGGCGATAGACCTAAAAGACGGCAAGGCGGTACGCCTAACAAAAGGGATTATGGAGAGCGCAAAAGTATACTCCGATGAACCGTACCATCTGGCTAGGGCATTTGAGGAGATGGGATCCGACTGGGTTCATATTGTAGATCTAAACGGCGCATTTGCCGGAAATCCGATGAATCTAGGGGCTATCCAAAAAATTAGGGAGGCCACTACGTTAAAGCTTCAGCTTGGCGGCGGTATCAGAGACGAGGAGACTATCAAAAAATATATCGACCTCGGCATTGAACGGGTGATTTTGGGGACGATAGCGACTCAAAATCCGGAGTTTGTAAAAACGGTAGCGGCAAAATACAACGTTGTAGTCGGTATTGATGCACACGACGGATATGTGGCCGTAGACGGTTGGGCAAAGACTAGCTCCCTAAAAGCGACGGAGCTTGCCAGAATGTTTGCGGACAGCGGCGTAAAAGCGGTAATTACAACCGATATCTCAAGAGACGGGACGCTTGGCGGGGTAAATATCGGCTTTACCGAAGATGTGGCAAAAGCGGGCGGTATCGAGACGATAGCCAGCGGCGGGGTAAAAGACATAGATGATATAAAAGCGGTCAAAAACAGCCCATTTATCGGTGGTGTCATAGTAGGTAAGGCCTATTATGAGGGGAAACTTGATTTGAGAGAGGCATTAAGCTTACAATGAACGAACTATATTATGAGCTTGTCGTAGAGACAGATGATTTTTATGAGCTTATCGAAAACTTTTTGGGTGACTGGTGCGAGGCGGTTATCGAAGAGGACGGGAGGCTCATTACGACTTACGAACACAACCCCGTAGACGTTTTGGATGCGCTAAATATCTACAAAAAAGAGCTTGAGGAGATGTTTGGGGTCAAGTTTGTGATGAGTGCAAAAATAAACGAGAAAAAAAATGAAGATTGGATAGAGTCCTACAAAAAAAGTGTAGAGCCGGTTCAAATCGGCAATTATTACGTTTATGCCCCTTGGCATGAGCCAAAAGAGGGGGTTAGAAGTTTTTGTATCGAACCGTCTTTGGCTTTTGGGACGGGTCACCATCCGACTACCAAAAATGCAATGCTGTTTGTCCAAAAATATGTTAAATCCAAAGATAGACTTTTGGATGTCGGATGCGGTAGCGGGATACTCGCTTTAACTGCCGCCGACATGGGTGCAACTGTAGATATTTGTGATAGCGACGGCGATGCATTAGAGGTTGCAAAAAGTGTCTTCAAAGTCAATTCATTAGCGATAAATAGGGGGTGGACGGGAAGCGCCGATGAAGCAAATTTTGAGTATGATATTGTGTTGGCTAATATCATAACGGATGTTTTGGTTGCCATCAGTAAAGACCTCAAAAAAGCTCTAAAAACAGGCGGGAAATTAATCTTGTCCGGTATTTTAGAAGAGCACGAAGAGAAGCTAAAAAGATTCTACGCAAACCTAAAAGAGATAGATAGGGTTTGTGAGGCCGAGTGGGTAACCCTCGTGTATGAAAAAATATAACCAACCTAAGGAACTACGCTAAAAAATGGATAAAAACATAAATCCGAAAGATCCTCAAAAAAACGATAATTTTTTTAACAAAAATCCGCTTTTGGTATTTGCAATTTTCTCAATCGTAACGGTTTTGATTTTTAAGGCATTGTTTGAAGACGGTAGCGGCGAGAGTGTTATAGGCGGACAGACAGGCGGTTCGGCCCAAACCCAGAGTGTTAGCTACTATGAGCTAAAAAAACTCGTAGAGGCCGGCAAAGTAGAGTATGTGGGGATTGGAGAGGGGAGCCTGAAAGCCTCTTCAAAAGGGGAGCCGAAAGTTACGTATGTGGCAAAAAGGGTTATTCCGGACGATACACTAGTCCCCTTGCTTGAGAAGCAAAATGTCAAATACGGTGCTTTTACGGAGAAAAACTGGCTAACGGATTTGGTATTTGGATGGGTGCTTCCGGTGTTTATATTTTTTGCCATCTGGATGTTTCTCACAAACAGAATGCAAAAAAATATGGGTGGCGGGATACTCGGTATCGGTAGTATGAAAAAATTGATGAACTCCGAAAAGCCGAAGGTAAAATTCAGCGATGTAGCCGGAAACGACGAGGCAAAAGAGGAGGTGCAGGAGCTTATCGAGTTTTTGAAAAGTCCGGACAAATACATAAAACTCGGTGCAAAAATACCAAAAGGGGTGCTGCTTGTAGGCCCTCCGGGAACCGGTAAGACGCTACTTGCAAAAGCTGTTGCAGGTGAGGCGGAGGTTCCGTTTTTCTCTGTTGCAGGCTCTAGCTTTATTGAGATGTTTGTGGGTGTAGGGGCAAGCCGTGTCAGGGATTTGTTTGAGCAGGCAAAAAAAGAGGCTCCATCCATTATCTTTATAGACGAGCTTGATGCAATAGGCAAGAGTAGAGCGATGGGGCATATCGGCGGAAACGACGAGAGAGAGCAGACCCTCAATCAGATGTTGGCCGAGATGGACGGTTTTGGAACCGAGTCTCCGGTGATAGTCCTTGCGGCAACCAATAGACCTGAAATTCTGGATCCGGCGCTTCTTAGGCCAGGTAGATTTGACAGACAGGTTTTGGTAGACAAGCCCGATTTCAAAGGGAGGGTAGAGATACTAAAGGTTCATGCCCAAAATATCAAACTCTCAACCGATGCCGATTTGGAAGAGCTTGCCAAGCTAACCGCCGGACTTGCGGGGGCAGATCTTGCAAATATCATCAACGAGGCGGCTCTACTAGCCGGACGTGAAAACAAAGAGTCTGTAAGTCAGCAAAACCTAAAAGAGGCAGTTGAGAGGGCTATTGCCGGGCTAGAGAAAAAATCAAGAAGAATCAGCCCGAAAGAAAAAAGGATAGTGGCATACCATGAGAGCGGACATGCGGTTGTCAGCCAAACGACCAGAGGCTCCAAGAAAGTAAATAAGGTCTCTATCATCCCAAGGGGGCTTGCGGCTTTGGGGTATACCCTAAATACGCCTGAGGAAAATAAATACCTAGTACAAAAACACGAGTTGATGGCCGAGGTGGACGTACTTCTCGGCGGACGTGCAGCCGAAGAGCTGTTTATCGGGGAGATATCTACCGGAGCGGCAAACGATTTGGAGAGAGCGACCGATATACTAAAAGCGATGATTATGTATTACGGGATGAGCGACGTAACCGGACTTATGGTGCTTGAAAAACAGAGAAATACGTTTTTGGGCGGCGGTATGGGCGGCGGCAGAGACTATAGTGAAAAGACAAGCGAAGAGGTCGATGCATACATAAAGGCAAAACTATCCGAGAGATACGAGGCGGTAAAGGCAAAGTTGGAGCTTTATAGGGAGGCAATGGAGACGATGACCGCCGTACTGCTAGATGTAGAGGTTATCGAAAAAGAGAAGGTAGAAGAGATAATCAAAGATTTTGAAGAGAAAAACGGGATTATCAGAGAGTCCAACGAGGAAGAGTTGCACTCTGATGAGAGCCACGTAAAAAACGGATAAGGGGTTTGCCCGGATGAAAAACAGAGTAACAACAACCGAACTCGTTGCAAAAGAGGGGTACAAATATATCATTGGGGCTTTTGTCGTTTTGGCATTGGCGGTATACTGGGGGTTTAGCTCTCTAAACCTTATCCTTTTGGCTCTGGCCGTCTCGGCTATAGTCTATTTCTTTAGAAATCCGGAGCGAATATCGGATGACGACGACGAGAGGGCAATACTCTCCCCGACCGATGGGGTTATCGTCTCTATTGACGATGAATACGAAGATAGATTCGTTAAAGACGATTGCGTATGCGTGGCTATTGCCACATCGCTAGAGGATGCCCACTTTATCAGGGCTCCGTTCGCATCTATTTTTAAAGCAAAAAACTCGCTTCACGGAACTTTTTTGCCGATAAAAAACGAAAAAGCTAAATCGCTAAACGAGAGGTTCGCTGCCTATTTTGAGGGTGAGAAAGGGCATAAATACGCTATTTCCATCATTGCCGGTTCGCTCGCTACAAAAATATCGCTCTACAAAGAGACCGACAACAAAATTAGAGCCGGAGAGCGGATGTCGTTTTTGAAATCCGAGTTTCAAACAATTTTGTATCTCCCTAAAAACGTAGAGCTGAAAAAAGCTGTTGGGGAGAAGGTAAAAGCGGGAGAGAGCGTAATAGGATATTTCAAGGACGCAGAGTGATTATCGGAGGGGAAGAGAAACCAAAATTCGCTTTTTTGCTCCCGAATTTGATGACCGCAATATCCCTGTTTCTTGGGGTTTTGAGTGTTTTGGCCTCGGTACGGGGAGAATATGAAAAAGCCGCTTTTTATATATTTTTATCCCTCATATTCGACGGCCTAGACGGTCGAATCGCAAGACTTACGGGGACTTGCTCAAAATTTGGTCTGGAGTTTGACTCGTTGGCGGATTTGGTCGCATTTGGGGTGGCTCCGGCGATGCTTGTCTACTTTGCGGCGGGCCAATATTTCGGCAAATTAGGTGTTCTCGTGGCCGGATTTTTTGTTGTTTTGGGGGCGGTGAGGCTTGCCAGATTTAACGTCCAGTCAGAGTGTATAGAGCCAAACGTATTTATCGGGCTTCCGATACCGTCCGCTGCCGTATTTGTGGCATCTTGGACTGTCGCTCTGCAGAGTTACGGTGCTCTTGAGGCGTGCAAGTTGGAGCTTTTGGCGGCAAGTTTTTTTGCCTCTATATTGATGGTTAGCAATATCAGGTATTCAAGCTTCAAAAAAATAAAATTTTCAAAATCGGCGTTAATGAGGATATTTGTTTTTGTCCTTATCGTCTTGGCGGTTATGTATCTATATACTTTGGAGACCGTAACGGCTTTGATCACCGTATTTGTAGCAAGCGGGATAATCAGGGCGGCATATAATCTAACGACTTTTAAACTCAAAAGAGGTCAAAAATAATGGGAAAATTTATAAAAATATTCGACACGACACTAAGAGACGGGGAGCAAAGTCCCGGTGCGTCGATGAACACCGACGAGAAGATAAAAATAGCCCTACAGCTCCAAAAACTAGGGGTTGACATTATCGAGGCCGGATTTGCAAAGGCTAGCCCTGGGGATTTTGAGGCGATAGAGCGGATAGCCTCTGCGATAGACAAAAGTACAGTATGCTCTCTTGCTAGGGCCGTAGATGCAGACATAAAAGACGCAGGAGAGGCGATCAAGGCGGCAAAAAATAGAAGAATACATACTTTTATCGCCACAAGCAAGGTACACATGGAGTATAAACTAAAAATGGCTCCTGATGAGGTTGTAAAAAGAGCCGTTCATGCCGTGCAGTATGCAAAAACATTTGTAGATGATGTAGAGTTTAGTTGCGAAGATGCAACAAGAAGCGATATTGTATTCCTAAAAGAGATAGTAGCCGCCGTAGTAGAGGCGGGGGCAAAGACTATTAATCTCCCTGATACGGTCGGATACACAACCCCAAACGAGTATTTTCGTCTGGTGAGCGAAATCAACAAAATCACGACAGATAAAGCTGTTATATCGGTTCACTGTCATAACGATTTGGGTCTTGCCGTAGCAAACTCTTTGGCGGCGATACAAGCCGGAGCAGGGCAGGTGGAGTGCACTATAAACGGTCTGGGTGAGAGAGCCGGAAATGCCGCTCTGGAAGAGATAGTGATGGCGCTCAAAACAAGAGGGGATATATTTGGCGGTTTTGAGACCGGAATCAACACAAAAGAGATATATCCGGCTAGCCGTATGGTTGCTACAATCACCGGAATCTCCCCGCAACCTAACAAAGCTATTGTCGGTAAAAATGCGTTTGCCCATGAGAGCGGCATACACCAAGACGGCGTACTAAAACACAAATCTACATACGAGATTATCAGCGCCGCCGATATAGGTGTCGAGACAAACGCAATCGTACTGGGAAAACACTCCGGACGTGCAGCGTTCAAAGATAAAGCAAAAGAGCTAGGGTTTGAGCTTAGCCAAGAGGAGCTAGACAAAGCGATCGAGCTGTTCAAAATCATCTCCGATAAGAAAAAAGAGATGTTTGATGATGATATCCGGATGATTATAGCCGATGTGACTAGCCATATACCGAAGCTTTTTGAACTGTTGCACCTTCAGATAGCCGACTCACAAGGGGGGCTAGCGACAGCGGCGGCAACTCTAAAAACAGTTGACGGCGAAAAGACCGATGCAGCCGTCGGAGACGGGACTATAGATGCGGTCTTCAAGGTGGTGGATAGGTTGACCGCAATATCCGGACAACTGATGGATTACAAGGTCGAGGCGGTGAGCAGAGGCAAAGATGCGCTAGCAAGCGTAGTGGTCAAAGTGGCCTTCCAAAACGACACCCCGCCGGTATTGGGGCACGGTCTGGACATAGATACGATGACCGCCAGTGCAAAAGCCTACATAGGTGCGCTAAACTCATACCTCTCAATGAAAAACAACCTCAAAAAAATAGACTGCAAAGACGATATCTGCGGAGTTTGATGTAAAACGTCTTTTGATTGACTCTCCTGCCGCTTTATGCGGCTAGCTTTTGTGCTCGTGGTTACCTCCGCAATTTCGCTTCGCTACATGCGCCTCAGCGGCTAGCGTAGCCGTATTGGGCTTTGCCCGTTACGGCCGTATTCCTATGCGGAATATAATTTCTCTTTAGTATTATCTCTGCCGCTTTATGCGGCTAGCTTTAGTGCCTCAGCGGCTAGCGTAGCCGTATTG